>JAXJUM010000023.1:0-16049 GCA_036309045.1 Acutalibacteraceae bacterium
AGCAGAATTAATCCATTTAATTAATTGCTTTTGAGCTTTTTCTCTTGAGTTACAATAAAGAATATTAAGAAAATCTTCTTTGTAGGAATAGGCTCTGGAAAGTGTTGGAGACGCATACAACATAACATTAACTTGGGTTTTATAGTACTGGTTTAACACGTCAATCTAATTCTTTAATAAAAAAGTAATATTTATAACAAGTTTGTATCTTTTTATTACTTAGAGTCTGTTTGATTACAAATTTATAGCGAATTCCTGTTAAATTATAGGCTGAATTTGTTTTAGGTAATATAAATTTATAAATGTGTTACAAAAAGATAACTAAATTAGATTGACGTGGCTGGTTTAAACTGATGTGTTGCTAATCATAGTTTCCTATGATATACTTTTGTTTATAAATAGGAGTATGGGTGGGTGTTAATATGCAAGATATTCAGTTTGCGACAGAAGATGTAGTTTTCAATTGTAGGGTAAATGGTATTTGTATAAAAGATAATAAAATCTTTTTATCAAAACTAAAAGATGATGTTTATTGGACTTTTGTAGGTGGAAAAGTAGAGTTAGGTGAATCTACTGATAGTGCTATACTTCGGGAATATAAAGAAGAGGTTGGTGCTAATTTACAGATTGATAAGATGATTGCTTTGATTGAAAATTTCTTTGAAATGAAGGGAGAATCGTGGCATCAGTATATTTTCTTTTATCAACTTAGAGATGATAATAATGAATTAAAATTTTTTGATGGTGAGAGGCAGATAATTGACAATCAAGAGGCTGTCTATAAATGGGTTGATTTATCTGATTTAGATAAGGTGCAAATAAAGCCTGATTGTTCACGACAAATTATTAAAAATATATCTGAAAATATACAACACCATATTAATCGTGAAAATTAGACAAATGCAAATCTATTGTTTTAAAAATATGGCTAGACTTTTCAATTCTTTTGAATATAAGTTGCTTGAAAAGAGCGATAATATGAAAAAGAAAATTTCAATAGTATTAACCTTAATGTTAGCAAAAGGTATTAAATTAAGATGCTGATTTTAAAAATCTCTTATCATTGCTACTTCCATAGAAGTATATCCACAAAGTATAAGTGATAAAAAAGACTATAAATTCAGAAAATAATCAATCAAAATTCATGTTATTGTTGATGGACTCTGAAATCTTGTTCATTTTATTATTACCGGTGGCGAAGTTCATGCTTCAAAACAAGCAATACCTCTGCTTTCAGCATTTGAAATTTCTAATAGAAACATTTTCGCTGACTGTGCTTACGGAACAAAAGATATCTGCAATTATATTATACTTGTTTGAGAATTGTCAAAATGACATCTGAATTATTCTTTTTCCGGTTACCAAACAAGAATATTGATTCACAAGATGTAAGTTATTATCATTATGCCTAAAACAAATACCAAAGAGCTGTGAGATTGTGATTATTAGCTTTACAAAAAGTGTTATTTAATCGAATGCTTTTTCAATAAAATCAATCTTTTCGTATAGTTGCTACTTGCTATGATAAACTTGCTTCTTCATTTCTTGCTTTTATATGGATTTTGGCTAAATAGCACAATCGGTTTGAGTTTTCAGATATGCTCTAGTTTTTGGAGGTCTTATGAAAGATTTTGAAATTATAAAAAAACTTATAAATGATAATATTACCGAAGATGATTTTGTGGATGTTGATTGTTATGTTCGTCCTCAGCTTGGTATATTCATTCCTATATCAGAATCGTGCGAATATATGTCTAAATTCAATTATACTCATTCGTCATATATTATAGTGATTTATTTTGAGCAAAGTGTAGATAAACAAACTCATTATTATGCAGAAATAACTTCGCCGAATGTTCCGTATAGTAAAAAAACAGGAATGAATTACTATTCTCTTATGATTCAAAAAGATTATTTTGAAAAGCGTTATCAAAGCTATTCGAACGATCTACCTGTTTTTAATGAAAAAACTTTTGAGATGTGTAGTGATATTTTAAAAGCACTGAATACATTTGCTTTTGAATATAGTAAATCAATGATGAATTCTGATATTACACTTGATGCACAATCAGAAATCATTACTCATTGGATTATTCGTAGTATTTTTGGCGAAACGCTTGATTTGCGTGCAGTTTCGGCAGATTACTCTGTTGCAAGAGCACAGCATTATATTGAACAACATTATATGGATAATGTTACCGTGTCAAAGCTTGCAACACTCGGATATGTTTCGCCATCTTGTTTTAATCGCCGTTTTAAAAAAGAAATAGGAATTACGCCTATTGAATATTTGATTGAAATTAGGATAGAACGTTCTAAAACTTTGCTGAGAAGAAAAAATATTCCCATAACTGAAATTGCTATGAGATGTGGATTTGGTAGCAACGCACATTTTTCGTCTTGCTTTCAAAGCAGAGTAGGTATTTCACCTAGCGAATATCGTGACAAATATAGCGATTAGCAGTATTTTTAAAATTTTATACAGTATTTTAAAAGAATAATTTCTCTACATAGGTTATAATCATTTTAGTTTTAATTAAAGAAAGGAAATGATAATATGACCGCACAGGAAATATTAAAACTTGTTAATGAAAATCCTGCTTTTCATCTTGCTACTGTTGAAGGTGATCAGCCCAGAGTAAGAGGAATGTTGTTGTATAGAGCTGACTATAATGGATTTATTTTCCATACTGCGTCAACTAAAGATGTTTTTGCACAGATAAAGCAAAATCCGAAAGCTGAAATGTGTTTTTCATGCAATGGTGTTCAGATTCGTGTAACAGGTATTCTTGAGCAGATTAATGATGAAAAGCTGAGAGAAGAAATTTTTGCTCATCCATCAAGAAAATTTTTGCAGGCTTGGATTGAAAACGGTATAGATAATCTTCTCCAAGTTTTTATTATGAAAAATTGCACAGCTGTTACTTGGACAATGGAAACAAACTTTTTACCCAAAGAATATATTAAACTTTGTTGATAATGTGTTAAATAAAATATATAACGCACCGCACAAATTGGCATAACAAGCCATAATGTGTGGTGCGTTTTCTTGCATAAATTAATATTCTAACTAATATGTAACATCAATGTCAGGGTATTCAGATAGAGGGTCATACTTAACACCGTCGTAACGGGTTTCAAAGTGTAGATGTGCACCGGTTGAATATCCTGTGGAGCCTACAAAGCCTAGAAGTTGTCCAGCCTCAATAGTATCTCCTATTGATACAACTATCGAACTCATATGTGCATATACTGTTGAATAGCCGTCACCGTGATCAAGCATAACATAGTTTCCATAACCACCGCCACAACCACAGCTTTCATATTTACCCCAATTATGTATACAGTTGTTTTCTGCAAAAATAACTGTACCTGAATGTGCTGCTACAACATTTGCTCCATCAATTCCAGCACTTGCTATATCTAAGGCACCGTGGTTAGATGAACCTCTATCCTCGTCCCATAATGAAGTAAGATTGAAAAATCCCGGTACAGGCCATATGTAACCACTTGTTGAAACAAAGCTGTCATTGTTTTCTGTTCCGCTTGGAGAAGTAAGGTTATCTGTTATTTCAGAATCAGAAGAGTTGTTATTATTTTGGGAACTTCCATTTGAAGTAATAACAGATGAACCGCTACTGCTGTTGGAGGAAGTTTCGCTTTTTGAAGAAGAACTGTTTTTATCTTTTGTTGAAGAATTACTATTATTTTTTTGATAATAACTTTCAATTTCTCCCTGTAAGTTTCCGTATCCAGGGTCATCTAAAAGCATATCAGAAATTGATTGGTTTTCTCCATAAAGATAATTTAATCTTTCGCTGTTTGCCTCAAGGAGGCTCAAAAATTCTTCTCTTTTTTCTATAAGTTGCTTGTTTTCTTTTTCAAGCTCTGACATTGACTCTTTAAGTACCTTCTGAGCTTTTTTATTTACGTTTACATCTTGTGTAAGATTGTCAATAAGTTGTGAATCGTGATCTGCAATAAGTGAAACATATTCTACTTTATTAAGTAGATCACCAAAATCTTTGGCACCAAGTATAATTTCAAGGTTACTTGCTGTGCCAGCCATATAAATAGCTCTTATTCTTTCTTTAAGTTTTTCCTTGTTATCTGTAATATCATCATTTAAGTTATTTACGGTTTTATTTGAGTCGTCAATCTTCTGTTGTAGTGTTGCAATTTCAAGTCTGGAATTTTCTATTTCCTTATTGAGTTTGGTGAGCTTTTCTGTAAGCTCACTGTTTTCATTTTCTTTTTGGGTAATTTCGCTGGAATTGCTGTCAACTTCTTCTTGAAGACTGTCTTCATTTGAAACTGCATATGTAGAAACCGTTTGCATACATATAAGTATTGCTGCCAGTACAGCTAAAAATCCCTTTCTCATTTTTTCACCACCGTTAAAATGCAAATATTCTTAATTATTAAATCTTTTATTACCAGCCTAAAAGTTCGTTGCCCTCAAGTTTGAGATATTTACCAAGAGATATTGATGCACCCAGAGTACCTAATATAGCACCCGCACTCACCATAAATGCAAGAACATATCCCACAACAGATGAAAAGCTGATTACTTCTACTGCTGTGATATATTGTGTCTGCAAAACGCTCAGTAAACCTTCATATAAAAATTTAAGTAATATAGAACTTATTATACCTGAAACGATACCCAACAACAAGCCTTCAACAATAAAAGGTATTCTTACAAAGGCATTTGTTGCACCTACTGACTTCATTATGCTTATTTCAAAACGTCGTGAATGAATTGTAGTCTTAATAGCAGTTGATACTATAAATAGTGATATAAGACCTAGAATAACTACAACCCAAAATCCGAGCGTTATTACCAGATTATTGATTTCAGTAAACATATTGGCAAGTCCGCTACGATTACTTACCTTGTAAACTCCATCTACCTTGGTAACCTTGTCCATTGTTTTGTCGTATTGTGACAAATCTTCTAATGTAATTTTATAGGCATCTGGTAGAGGATTGTTATCCCCTTGAAATTCATCTGAAAGGTCACCAAGCTGTTTTGAAAACTCTTTGATACCTTCTTCTTTTGAATAAAAGACAACTTTTGATATATTGTCGATTTTTTTTATTTCGCTACCTGCTGTTTTTACATCTTTATCAGATAAATCATATTCAAGGAAAACTGTAATAACATTATCGCTTCCAATTTGTTCCACCAGTGCTTGTAAATTCATACAAAAGAGTACAGCTACACCTGTAAGAAGTAAACAACAAACCAATATTCCTATTGAAGCTGCTGACATTCCACGATTATTCCAGGCCCCCTTTACACCCTCATTAAATAAATATCCAAATCCTTTCATCAGTAAAACCTCTCTGTGGCTATTTTTATTATGTGGTTGATTTTTCAACCTGCTCCTCTTTGATTTCCTGTATCAACGTGTCATACTTGGAAAAATCTGTTTCGTTATCAATATTTTTATTCTCGTATAGGTTATATTTAGAGCAGTTATTTTCATATGTTATATCTTCAGTCTGAATTTCTAATTCATAAAGTTCAGAAGAGTTTTCAGTATCAAAAATTTTGTCCATATTTTGGATACCATCATTATCATAATCAATTTGCAGTGCAGAATTGATTGTAGTGTCAATATCGGGTTCTATTGTTTCTGTCTGGTTATTGGTTTGAGTATCAGTTTCTTTACTCCCGGTATCAGAAACAATTTTTCCCTTTTCAATTTCTATTACTCTGTCTGCAAATTGCTTTACCAGTTCTTTATCGTGAGTTACTACAATTACCGTCGTGCCGTCTTCGCTTATTTTTTTCAGTAATCTAATAATTTCCTTAGACATTTTTGCATCCACATTGGCAGTAGGTTCATCTGCTATAACAATTTTTGGATTATTAACTAATGCTCTTGCAAGACTTACTCGTTGCTGTTCACCGCCTGAAAGCTGACTTGGACGTTCTTTTAACTTATGCTCAAGTCCAACGTTCTTCAAGATATGTTTTACTCTGTCATTTATGTTGGAAGAGCTTTCTCCGATAACACGCATAGCAAAGGCAACATTATCAAATACATTCATTTTATCAATAAGTCTGAAATCTTGATAAACCATACCCATTTTTCTTCTGAAATAAGGGACTTCACGTCTTTTTAACTTGTTAATGGTTTGTCCGTCAATAATAATGTCACCTGTGGTTGGCGTTTGCTCTCTCATTATCAATTTAAGCAGAGTACTTTTTCCCGCTCCCGATGAACCTACAATAAAAACAAATTCACCATCATCTATTTTTAAATCAATTCCATTTATTGCGTGAGTATCGTTGTCTTCATAAGTTTTTGATACATTAATAAATTCGATCACTTGCAAACCTCCTGTAATACTAATACTAAACTTTATTAAAAATTTTGATTAAATTTTTAATAAAGTTTATAGGTCGAGGATAATGTCCTCGTGGGGATTATAAAGATTTGTCGATGTAAATTTAACATAATACAGATTATTATACCAAATTTAGAGGAAAAAGGCTATAATGTTTAATTATTCTTATGTTGTAAATTTTGGAAGAAATATTTTACCTACTAAAAATCGCCGAGTAACAAATATTCAAGTTACATCGGCGATTGTTTTTTTACTGTTATATTACATTAATACTTAGTTGGATTAGCAGAAAGATACTTTTTAACCATAAGTGCAACCTTAAATACAATAGCATCTTCAAATTCTCTCAAATCCAGACCAGTCAATTTCTTGATTTTTTCAAGTCTGTAAACCAGTGTGTTTCTGTGTACAAAAAGCTTTCTTGAAGTTTCTGATACGTTCAGACTGTTTTCAAAGAATTTCTGGATAGTAAACAGTGTTTCCTGATCAAGAGATTCTATGGAACTCTTTTTGAACACTTCTTTCAGGAACATTTCACACAAAGTAGTGGGAAGTTGATAAATAAGTCTTGCAATACCAAGATTATCATAGCTTATAATAGCACGCTCTGTATCAAATACTTTACCAACTTCGAGTGCAACCTGAGCCTCTTTAAATGAGCGAGCAAGATCTTTTATTCCTGTAACAACAGTTCCTATACCAACAGTACAGTGTGTGTAGAATTCGCTTGACAAAGTATCCACAATGGAACTTGCAAGTTTTTCAAGGTCTTTAGAATCAATACCTGTGCGAATTCCCTTAACCAGTGCAATGTCTGTTTCATTTATGCTTATAACAAAGTCTTTTGACTTATCAGGGAAGAAATTCTGTACAACATCATAAGCAGATATATCTGTTTTTGATGTAATCTTAATAAGCATACAAACTCTGGTAACTTCAGAATTGAAACGGAGTTCTCTTGCTTTAAGATAAATATCACCTGGAAGAATGTTATCAAGAATAACATTTTTAATAAAGTTAGCTCTGTCGTATTTTTCATCATAGTACTGCTTTATACTGCTTAGTGATACAGCAAGTAACTGAGAATATCTTTGTGCTATATCGTCATTGCCTTCAATAAATACAGCATACTCATTGTTGTTGCCACTGCCAAAGGATTTAAAGGTTTGTCCGTTAATTACAAACGGGGTAGTTGAACTAAGAGTTTCAGCTGTAATAGAATCTATAACTTCGCCAATTCTACCAAGCTCACTGCAAGCAATTACAACTGAAGTGTCATCAACCACACCAATGGCTCTGTCAATGGCATCTTTCATCTGATGAATTACACCTTGGAACAATCTATTTGACATATAAAATCCCTCACCATTTCTTTTATTTGTTCAATTAGTATTTAATGAGATATGTAACTTCAATGCAGAAATTTTTACTAAAAACAGATTATTTGCATCGATTATTATTTCTATGATATCCATTTTACACAAAATTTTTTAAAATTGCAACAGTTTTAGCGATAAAAAAGAAGTTAAACAAAAATATTTTTTAGTTTGAAGTTGATTTATTATTTAAAAGTTTAGTTTGTTGTAAAAAACAATAAATTATTGATATAGCATAAATTTAAAAAATATACTCATATATGTGTTTTTTTACGAATATATCTTTAATAACTCACTTGTATTGTAATAATATTGAGATTAAATAATAAATACTAAGCAATGTTTAAACAAATGAATTTTTATCAGCAGAGTTTTTTCAATAGTTGAAACTGTGTTTAGTATAAGATAGCAAGGAGGGAGATGTATGGCATTTTCTGACAGAGAGCTTCTTGCACGAATAATTGAGTGTGAGGCTGGGGGTGAGGGCGACACAGGTATGCGAGCTGTGGCGTGCGTAGTAATGAACCGTGTAAATATAACATACGGTGAATACGGCAGAATACCTCAGAAAACTGTCAGAGGAATCATCTATCAGGAGGGGCAATTTGATTGTGTAAGAGAAACTATAAGAGGTTCGTATAATATGCAGAATATTTATAATATGCGTCCGACACAGGTTCATTATGATATAGCTAACTGGGCTATTGCCGGAAACAGGCTTACAAACCTCGGTTTTGCTTTGTGGTATTTTAACCCTTATACCACATCTTGCCGTCCTAATTTTCCGTCTAATGTAGGTGAATTCGTCATAAAAATAGGTAATCATTGTTTTTATAATCCCACAGCTTTATATGCTGATACATAATTTTGGAGGTTAATATGGATTACAACAACTACAATAATAACAACAGCAATATGCAACAATCGCAATGGCAAAACAATAATAACGTAAAGTCATCACAGATGAATGGATATGAGAGAGCATCAGATGGTTCAGCAACCTTAAACGGTTTTTATACACCTCCGTTAATAGATTTTTCAACTCCGGAAATGGAGGGTTCCATACAGCTTATACTTTCAAAAAATATAGGTGAATATGTTGTTATAGAATTTTTAATTGGCACAGAAACTATGATGCGTAAACAAGGACTTTTATATTATGTAGGAATGAGCTATGTAACACTTTATGACGATTCTACAAACAATTTTATTGTGTGTGATATTTTCTCGATTAAGTTTGTATATTTTTATTTCCCCGGTCAACGTCCAAAACAAAATTACAATTTGCTCAATGGCAATCAAAGAAATAATATATAATATTATTATAAAATAAAAATTCCCATATTACAGATATCAAGGGCGATAATTACTATTATGAAAATGCTCTTAAAAATAATCTGTAATATGGGTTTTGTTATTCTGGATTAACAGTTACAGATACAACTTCGGGGAAGTTATTGACTCTGAAAAATCTTCTGTCTTGTCCCAGCCCTCCTGAAATAACCATATAATATGGGTTTTTATTGCCTTCGTCTATGTAATACAGACCTTTGCTGTACTTAGGGAAAAATCCCTGATTTGGTGCATATAGTCCACCAATTATTGGCAGTCTTATAAGTCCACCATGGGTATGCCCACTAAGCATAAGGTCAAAATTGTATTCATAATATTTGTCACTATCAAAAAACCAATTTGTATATTCGGGATAATGGCAAAGCAAGATTTTGTAACAACTGTTTTCGCAGAATTCTTTCATCAAATCAGTGTACTCTGTTTCTTCATATTCTCCTGAACTATAAGATGTAAGCCCCAATATAGCTATTGGGTTTTCATTTATTTCGATATAATTAATTTCGTTTTCAAGTATTGTAACATTACTATTTCTTATTTTACGTCTGAATTCCAAGTAACGTTCACATTGATAATCGTGGTTACCTACAACGTAATAAGTTGGTGCAATTTGTGGTAGTTTTGTCATAATATTTAAAGCATTTGTAATGTTATTGCTATATTCGTCAACTATGTCACCTACTACTGCAATTATATCGGGATTTTCTTTTTTGATTATATCAATAACAACCTGATTATCACCACCAAAATTCATACTGTGCAAATCTGTTATTACTGCAATACTAAAGTTAGTATTTATTTTTTTACTTTTTATAGTGTATTGTGAAGTCATTATCAAATATTGGTCTGTAATAAGGTATGCAGTTATAACTAATAATAAAAACATAGCCGTAATAGCACAGAAACGTGATTTTTGTTGCTTTTTAATTTGTTTTATATCAAACATTATATTTTCACCACCATAAACTCAGTTGTAAATAATTATATTGGATTGTATTTGGTAATTATGTAAATAATATAATAACAAAATTGTTTCATTTTAACAACCCATTAAAGCATTAATTTTTTTCTTTTAAAATTTATTATTGTCTGGCTGTTAGTGTTATGATATACTTATACTTAATATTTTAAAAGATAGCTATATAATGAGAATAAAAATAGGCTGAAATTTGAATGAGATTTTTAGTTTGAAAGTAAAAAGGAAGGTGTAACTTCAATGCTTAATATTGGTTGCCATCTGTCAGCTTCAAAGGGATTTTTGCATATGGCAAAAGAGGCTGTGTCCATAGATGCAAATACATTTCAATTTTTTACACGTAATCCCCGTGGTTTTAAGGCTAAAGAGCTTGATGTGAAGGATACTGAAAATTTTCTGGAATATATAAAAGATAAAAATTTTGCACCGATAGTTGCACACGCACCATATACTCTTAATGCCTGCTCAGCTGACCCTAAAATAAGAGAACTGGCACGTGAAACTATGGCTGATGATATAAGACGTATGGAGTATGTACCAAACAACTACTATAATTTTCACCCCGGAAGTCACGTTAAGCAAGGTGTTGAAGTCGGTACTGAGTATATAGTTCAAATGCTTAACAGTATTCTTACACCTCAGCAGACTACAACGGTTCTGCTTGAAACTATGGCAGGTAAGGGTAGTGAAATCGGACGAACTTTTCAAGAATTGAAAGATATATTGGACAGGGTAGAATTAAGTGAAAAAATGGGTGTTTGTCTTGACACCTGTCATATATGGGATGGTGGCTATAATATAGTTGATTCTCTTGATTCTGTGTTAGATGAATTTAATAATATCATAGGTTTGGATAAGCTGTACGCTATTCATCTGAATGACAGTAAAAATCCTATGGCAAGCCACAAGGATAGACACGAAACTATTGGTAACGGAAATCTGGGAATTGAAGCAATAAGCCGTATAATAAATCATCCGCAGTTAAAGGGACTTCCGTTTGAGTTAGAAACACCAAATGACCTTGAAGGTTATGCAAGAGAAATTAAACTTTTGAGAAGTTTATATAAAGGTTAAATTTATATATTGTTTGAAATTGGAAGAGGTGAGGTAATGAAAGAACGCTGTGCTGTATGTGGAGAAAAGGCAAGCATCTGGACAAGAATCAGACTTAAAGATGGTTTTCTATGCAACAGTTGTGCAAAAAGATGTAGTGAACATCTGGATGATTTTTATAAATTTTCTGCCAGTGAAATAATTGACCATCTGAATTACAGAAAAGAAAATGCAGGCAGTGACAGACTTAAAAACTTTTCTCCCACTATTTCGTTAGGTGAATATGAAATTCTACGAATTGATGAAATAAGCGGTTGTTGGTTGTTGAAAACCGAGAAACGTTTTAATAATAATAATCCCGATATTTTTAGATTATCACAGATAACTGACGTGGAATTTATATGTAAAAAAGAGTGCTTGAACAGATTTGATGAAGATACTGCCAGTAAAAGAGCAGCAAAAAAACTTAAACGCAGAAAAAACAGATGTCCTATATATGGATATTGGTTTTATGTTGTAATTAAGTTAAATCATCCTTATTTTGATAGAATTGATATGAGAATAAACAAATATATTATAAGTGAAAAAAATCAGATAGACTATATCGGAGCTTTAAGAAATGCACAGAATATAGTGGAAGCTATTAACGAAATGGTAGCAAAGACAAAAAATCACACAGATGAAAATTAGAGTGATTTAGTGTTTTGTTAAGTTATGGAGTGTACATTAATATGGAAAATACGATGGAAGAGCTTAGAGCGGTATGCAGTAATTGCAACAAATGCCGTCTTGCGGAAACAAGAACTAACCTTGTTTTTGGTGTAGGAAATGAAAATGCTGAGGTTATGTTTATAGGAGAAGGTCCCGGAGAAAATGAGGATTTACAAGGCGAACCTTTTGTAGGCAGAGGCGGACAGCTTTTGGATAAGATGCTTAATGCTATTGACCTCGATAGACATAAAAATATATACATAGCTAATATGGTAAAGTGTCGTCCTCCTCAAAATCGTGATCCGTTGCCTGACGAACAAGAGGAATGTATAGGTTGGCTGAGAAATCAGGTTAAAATTATAAGACCAAAAATAATTGTATGCCTTGGTAGAGTTGCGGCAACACGTCTTATTAAAAAAGATATGAAAATAACAAAAGAACACGGTATATTTTTTGAAAAAAATGGTGTAATTATGATGGCAACTTTACATCCTGCGGCATTGTTGCGTAATCCAAATAACAAACCGGGTGCTTTTGAAGATTTCCAGAAGTTACGTGAAAAAATAAAGCAGGTTTGTGATCATACCTATTAATACAAATCTTTATATATTACGATATGAATATAGGTAATAAATTTTATTGACAGGCATATATATGTATAACTGAACAGTTGCATATAAGGGGAGGTTATACATAATGCTTACAGCGTTGACAATAAAGGACTATGCCAAAGACAGAAAAAGGCATGTTTTTTTTAGACCAGATAAAACAAATCTGGAGGTTGTAGAATACAACGGAATACAGCTGGTTCATATTATTTATTATAAATATGGTAAAAATATAAAGTGGGATAAAATACGTGAATTGGCAGGTAATGAAAGTAAAAATATTTTGTGTAATAAAGATATTTCGTTCCCCCAAGGGAGTGGACTCAAAAGATATACCACTAATCTTTTAAAAGAAAGAATTGCAGAAAATACTGTATTGGAAGTGCTTAAAAAGTGTAAGCAACCTACTGAAGAACTTGAAATAGGACTTTATGACCCCGATGGAAAAAAAACATCGCTGGTAGAAAGTCTTTTGAAATATACAGGAAAACTTATTATAGTTACTAATGCCACAAGTGATTATTATAAAGTATATCGACAAGTAATAAGCAATACAGGAGCAATTCTCTTGTTGAAAAAAGATATATCTGCATTAAGTGGCTGTGATATAGTTATTGCTCCAGACAAAATAAAAGAAGAGTTACCTGTTAAAGATAAGACTGTGATTTTTACAGCGGAGAAGCCGGCTGTGTGTCAAAGAGGAAGAGTTTACAGCAGATATATTGTAGCTTTGAATGAAAGCTACAAAGAAATAAAACCACATTCACTGAGTGATGAATATTTTACACAGGCACTTTATGATAAAGGCAGACAACACAGACTTGGTTCTGTTCTGCCTATTTTATGTATATCTGAGGGTCTGAATTCAACTATTGATGAGATTTGCGGTTTTGTTGAACAGCAAATTAAAATCACTTGACATCAGTTTAAATGGATGTTACAATCAAATTTGTATATGTAAATATATTCAAGAGTATCGAAAAATTGCAGAATATACATCAATTTATGATAGTTCTTGTGTTTTAATTTGCAACTAATACGGAAAAGGATGATACTGATGCAAAAGGAAGTTAGACTTACAAAAGAAGGTCTGAAAAATCTTGAAAATGAACTTGATTTTTTGAAAACTACTAAACGTGACGAAATTGCAGAAAAAATAGAGATTGCCCGTTCTTATGGTGACCTTTCAGAAAACGCTGAGTATGATGAAGCAAAAAATGACCAGGCTGTTGTAGAAGCAAGAATTGCTGAAATAGAGGCAATGCTGAAAAATGCAGTGGTAATTGAAGATGTTGATACAGGAAAGGTTCGTCCTGGTGCTACTATAATAGTAAAGAATCTGGCAAGAGATAAACAGATTAAATATAAAATTGTTGGCTCAAACGAAGCAGACCCTCTTAACGGAATGCTTTCAGATGAATCACCTGTTGGTATGGCACTTATGGATAAAGCTCCCGGCGAGATTGTAAGTGTAGAAACCCCTGCAGGTGTTATGCAGTACCAGATTATTGAAATTTTAAAGAAAGAAGAGGAGGCATAATATGAGCCAGCAAAATACACCGGAAGTCGAAAGTCAGCAAGATTTAAGCGAACTTTTACAGATTCGCCGTGATAAGCTGAAGGCTTTGCAGGAAAGTGGAAACGACCCATATGAGATAACAACCAGTGACAGAGATACTTTAGCAAAAGACATTGTAGAGAACTTTGAAGAAATGGAAAGCAAAGATGTTTGTATTGCCGGACGTATTATGAGCTGGAGAGATATGGGCAAGGCTTCTTTCATTGATGTTCACGACAGAAGTGGACGTATGCAGGTTTATGTAAGAATTAATGATGTTGGCGAAGAAATCTATAAGGTTCATATGCCTAAGTGGGATATTGGTGATATTGTAGAGATTAAGGGATTTGTTTTCAAAACAAGACGTGGAGAGGTATCTGTACACGCAAAAGAAATTAGACTTCTTTCAAAATCTCTTCTACCTTTGCCTGAAAAACATCATGGCTTGAAAGATACAGATTTGAGATATCGTCAGCGTTATGTTGACCTTATGGTTAACCCCGAAGTTAAAGATACATTTATAGCAAGAAGCACAATTATCAAGACAATCCGTAAGGAACTTGATGATATTGGTTATATAGAGGTTGAAACACCTGTACTGAATACAATCGCAGGTGGTGCGGCTGCAAGACCTTTTATTACACATCACAATACATTGGATATGGATTTGTACCTTAGAATTGCACCTGAGCTTTATCTGAAAAGATTGATTGTAGGTGGTATGGAAAAGGTATATGAAATAGGCAGATTGTTCAGAAATGAGGGTATGGATGTTAAGCATAACCCTGAATTTACTACCATAGAGCTTTATGAGGCTTATACTGATTACAACGGAATGATGGATCTGACAGAGAAACTCATTAACAAGGCTTGCCTTGCGGTAAACGGTACAGACCAAATTGAGTATCAGGGTGAGGCTGTTGACTTATCACTGCCATTTAAGAGAATGACAATGATTGATGCTGTAAAGCAGTATGCAGGTGTTGATTTTGGTGAATTCAAAGGTGATACAGAAAAAGCAAAAGAAGTTGCTAAGGAACTTAAACTAGAGATTAAGCCAACAGATACTTGGGGTAATATTCTTAACACTGCATTTGAAGAATACGTTGAAGAGCAGTTGCAACAGCCTACATTCATAACAGACTATCCTGTTGAGGTTTCACCTCTTACAAAGCGTAAGCCAGGCAGTCCTGAATTGGTCGAAAGATTTGAATTGTTTATTACACGCAGAGAACTTGCAAATGCATATTCAGAGCTTAATGACCCTATTGATCAGCGTGGTAGATTTGAGCATCAACTAAAATTGAGAGAAGCAGGTGACGAAGAGGCTAATATGATAGATGAAGATTTTTTGACTTCTCTTGAATATGGTATGGCACCAACAGGTGGTATGGGTATGGGTATTGATAGACTTGTTATGCTACTTACTGATAGTGCTTCAATCAGAGATGTAATCATTTTCCCTACAATGAAGCCAAAAGAATAAGAAAACATAAAATTAAGTTTTTAAAATATAACTTTTATGTTAATTTAATAGTGTATATTGGTACAAGGTAAAAAAGCCTTTTAGGGCTTTTTTACCTTTACTATTATATTTGGATGTTATAATGTGTTATAATAAAGATCTATAAACTTGAATTTATGGAGGCGAATAATTAAATGCATAATGTAGAAAAGGAAATAAAAGACTTGAATCGTAAACTTTTAAAAGTGAATTTAAGAAAAAATTAACTGAAAAGATAAGTTTTTGGAATTTTATAATTGACTTTACAGTTATTTTCTTGGGATTATATTTATCAGATTTCATAAGTGAATTATTATCCATTAATGTATGGCTTGTTGATATGATTGTCAGTGCTGTAATTATTAGTTTCTTTCGTTTTTTAGCTACTATATTTTTTAGAAAGAGTAAAAAATAATTATAAGCAAGACCTCTTTTATATTTGTAATAATTAAGTCTTGCAATCCTAGCAGTTTTTCTGTAAAATCAATGTAAGGCATATTTTGACCTCCTGAAATGGTAGTTTCATCGCTTTTCATTTTACAGGATTTTTTCA
>JAXJUM010000024.1:0-12230 GCA_036309045.1 Acutalibacteraceae bacterium
CCTCATACGATGGAAAGCGAATGATGACAAACGACATCGACTGATAACGAATGATGTCGATGGATAACGGTCGTTCTTGCAAACGTAGTGCAGTCATCCATACAACAGGCACCGCATCTTTTTCGGTTAAAAGAAAAAGATGCCCACAGCCCATTACGGGTAGCAGGCATCTATTGCAGTTGTCATCCCGGACTCAATCCTCCAGGATAATCTCGTCACGGAACACTTCAATCTCCTTGCCGTTCGTCAGCTCGACAATGAGACTGGTGCCATAGTCTTGAACAACTCTGCCCTCACGATGTCCCTTGTAAGCAAGGACAAGCGTACAGAAGCAACCAGTAATCTCCGATGCGTTTTCGCACAAATCAGTGTAATACATAATCGATTTTTTTTTACTTCCCTTTCGTAGAGCAACTACGTTTGGAATGAAGTGAAACAATTATGTTGCCCCAAAAGGTCTTATGGCTCTCATGCAAGGTTTTGACAGTCAAATACGACCTGCAAGGTGGAGATTTTGCTGCAAACCGACGGCTTGACCTTTCACAGAGTACTGCCATAAAAAATACCTTTGCAACCTAATTGTCATGCAATTCCAAACGCTGTTGAGAGGGATTCCAGCTGCTACAACAGTACAACTATTACTGGCAAAAAGAAAAAACGTTGTTCGATGGTTTGGTTTAGGTTAGTCCATTGTGATTATATACACAAAACGTTTCGGACAAAATACATTTCGCTTGTTTGCTCCAGTATTCTGTACTATATAAACAGAGCAAACCAAACAAATATATGGACAGAAATTTGTCTTTTATCTTTTGGACAGAAAAATCCCACCAGACATCTTTATTATGTTTGATGGGACTATCAAGTAAAATGCAGGGGACCTGATTGTAGAACAGCTATACCCTACCAAAATTGCTAAACGCATTCAGTTGATCTGCAACACGCATAACATCCTGCTCAATTTTCTTATTGGTGATTCGAGCATATATTTGTGTGGTTTTAATATTTGTGTGACCCAATAGTTTTGAAACAGTTTCCATTGGTACACCTTTAGAAAGGAGTAATGTTGCATAAGTATGTCGGGCCATGTGATAGGAGAGTCGTTTCTTAATGCCACACAAATCAGCAATCTCTTTCAGATACGCATTCATTTTCTGATTTGAGAGTATCGGCAGCAGACGGCCATTTCTGTCTGATGACGAATGGTACTTGTTAATAATTTCCCGTGCCACATCGAGTATTGGCACATTCTCCGTAATGCTCGTTTTTTGTCTTTTGGTCATAATCCAATCCGTTCCACCGATGGTTACAATGTTCTGGTCTGTAAGGTTAGATACATCTATATACGCAAGACCTGTGAAGCATGAGAACACAAAGATATCACGAACATGTTCCAGACGCTTTACATCGAAGTGTTTTGACATCAAGACCTCAATCTCTTCTTCAGTAAGGAATCCTCGATCAACAGGTTTAAGATGAAATCGCAAGTTAATAAAAGGGTCGTGATCAAGGAAACCGACCTTCTGAGCTTGAATCGTGACTGTCTTCAACGACTTCAGGGTCTTGGTAGCAGTGTTCCCTTGCATACCTCCAATAGTACGAAGGTATATATCAAAGTCAGAAATTAAAGCAGCAGTCATGTCAAATGCTGAAACGGTAGTCCAACCATACTTGCTCTTTAGGAAATTAAGGAAGTGTTTCCTCGTAGTTTTATATTTCTGTACAGTAGCAGCAGACTTTCCATGACCAATCTGTTGTTCTACGCCCATTATAAAGTTCTCATAGAATTCAATGAAGTTGGAGATTGTCTTAACCTTTCCAGCATAGATACTATATAGCTTTTCAACATTAAAGCTGCTATCACCTTCATGTGACCTAGCTATGTCGAGAATTTTAAGCTCAATCTCATTAAGAGCCATATTTATGGCACGTGCTCCGGGAGTTCGCCCAATAACACGGTCGGTGTCATTGTCCCACATATCCTTATTAATGAAGAATCCTGTAGAACCGAAATATCTTTTCTCACCATTCAAGAACACCCTGATGTTGATGGGCGATTCGCCCAACTTGTTAAAGTAGTTCGCTCTCAGATAGAACGAGATTTTCAATTTTGCCTTCATACATAAATCTTTTAATGCAGTTTTTCGTGCCTTTATGGATGCTTTGTGTTACAGGAAACACTCAGAATCAGCCCACTTTCGTTAGCTTGAAACAAGCTGCAAAGTTAAACATAAATATCTTACGCTCAAAGATTTAACGAAGTCAATATCGTAATCATTTTGTAGTCTTGTGTTACATTTTTCTGTAGCACAAAAAGTGTAACACTCAGTGTAACACAAGACTGACTAACAGATGACCATTTGACCCCATTTCGGGTAGTCAGATGATGGTCAGCCCATTATAAGGATATAAAGAAGATGCTATTAAGACAAATATAAAAGCGTTGCAAATCAACGACTTACAACGCTTTTCTGTTTTTGGACAACTAAATGACCTGTTTGGGTTGAACTTTGATTGACTACCCTAAAAGTCATTAAATTTGCTCCCAGCGGAGAGAGAGGCTCTCGAACCTATGCTTTCAAGAAATATCATAAAATTGCAAATCACTGATAATCATATACTATCTAAAGCGCAGAGTAAATCTAAATCTTTCTGAATATCTTTTGCTATTCCAAATATTGGGTGTATATTTGGGTGTAGAATTTCAAACGCACCCAATTATGAATATCAAACGTAACATCATTTTTGCATTGGAAAGCCGGAAAAAGAACGGTGTGCCAATCGTAGAGAACGTACCCATCCGTATGCGTGTCATATACGCAAGCCAACGCATCGAGTTTACAACAGGCTACCGGATTGACGTAGCCAAATGGGATGCCGACAAACAACGGGTAAAGAACGGATGCACCAACAAACTAAAACAAAGCGCATCCGAAATCAATGCGGACTTGCTGAAATATTATGCCGAGATTCAAAACGTGTTCAAGGAGTTTGAGGTACAGGAAACCATACCGACCACCCAACAGCTAAAGGATGCGTTCAACCTGCGGATGAAAGACACCAGCGAAGAGCAGCAGGAAGAAACACAAATAAGTTTTTGGGAAGTATTCGATGAGTTTGTAAAGGAGTGTGGCAATCAGAATAACTGGACGGCATCCACCTACGAGAAATTCTCAGCAGTGAAAAACCACCTCAAAGAGTTCAAGGAAGATGTAACCTTTGAATACTTCAACGAGTTCGGCTTGAACGAGTATGTAAATTTCCTGCGTGACAAAAAGGATATGAGGAACAGCACCATCGGCAAACAGATGGGATTCCTCAAATGGTTTCTGCGCTGGAGCTTCAAGAAAGGGCATCATCAGAATATTGCATACGACACTTTCAAGCCCAAATTGAAAACCACCTCTAAAAAGGTGATATTCCTGACTTGGGACGAATTGAACAGGCTGAAAGATTATCGGATACCGAAAGACAAACAATATCTGGAACGTGTCAGGGATGTTTTTCTGTTCTGTTGCTTCACAAGCCTGCGATATTCAGATGTTCGTAATCTGAAAAGAAGCGATGTGAAACCCGACCACATCGAAGTTACCACAGTCAAAACGGCAGACAGCCTGATAATTGAACTGAACGACCACAGTAAAACCATACTCGAAAAATACAAGGAAGTCCATTTTGAAAACCACATGGCACTGCCTGTTATCAGCAATCAGAAGATGAATGATTATCTGAAAGAACTGGGGGAACTGGCTGAAATCAACGAACCTGTACGGGAAACTTATTATAAAGGGAATGAACGTATAGATGAAGTCACACCCAAATACGCACTGTTAACCACTCATGCAGGAAGAAGAACATTCATCTGTAATGCGCTGGCTCTCGGTATTCCGGCACAAGTCGTGATGAAATGGACGGGGCACAGTGACTATAAAGCCATGAAACCCTATATTGACATAGCGGATGATATTAAGGCAAATGCCATGAACAAGTTTAACCAACTATAAAAGTATCAATCAGTTTCATAGATTATCAGCTATTTGAATTATATTTGCGACAACAATAAACATTAGAATGGAAAATAACAGAGAATATCATATAGGAAGAACGGACTTTGACGCATTTGTTCATGCCGTCGGTTCGGAAATAGAACAGGCGCAAGTCCGGCTGATTGCCGCAGCCAATGCGCAAATGCTGTTCCATTACTGGAAAATGGGCAACTATATCCTGTATCATCAGAACTTGCAAGGCTGGGGAAGCAAAATCATCAAGCAACTGGCAAAGGCTATCCGGTTCAATTACCCCGAAAAGAAAGGTTATTCGGAGCGTAACCTTACTTATATGTGCCAATTTGCACGGTCATATCCGTTGAACGTGCTACGAAGTTTCATTGATACAGACACAAGGCTGTCTGTTCCAAGCATACAGAATGTTACAGATGAAGTATTGAAACTGAACAACGGACAATTTACGCAGGAACTTACTGCGCAAATACAATCCGCTGATTGTCAATCTTTAGAAATTACGCAGGAAGTTCCTGCGCAAATTCAGGATGTGGAGAAAACAGTTTCTGCCATTTACAGGATGGAGATTAGGGAAATAGAAAAAGTTTTCCTGAAATCCCCTGTTGCCAAAATAAACTGGGCAAGCCAAATGGTCATACTTAACGGTTCGTTACCGTTAGGCATAGGATATTGGTATATGAAACAGGCTGTAGAAATGGGCTGGAGTAGCAATGTGCTGAAAATGCAAATTGAAAACAACCTATATAACAGACAAATCAACAACAACAAGGTAAACAATTTCACAGCCACACTTCCAGCACCACAAAGCGACCTTGCCAATTACCTATTGAAAGACCCGTACATCTTCGATTTGGCTGGAGCGAAAGAAAAGGCAGACGAAAGGGACATAGAAGAGCAGCTGGTAAAGCACGTTACCCGTTATTTGTTGGAAATGGGCAATGGTTTTGCCTTTGTCGCCCGGCAGAAGCATTTTCAAATAGGTAACAGTGATTTCTTTGCCGACTTGATTCTATATTCTATTCCGCTACACGCATACATTGTTGTAGAACTGAAAGCTACTCCATTCAAACCGGAGTATGCAGGGCAACTGAATTTCTACATCAATGTGGTGGATGACAAACTGAGGGGAAAAAATGACAACAAGACTATCGGGCTGTTGCTGTGCAAAGGAAAAGATGAGGTGGTAGCACAATACGCATTGACAGGCTACGACCAACCGATAGGCATCAGCGATTATCAACTGAGCAAGGCTATACCCGAAAACTTGAAATCAGCTTTGCCAAGTGTGGAAGAGGTGGAAGAAGAACTGGCATCTTTCCTTGACAAGGACAATAATCCCCAAAATTGAAGTCTATGGCAGGAGAAATAAACAAACTGATTCCCCAATATGGAGAACTCAATAGAATATATAATGATTGGGTAACCAATTATGCTTTTTCTTTTGACAAGCAGAAATTCATCACCGACTTTTACAGGCAGCACAATGATACAAAGGCTTTTGAAGCCGCTATCCTTGAACTGGTACTTGACAAGCAGAAAGAACAATACACATTGATTCTCAATAGTCTGAAAATCGAAATAGAAAAAAATATACGGGCTTATGAAACAAAACCGCTGAATGATGACGTCATAAAGCGTGTGTGTTTTCACTACGCAGACAGGCATAATTCTGCAATTAAAGACCAGTTGGAGATTACCACCAAGTTGCACGAGCCTTTGAATGACGCATACCACAGATATGATTTCATTGGTTTTCGGGAGCATACGGACGAAGAAGAAATACAGGCAGAAAAGGAATATGAACGCTGCAAGGCTGAATACGACAAGGAAAAGAAAGAATTGGATAAACTTTATGAACTGCAAAAGCAAGACAGGAAAGAGGCTTTTCAATATATAGAAAACCTTTCCGGCAATGTTTACCGCCTAAGTCTTCTTTTTATGGAAGTCCTAAAAAAGTACCTTCCTAATGATAGGGAAGAAAAACAGCAGGATGAACCAGTCAAGCAAAACGAACAAGAAGAAGTACAGAATAGCCCGGAGGGACAACATGAATATTTTGACATGAAGCAGCTTTCGCCCATTCATGAAACCTGTGTCGGGGAACAGTTCGAAGCCATTACCATAGCGGATTTCTATGCCAATATAAACCTGTACCCCTGCAAGAATAAACTAAAAATCAAGGCAAGGGAAAAGATACGGGTGTGTTACCTGATATTCCTGATGAGCGAGAAACTATCCAAGCAATACAGGGATGAATGGAGAAGCCAAATATTAAAATTGTTGGATATTGACGAGAGCTATTACAGGTCGAAATACAAAGAACCTGTTTCCGATTTTCCGAGTGACAGCAACCAGAAATTCGCAAAGGAAATGGAAAGCATATTCGGATAATTCGTGATATAACCTGACATTCTACGAAATTACCACTTTTACCACTCAAATTAATTTTTGAGTGGTATTTTTATTGTCTGATATTTAATGAGATAGCGCAGTATCCCATTTGTATTATCCACATCCTTACCACTTACAGCCATACCTAATTTTGCATCGTTCGAGAACAGAAATAACAGCCAGTGCGCAGGGCTGATTGTTTAACGACTAAATAGATTGGACGATGACAAATCTTCAAGAGTTATTATTAAAACCCGTCTGGCAGATGACAGGCGAAGAGTTCATATTTCTAAGCAAGTACGCTTCCAACCAAACGGAAGCGCAGCCACAGCCCGTTACGGACACAGAAAGAAAGTATGTGTACGGAATACTTGGCATTGCCAAATTGTTCGGGTGCAGTCTGCCTACCGCCAACCGTATAAAGAAAAGCGGAAAGATAGACAAAGCCATTACGCAAATAGGGCGCAAGATTATCGTGGATGCGGAACTTGCCCTTGAACTGGCTGGAAAGAAAACCGGAGGACGAAAATAACGGGAGGTGTACTTATGGATTATATGAAAGATATAAAAGAAATATCGGCGGAAGAAGCCGTAATCCTTTGGCAAGCCTCACGCCTGAGCCTGTCGAAAATCTATGAGAAAGCACCTGAGATTCTAAAAGTGCAAGGTTCGGTCATTGGTACACTGGGTAATTTCAGTGCATCAATCGGCAAAGCCAAAAGCAAAAAGACTTTCAATGTGTCGGCTATCGTGGCGGCAGCATTGAAGAATGGTACAGTGCTAAGATATGTGGCGGAACTACCCGAAGAGAAACGGAAAATCCTGTATGTGGACACGGAACAAAGTCCTTATCATTGTCTGAAAGTCATGAAACGTATTTTACGGATGGCTGGGCTTCCAGATGACAGGGACAATGAGCATCTGGAATTTCTTGCTTTGAGGAAATACACGCCCGAACAGCGTATCAGGATTGTAGAGCAGGCTATTTACAATACGCCTGACATAGGGCTTGTAATCATAGACGGCATCCGTGACATGGTATATGACATCAACAGCCCCGGTGAATCGACACGCATCATATCAAAGCTGATGCAGTGGACGGACGACAGGCAGATACATATCCACACGATACTCCACCAAAACAAGGGCGATGAGAACGCAAGGGGGCATATCGGTACGGAACTGAACAACAAGGCTGAAACTGTCCTTCTTGTGGAAAAGGACAAGAGCAATGGAGATATAAGCAATGTTTCAGCCATGCACATACGGGCAATGGACTTCGAGCCTTTTTCATTTCGCATCAATGACAATGCCATACCTGAACTGTTGGAGGGTTACAAGCCCGAAACCAAGAAACCGGGAAGACCGGAAGAGGAAAAGTTCGACCCTTACAGGCATATCACCGAACAGCAGCACCGCATCGCATTGGAAGCAGTTTTCGGGCTGAAAGAGGAATATGGCTACAAGGAACTGGAGGACACCTTAATTAAGACTTATGTGTCTGTGGGGGTAAAGTTGAACCACAAAAAGGCGGTATCGCTCATCACCATGCTTCGGAACAAACGAATGATAGTGCAGGAGAACGGCAGAAAGTACACGTTCATGCCCGACTTCCACTATTAGCCCACACCTTGCAATCGCTTCACTTTATTCCGGGGGTCTATATATTAGGGATAAAGCGAAGTGGTTGCGAAATGTGGCAAAACCGCTTCACTTTATTACCGTACTCTATATATACGAAAATAAAGTGAAGTGATTATACAGACCGTACTTCATAAAGAGGTACGGGCGAAAAGAGAAAATAAACCAATTCAACTATCATTAAACCTATCGTCTTATGGATATACAGACAGCGAAACAAATCAAAATAGCGGATTATCTGCACAGTTTAGGATTTTCACCCGTCAAACAACAGGGCATAAACCTGTGGTATAAGTCACCACTAAGGGAAGAAACGGAAGCATCGTTCAAGGTAAATACAGAACGTAACCAATGGTATGATTTTGCACTCGGCAAAGGTGGGAATATCATCGCACTGGCACAGGAACTTTATTGTTCCGACCATGTGCCTTACCTCTTGCAAAAAATCGAAGAACAGACACCCCGTATTCGCCCCGTGTCTTTTTCTTTTGGCAAGCAATCATCTTCCGAGCCAAGTTTTCAACAACTGGAGATTGTACCGCTTTCTTCTCCTGCCCTGCTTGCTTATTTGCAGGAAAGGGGAATAAACATTGCAATGGCGAAAAGAGAATGCAGTGAAGCGCACTTCACCCATAATGGCAAACGGTATTTCGCCATCGCCTTTCCCAATGTGTCGGGTGGGTATGAAATCCGCAACCAGTATTTCAAGGGATGCATCGCACCGAAAGAGATTTCTCATATCAAACAGCCGGGAACAGCGAGGGAAACATGTTATGTGTTTGAGGGATTTATGGACTATCTTTCATTTCTTACTTTGAGATTGGAGAATTGCCCGAAATATCCCGAACTGGACAGGCAAGATTATATGGTGTTGAACTCAGTAGCCAATGTTTCCAAAGCAATCTATCCGTTGGGAAGCTATGAGCGCATCCACTGTTTCTTTGACAATGACCGTGCAGGAATGGAAGCCATGCAGCAAATCTATAAGGAATACGGCAGGGACTTATACATCCGTGACGCTTCGCAGACATACAGCGGATGCAAGGACTTGAACGAATACTTACAGAAACAGACTGAAAGAAACAGGCAAGTTCAATCTGCAAAAGGGGTGCGCAGCCAACCACCGAAAAAGAAAAACGGCTTTCGGTTATAGCCCACTATAACTACACGCTTCGCTTTCGTAGTTGTGGGCTCTCCCGAGGGGATTAGGGCTTTGCCCTAATGACCCACTCAGGGCGTTTCTCCCCTAAGAACCCCGAGCAAAGAGTGCCCCTCTCTTTGCAATCTCCGCTTATGGGTTGCACCCCTAAGAACCCTGTGCGGTTATGAGCGGACAACAGAAGATTTCATCAACAATCCAAATCAAATTTTAAGAATATGGCAACAAAATCAAGCATACATATCAAACCCTGCAGAGTGACATCAAGCGGGGCTCATAACCGGAGAACTGCCGAGTACATGCGCAATATCGGCGAGTCCAGAATCTACATTGTACCCGAACTGACTTCCAATAACGAGCAGTGGATAAACCCGGGCTTCGGCAGTCCTGACCTGCAGGCGCACTATGACAGCATCAAACGGATGGTCAAGGAAAAGACCGGACGAGCGATGCAGGAAAAGGAGCGTGAGCGCAAGGGAAAGAATGGAAAGATTATAAAAGTGGCTGGATGTTCTCCAATCCGTGAGGGAGTATTGCTCATCAGACCAGATACAACACTGGCAGATGTACGAAAGTTTGGTGAGGAGTGCCAGAGACGCTGGGGTATTACACCGCTCCAAATCTTCCTGCATAAGGACGAGGGACACTGGCTTAGTGGACAACCCAAAACCGGGGATAGGGAGAGTTTCCAAGTCGGTGAAAAGTGGTTTAAGCCGAATTATCATGCCCATATCGTATTCGACTGGATGAACCACGACACGGGCAAGAGCCAAAAGCTCAATGATGACGATATGATGGAAATGCAGACTTTGGCATCTGACATCCTCTCCATGCAACGTGGGCAATCTAAATCCGAGACCGGAAAGGAACATTTGGAACGAAATGATTTCATCATTGAAAAGCAGAGAGCCGAACTGCAACGCATGGATGCTGCAAAACGGCACAAAGAAGAACAGATAGGTCTTGCTGAACAGGAACTGAAACAGGTGAAATCAGAAATACGCACTGACAAGCTAAAGAAAACAGCCACCAATGCAGCCACCGCCATAGCAAGCGGAGTTGGTTCTCTTTTCGGAAGTGGAAAGATGAAAGAGCTGGAGCGAACTAATGAAGATTTGCACCAAGAGATTGCCAAACGAGACAAAGGTATTGACACCCTCAAAATCCAAATGCAGGAAATGCAAGAGCGACATGGCAAACAGATACGCAATCTTCAGAGCATACACAACCAAGAACTTGAAGCCAAAGACAGGGAAATATCACGATTGAACACTCTGCTTGAAAAGGCATTCAAGTGGTTTCCGATGCTTAGAGAAATGTTGAGAATGGAAAAACTCTGCGCTGTCATTGGATTTACCAAAGATATGATAGATTGTCTTTTGACAAGGAAAGAAGCTATCCAATGTAATGGCAAGATTTATTCCGAGGAACATAGAAGAAAGTTTGAAATCAAAAACAACATCTTCAAGGTGGAGAAGAATCCGACCGATGATAGCAAACTTGTACTGACCATAAACAGGCAACCGATAAGCGAATGGTTCAAAGAGCAATGGGAGAAACTTCGGCAAGGTTTGCGACAACCAACGGAAGAACCAAGAAAAAGTAGAGGATTCAAGTTATAATAGAAAAAAAAGACAATATAAAAGCACTCTGATAGTTACGAAGTGCTTTTATATTGTATAAATTATATAATGTTTACCATTGAAGCTTCAAAGTAAACGCAACTTAAGGAATTGCCGAATTTTGTATTAATAAAGAATATACGACCTCTGATATATGCGCAACATATTGTGATGCTTGTGATTCATTACCCTTGAAATCCTTAACAAATATCGCTAAAGTATAGCAGACATTATTAGGCAGGCATATATAGGCAACATCATTGTGAGCTGCAAGAATACCATTTTCATTGACATAACCAGAACCCGTCTTATGTGCAATAGAAACCCTTTCTTTATCAAGAAGCGGAGCGACTATTCTATCTGTACCTGTCACACATTCTTTTAATGTATTCTTAATGAAACTTTGCTTCTCACCACTGACAATACTTTCGGTAAACAAACGGTTCATCAACATTGCGGCACCAAGAGGAGATGTATAATTAAAGTAAGCCCTATCGTGGTCAGCCGACATTTCCTCTTCTGTATAAGCTATCTGAAAACTTGAACGAGGAATAAGTGTGGCTATAAAACTGTCAGTTTGAGCAACATTGACCATATCTTTAAACATCAGATTGCTTGCATTATTATCACTTTGAGCAATAGTATAACGAAGTAAATCTCTCACGGTTAATGATATAACCAACTCGGAATAATCTTTCATCATAGGACTCCAAGTCTTTGAATCAAGTCTATTCCTATCTATCTTTACTAAGGTATCAAGTGAAATCCCTTTGTTATCAAAATCATTGCAAAGAGCTAATGCCTGATGAACCTTAAATACACTCATCATAGGATATACACTCTTATCATTAACTTTAACTGTATCTGTGTTATTAATAATAATTGCCACTCCAATTTCACCAGGACAAGCTGATACTATCCGAGAAATGCTATCAGTCAAAACATCTGTCAAAGGTGGATTTGTACTATTATTAGAAGTTGATTTAGAGAACAATAAAAAAACTAAAACTATGATACAAACTAAAGCTATACACAAAATTACAAGGCGTTTTCTTCTACTTTTTTTCATACTACGATTTTTAAACATTATATATTATCATGACAGACCCTGATTTATTATTTACTGCAAAGATACGAAATCTTACGGAAAATGAATTGGTTGTTTTTTTCGTTTGTTCTGTTTTTTATCAAATTATTTTCCGAGCGAATATGATTCGTCTTAAATAAAATAAAAACACCCAACTTTACATTCTTGGGTGTAAAATTGGGTGTTTGTTTTATAATTTGCTGATTTTCAGCGTTTATTGCGGAGAGAGAGGGATTCGAACCCCCGGTACCTCTCAGTACAACGGTTTTCAAGACCGCCGCGATCGACCACTCTGCCATCTCTCCAAA
>JAXJUM010000025.1:0-29516 GCA_036309045.1 Acutalibacteraceae bacterium
AAATTATACTTTATTTTCCCTTGCTGTCTGCTGTCGCTTAATTCTTCAAAATATTTTTTCATAATTGACCATCTCCTTTGGTCAATTATATCATTTTTTTACTTCTTTTCATGCGGTTGCCCTGAATCTTAATATAAATTTTTATATTTTTTAACTTATATCAAACCTAGATGATAATATACCAAAGATAATACCGATCTGACATATTTTTTTAAATATATCGAGCTATAAAGTTTAAGTCAAGCCTTTTCAACGGCTTGAGAAGTTTCAAGAAGTTTGAGTTCTTCTTTTGAAAGAGTGTATTCCGAAAACATATCAGGACGTAAATCACGGGTTCTTTCCAGTGCTTTTTTCTTACGCCATTTGTCGACATTTTCGTGATGTCCCGAAAGCAAAACGGAGGGAACTTCCATATCTCTCCATACAGCAGGCTTGGTATACTGCGGATATTCCAGAAGTCCGCTGTAATGGCTTTCCTCTGTAAAACATTCGTCATTGGAAAGTACACCTGGCAACATTCTGCATACAGCATCAGCAAGTACCATTGCAGGTAGTTCTCCGCCTGTTAAAACATAGTCACCTATTGATATTTCTTCATCTACAAGCAAATCCAGAACACGCTGGTCAACACCCTCATAATGACCGCATAAAATACAGATATTTTCATAATCAGTGGCAAGTGCTTTTACTTTGCTCTGATTTAAAACTTTTCCTACGGGTGACATATATATCAAGTGTGGCTTTTTCCCAAGCTGACGGCATATGTCCTCAAAACAAAGAGCAATGGGTTCTGTTTTCATAACCATACCCATTCCGCCACCATATGGAGTGTCATCAACCCGTTTGTGCTTGTTAAAGGCATAATCACGTAGTTGGTGGTATACTATTTCAACAACACCTTTGTTTATCGCTCTGCCTATAATGCTTTCACCCAATACAGCTTTGCACATATCAGGGAACAGGGTAATTATATCAATCCTCATCATCAAAAATCCCCTTTAGAGGTCTTATATATACCTTATTTTCGTCAAGACTTATGTTTATAACTACTTCATCTATAACCGGAATAAGATAGTCTTTTTTGTTATTATCAGTAACCTGGTAAACGTCGTTAGCACCTGTTTTGAATACGTCTGTGAGAATTCCGTAAACTTTACCGTTGTCAACGTCTTTTACTTCCATTCCCATAAGGTCTTGTATAAAATATTCGCCCTCTGCGAGTTTTGCATCATCACGGTTCATATATAGAATTTTATTACGCAATTTGTCTGCATCTTCTATTGTGTCTATGCCTTTTACCTTTACAATAGCTATATTTTTGTGTGGGCGTGACTTTACCTCCAGCTTTGTACTACCTTTTGTAAGATAAAGCGTCTTGAACTGACAAAGAAATTGCGGTGAGTCGCACCAAGGGTCAACTCTTAATTCTCCCTTTAAACCGTGAGTGCCAACAATTTTACCTATTTCAAGATATTGTTCCATATTAATCAACGTCCTTTATAGTGTGATACTGTTATTATAATAAGTATAATTTTTCTGATTATAATACATCTGATAAATCTTTGTATTAATGTATAAATAATAGCTCCATTTTAACATATAAGCAGGTGCAAAGCAATAAAAATGATTTTTTTGGCAAACTGTATTTTATTATGTATTTGTGGAAATAATTGTATCTATATAAATAATTTTTGTGTTGATATAGAGATTTTTTAATAGCTTTTATTTGGTGTATTTAGTTTTAAAAATCTACAAATAATTTAATATAATTTGTGTAAATCTGTCTTATTTTTAAAAATCAATAGTTAAAATAAACAAAAATTTATGAATTTATGGAAAAAATAATGATATTAAATCTAAACTTTGTCTGATTTTCTTGACGGTTTTTTCTATTGTGTTATAATATTCAATATCATTTAGTGACTGTTAAATATAGTTACTATTAAAAATTATTTGAGTGCGAGGGATTTATTATGTATGTAAAAGAAGTAGAGGTTCAGAATCAAGTTGGTCTTCATGCACGTCCTGCAACATTTTTTATCCAGAAGGCTAACGAGTATAAGGCTTCAATTTGGGTTGAAAAGGACGAAAGAAGAGTTAATGCAAAAAGTTTGCTTGGTGTACTGTCACTTGGTATTGTGGGTGGTACAACAATAAAAATTATTGCTGACGGTAGTGACGAGGCAGATGCTGTTGAAGGGTTGGTACAGCTTGTTGAGTCTGGTTTTTCTGAGTAATCAGGGATAAATACCGTATTTTTTGTAAATAAAAGACTTCCTCTGTTCCAGAGGAGGTCTTTTTCTGTATTATCGTAATAGTGTTAATAATACAAAAACAGTTAGGGGCGAAAAGTAGATGACTGAAAATTATATGTACTATATTGATTTAATGCTCAATAAATCCAAATATTATTCGATTGAAACGGTTGAAGCTACACTCATCAATTATGTGTGTGATGAATTTAAAAGACCATTTTCATATAAAGATGAACTTTCTATATATAAAGATAAAGTTAACAAAGAGTTGTTAGAGTATTTTAAAGATTTATCTATACCCTTGAATATTGAACTTTTTATCGAATTTTTTGAATCACTACTGGATAAAGATAATATAGCTCAGAATGGTATTATTTTCACTCCTCTATATATTGCAAATTATATTTCATCTAACGTTATGTCTAATATAACTAATATTTATAACATACCAAAGGTGATTGACCCGGGATGTGGTTGCGGTATTTTTTTAATTAGTGCTGCTGAAAATATTCATAGTAAACTGGGATTACCATATGCAGAAATTTTTAATACTTGTATATACGGTATTGAATTGGATCCTGATAATGTTCGTCGTTGTAAAATTCTTCTTAACATATATACAATTATGCAAGGAGAAAGCAACGAATATTTGAATCTTAATATTATATGTGCAGATAGTTTAAAAACAAATTGGCTTGAATTGTTTGATGTGAAAATGTTTGATTATGTTATTGGAAATCCTCCTTATGTTAATACTCATGATATGAGTAAAGAAACTGCTACATTTTTGAAGAAAACTTTTTTTACAACCAAAAGTGGTGTTTACAATATATTTTATGCATTTGTAGAACACGCAATGAATTTTTTAAGTCCATATGGAAAATTGAGTTATATTGTTCCCAATAACTTTCTGACGATTAAATCTGCTGAAAATTTGCGTAAATTTATAACAAATTATCATTATTTGGAGCGTATTATCGATTTTGCGGATAATATGATTTTTAAACCTGTCAGAACATATAATTGCATTATTCAGCTTAGTAAATCTGGTGATTATAAATTTGAGTATTCTGTTCTTGAAAAAACAGATGATATTCAGCAAAAACTGCAGAATATGACTTTTGAGTATATGGATATTGATGAGTTGGATGTAAAAGGTTGGAAACTAGTTGACAAAGTTACACGTTCCAATATAAGCAAAATTGAGGGACAATTCTGTAGTATACGGGATTTTGTTAGAACGGGTATTGCTACTTTACGTGACAATGTATATATCGTAGATTACAATGGAAATGAATATTATAAAATAGTAGATGGTATAAAATATATTATTGAACCTACGCTGGTTAAAAGATTATACAAAATTCCTGATTTAAAAAATTGCAACGATATTAAGAATGTATGTAAGTATATTATTTTTCCATATACAAAAGGCGAAAATGGATTTAAGATAATTAAAGAAGAAAATATGTTAAAAACAGCACCTATGACATATCAGTATCTTTTGTCAAGAAAAAATGAACTTGATAAAAGAGATAAGGGAAAACCCAATTCTGTTGCTTGGTATGCTTATGGTAGAACACAAGGACTCAATAAATATGGAAATAAATTACTTTTTCCTACGTTTGCGAGCCACCCGCAGTTTACAGCAACATATGATGAGTACGCACTTTTCTGTAACGGTTATGCAGTTTTTGAGAATGATTATATTGAATTATCTCTGTTGGTTCGTATTCTTAATTCAAGTATAATGCAATATTATGTTACTAATACAAGCTATGCTATCGAAGGTGGATATTATTGCTATCAAAAAAAATATATAGAAAAATTCTCTATTCCATTTTTCACCGAAACGGAGAAAGCTAAAATGAGAGCTATGAATTCCGAACAGCTAGATGCGTTTTTGATGAGAAAATATGGATTAATCGCTTGATAATGGTTATTGGATAAAAAATTATGTTTTTAAGTGATTATATGCAAATATGTCCTTTTATGATATAATTACTATATTTATAATTATGTTAGGGGCGATATTTTGGCTTTTATTGATACACAGCTAATAACTTTAAAAAATATGATTGAAGATTCAATAAGAACAGGTGGTGTTAAAGGCAAAGAATCTATGATTCGTTCTTCTGCTCTTATAAACTTAGTTCACGATGCGGTGAAGTTTGAATTACAGGCACAAGGAGTTAATCCGGATAATATTTTCCCTCATTTTGAAAAGTCAAAACCAGAGATTAAGTTGGCTGGTTTGCTAAAGCAAAAGAATCAGGATGTATGTGTTATTCCATCAAATGTCAGAAAGTATAAGACGGAAATCAACTGGGGACCGATGGCATTTCAAAATAAAACTGATCCTTACGGCTTTGAGTTTTCTACAAATACATTGGTAATCAATATCCGCAGTCAAATGAGTAGCTTGGCTAAAAATGCTGATACTTTGTTTGAAAGAACTTTTGCAGAAGCACTGAATTTACATATGAAATACCCTGATATTGTTTTGGGAGAAGTATATCTTATACCTACACACGAATATGATGATGTGGCTGTTTCAAATTATCAGGTTGCTTTTAAAAGTCGTCAAACTGATATTGAAAAATATATAAGTTTCTTTAATTCTATAAATAATCGTAGAACAGACAGAGAAGAGTATATGTATGAAAGATGTGCCCTTTTAATTGTGGATTTTAGGGCAAATGTTCCTAAAATATTTAGAAGCAGTGATGAGTTAAAGAGTGCAGGACTTATTTCAAATGATTTTCCTATTGAATATAAGAATTTAAGTTTTGATAATTTTGCTGAGGATATTTTGAATATTTATGGTCAACGATATGATATTAAAAACATGATGTGTTAAAAAATATAATTACTCTCATTAAAAGCACATAAGAATATGGGTGTTGTTAATAATCTTAGATTGTGTTAGAATTGTAACGAATATTTATTTGATTATTTATGTAAATTGAAAGGGTGAGAGAAAGATTATGGCAGTTACTGTTAAGATGATAGCACATACACCAAATCCTGAACAAACTGTTGCAGCAGCGGCAAAGTTGTGCTATTCTCCTTCAAAAATTGAAAACATATTGGATGGGCTTGACCAGGAGAAAAGCCGTTCTTTTGTAGAAATGCTTGCGTCATTGGGACACGAAAGCCCAATGGAACACGTTACCTTTACATTTGGTATAGATGGTATTTCAAGGGCTTGTTCACATCAACTGGTAAGGCACCGAATTGCATCATACAGCCAACAATCGCAACGATATATAGATGGCAATAAATTCAGCTTTGTTACACCTCCGTCAATAGCAGAGTGTCCACAGGCATTGAAGGAATACAACAAGGCGATAGAAGCTCAGAGCAAAGCCTATTCTATTGTGCGAGATACACTTGTTTATAATAGTATATTAAAGTCTGAAGACGGAAAGAACCTGACAGGTACAATAGAAGAAGTAATAAATTCTTACAGAGAGATTAACAAAGAAAGACTTAATGCGTTTACAAAAACAGCCAACGAAGATGCACGCTTTATTTTGCCAAATGCCTGTACAACCTCTATTGTTGTTACAATGAATGTAAGGGCTTTGCACAACTTTTTCGACCACAGGTGTTGTAACAGGGCACAGTGGGAGATAAGAGAGGTTGCCATAGAAATGCTTAAGCAGTGTAAGGAGGTTGCTCCTGCTTTGTTTGCAGGAGCAGGCCCTAGATGTCTAAGGGGAGTATGTCCTGAAGGGAAAATGAGCTGTGGCAAAGCAAAAGAAGTAAAGGAATTTTTTGAAAAATTCTGATACTGTTCTGATTAATAATGTTTAATTTAATTAAGAGGTTAATCCTATGAGTAAAGGCAAACTAATTGTTATAGAAGGGCTGGATGGAAGTGGTAAGGCTACCCAGACAGCTTTGCTTACAAAGGCACTGGGGGACAAAGGGGTACAACTTAAACAGGTTAGCTTTCCTGATTATAATAATCCATCATCATCATTGGTGAAAATGTATCTTAATGGTGAACTTGGAGGGAGTCCTGATGATGTAAATGCTTATGCAGCTTCATCTTTTTATGCTGTTGACAGATATGCAAGCTATAAGAAATACTGGCAGGGAGATTATAACAATGGTAAGGTTATAATAGCAGACAGATATTCAACTTCAAATGCTATCTATCAGCTTTCTAAAGTTGTAGTGGAAAAACGAGATGAGTTTTTACAGTGGCTTCAGGATTATGAATATAACTGTATGGGGTTACCAAAGCCTGATATGGTAATTTATCTTGATATGCCGTTGGAGGTTTCACAAAAGTTGTTAACCCAGCGTTATAATGGAAACGAGGATAAAAAAGACTTGCACGAAAGTAATTTCAGATTTCTGGAACAATGCAGAGAGTCAGCAATTTATTCAGCAGATAAAATGAATTGGAAGATTGTAAGTTGTGCTGAAAATGGAAATCCAAGAACTATTGAAAGTATACATAGCGATATAATCAACATAATAAATAATGTGCTATAATTCTGGGTTTGTAGTTTTGTGAGAGGAAAGTAATTGAATGGATATGTTTAAAACGCCTGAGATAAGTGACAGGTTGTGGGTTGATGAAATTCTTAAAGGACAAGAAGTGCTTAATTGCGACGCACCTTTTGGTACAACCTATGTGTGGCAGATGGAGTATGGAACAAAAATCTGTCACTATAAAGATTTTTACATTGTTGCATATACTTATGATAAAGGAAAAATATATTTTGATTTTCCAATAGGTAATGGAGATGTACAAGATGCACTGGCATTTATGACTGATTATGCAAAGAAAAATAAATTACAGTATTCTGTGTCAGCGTCGGGGGCTAAACAGGCTGAAATATTACGAAATATTTTACCAAACAATGAATATACAGAAAGAACTCACCGTGATAATGCAGAATATATTTATCTTTCAGAAAATCTGGCTTATTTAAAAGGTAGACGTTACCACAGTAAACGTAATCATATATCCAAATTTAAAAATCAGTATAGCTATACCACAGAACTTATTGGTGAAAATAATTTTTCTGATGCACTGATGGTTAACGATATGTGGTGTATGGAACACGGAGGACATAAGGGTTCAGGTTCGGTAAGCGAAAATTGTGCAATCCGCAGAGCTTTTCGTTATTATGACGAGCTTGGCTTTAAAGGAATGATTCTTAAAATAGACGGTAAACCTGTGGCGATGACACTGGGAGAACCGTTGGGGAATGATTGCTTTGTGGTTCACTTTGAAAAAGCGATAAGCGGTATAGATGGAGCTTATGCTACAATTAATAATTTTTTTTCAGAAACACTTACAGATTACAAGTATATAAACCGTGAAGAGGATATGGGTATTGAAGGTTTGCGCAAAGCTAAATTGTCATATAAGCCTGAAATTCTTCTGGAGAAATATATTTTTCAAAAGTTGTGAATAAAAATGCTTTATAATAGGTCTAGCAAAGCTATATATTAATAAATAACATAAAAATAATGGAGAGAGGTGACGATATGAGGTACTTTATACCTGATGATAAATATCTTAACAGGATAAAAGAGCTGTGCAGTGTTTGTTTTGATATGGAACCACAAGAGGTAGATTATGTTTTTGAAAATAATTATATTTCCACTGACATATGCTGTGTTGTTTCAGATGAAGATAACAGTGAGGAAAAACTCTGTTGTATGCTTTTTATGGTACCCTGTGAAATGGTAGTTAACGGTATTAATGCAAAGGGACATTATATATACGGTGCCTGCACATCGCCACAATATCGCCATAGGGGACTTATGCACAGCCTTATAGAATTTGCCAACAAGCAGGCTAAAGAAAAAGGTGATAAATTTTCTGTGCTGTTGCCTGCAAATTCAGGATTATATGAATTTTATTCAGAGATGGGATACCGCCCTTTGTATAATGCTGTAAACAGCTTTGTAAAAAAAGATAGTCTGCCTGTGTTGACAAATCCTGTTGATTATATCTGTACTCCAAGTGCAAAAGATATTACGGATTTTCGTAACAAAATTTGTCGAAAGTACAGCGGTACAGTATGTTACAGTACCCATATTGTTGAGTATGCTATAAAATATGCTTTAGAATGTGGCGGAGGTGTGGTATACTCTGAGTATGGTTATATTATCTACGCTTATAACGAAGAAAACCATCTTATTGTACAGGAACTTATGTGTGAAAAAGCAAGTCTAAATATTATACTGGGATTGCTTAGAAAAATATGTAAGAGTGACCGACTTATGCTCAGACTTCCTCCTTGGCTTAGTGATGAGGAGGAGAGTTTTGGTATGGTGAAGGCAATTAATGGTGGGATTGATACAGATGAGTTTGATAATGCTTATCTGGGTCTTGTTTTTGATTGATTGGGTCAAGTTCCTTTCTGGAATCCCCTGTTGACGGTAGAAAGATTTAGCACTTACATTCTGTAAAGATTATAGTTTGTAGTAAAGAGTTAATCGTAGAAATCAGTTTGATAATATACCAGAGACAACACCGAGCCGATAGATTTTTCGCAGAAAAATCTATCGAGCGAGCCATAAAGTTTAGATCCAGACTTTTTAAAGGCTGGGAAAGGAGTTTAAAATGATTTATGTTTTTTTGGCAGATGGATTTGAAGTAACAGAGGCACTTACCACAGTTGATATTTTAAGACGTGGTAAGCTGGAGGTGAAAACTGTTGCAATAGGTACAAATGGTCTTCAAGTAATGTCTTCGCATAATGTAACCGTTGTAGCTGATGTTAACGAAAAGGATATTACTAAGGAAAATCTGGAGGGTGTTATTTTGCCCGGAGGTATGCCCGGTACTCTTAATCTGGAAAAATCAGATGTTGTAAAAGAGTATGTTAAATACTGTGTAGAAAATGATTTAATTTTGGGTGCAATCTGTGCTGCACCGTCAGTTTTAGGTAAAATGGGAATACTTAACGGTAAAAAAGCTACCTGTTTTCCGGGCTTTGAAGAATATCTCGAAAATGCTAAATTTACAGGAGATTTTGCAGTAACAGATGGTAAGGTAGTTACCGCAAAGGGTATGGGTGCTACAATTCCTTTTGGATTACAGTTGTTAAAGTTGTTTAAAGACGAGGAAACTGCCAATACTGTACACGGTGCTTTGCAATGCCCTTATAATTATGTATAAGAATACCTTAACCAGTTGTAAAAATCAGCTTCGCAGAAAATATAAGACTTTACGAAAAAATATTGATGTTGACTTAAGGCATAAATACAATGATGAAATATTCAAAAGAGTAATTGCTTGTGAGGAATATGAAAATGCAGATACAATATTTGCTTATGTGTCCTTTGGAGATGAAGTGGATACTCTCAGAATTATTGAATATTCTTTAAAACAAGGAAAAAGGGTGGCTGTTCCATATTGTATTCCTAACACCTGTTTTATGGATTTTTATTATATAAACAGCCTTGATGAACTTAAGAAAGGTGCCTTTGGAGTGCCTGAGCCTGTTCCCGAAAGCAGTGTAAAAGTTTTGATTAAGCAGGGGCTTATGCTTGTACCTGGTCTTGCGTTTGATGAACAGGGTTACAGGATGGGCTATGGTAAAGGCTATTATGACAGATATTTAACAGATTTTTGTGGAGTAAAAATAGGTTTGTGTTATAGTTGTTGTTTAAAACGCTGTATTTTATACAATCGTTATGATAAAAAGGTGAATTACATAATTTCTGATAATTTTACAAAATTTATTGCAAAATAACAAAGTTTAGGTTATTATATAATTTGAAAAGCTGTGCTGTGTAGTTTATCTGCTTATATCTAGCATACAGCCAAACTATTAAGTCCTTTGACTTGAAGAAAGGAAACAGCAATATGAGCGATGACATTAAAAGCGATGATATAAAAATGGATTTTTCTGCGGATATAGATGCTGCAAGAAAAAAGCGAGTGGCGGCTTTTAAGCTGAATGTTGAAGCCCCTGTAAGTGATGAAGTAGAAGAGATTTTTAAAGGCAATGATACTGATGAGAATTTAGCTGAGGGTATTGCCGAAAAATCTGTGGATAAAAAAGAAGTTCAGAATTTAGATGATACACGGGTTAAGGATAAATCTAAGGATTCTGATAAAAATAAAGAAAAAAAAGATAGCTCTCAGATTGATTCAGAAGCTCCGTCAAGAATGATGGCAGATGATTTTTCTGATAAATATTCACTTCATAAATACACAGACGCTGATCAGATTAGTGATGACGGTGAAATTGACGAAGAATTTGATGGAGAGGAACGTGCTGTGATAGACAGTGCAGATGACCCCTCTCTTGAAATATCCAGCTTTTCTAACGCTGAGCAAAAATATAAAATGGATAAGGCTGAGCGAAAAGCGTTAAAAGAGTATAAAAAAAGCGAGAAAGCAAGAATTAAAGAAAAGGCAGGCAAGAACGGTTGTTTGTTCCGTTTTATCTGGTTGTGTATGATTCTTGCTATATCGGTTGTATTAGGAATGTTCCTGTGGAACGGTGTGAGTGACCTGTTGGGAATCAATCGTCCTGAAGAGGGCGAAAGTATTGTCGTTGATGTTCCGGCTAATGCTACTTTTGACCAGATTGTTGAAATGCTTATATCAAATAATCTGATTAAGGACGAAGATTTCTTTAGATTGTATGCTAAAGTTACAAATTCAACTCAAGGATTTGAAGAAGGAATTTATACAATGCGTCCCAATATGGACTACGAGGCAATTCTCACAACACTGCAATCAGGACAGACTCTTTCAGAAACTGTAACTATTCAGTTTAAGGAAGGTATGACTGTAAGACAGATTGCTGAGGCATTAGAGGACAAGAAGGTATGTAAAGCAAGTAAATTCCTTGAATTCTGTAATTCTGATGAATTTGATGATGAGTACACATTCTTAGCAGATATTAAAAAGAATGATAAGTGTGTTTATAAGTTGGAGGGCTATTTGTTCCCTGATACTTACGAGTTTTACATTGGTGAAGATGCAGATGATTCTGTAAGAAGATTCCTTAACAACTTTGAATATAAAATTTGTGAGCAGACAAGCAATATTAACGGATATACAGACGCTGTTACTATCGAAAGAGTTCTTAAGGACAAGGGTCTTAATATAAATGATGTTATTAATATGGCATCACTTGTTCAGGCAGAGGCAGCCGATATAAATGATATGTATGTAATTTCTTCTGTATTCTATAACAGACTTGAAACACTTTCTACCGGTGGTATTTCACCATATGGTGATTATGACCTCAACAAGTTGAAATCAGATGCAACATTGTATTATCCTTATAGTGTCCAGGAAGATATTCCTGCTGATATAGTGGCTACATTCAAGAGCGATTACAATACCTACAATATTGAGGGATTACCACCCGGAGCAATATGTAACCCTGGTCTTGATGCTATTGACGCTGCGATTAATCCTGATAATACGGATTATTACTATTTCTGTCACAAGTCTCCAACCGAAACAGATGGTGCAACACCTTATTATGCTTCTACTTTCACACAGCACCAGATAAATATGGCAGAGGCTGGCTTGTCATAAAGCAACAGCTTTTAAAAACGGCTTTCCTTTTTTGGAAAGCCGTTTTTGGTATAGGATTTTTTGGTTCTATTTCAATATTGAGATAGACAACTAAAGTTTAGGTCAAGCCTTTTTAAAGATTTGTGGGCGATGACTTAACCTGTTGGTGTTAACTATCACGGGAAAAGCCCTTGCAGGTGCTAAAGATAGCATCATTAACAAGATATTTTCAGTAATCTTTAATATCAGATTTCAAAAATCAATAAATTAAGGGAGAGATAAATATATTATGTCAGAATTCAGATACGGACATCCAACCGAGGTATTGTCACCTTGCGGAGAAACAGAAAGTTTAGACGCTGCACTTAAATTTGGTGCAGATGCAGTTTACCTTGCTGGTAAGGAATTTGGTATGCGAACAGCCTCTAAAAATTTTGACTATGACCAGATAAAAGAATCGGTAGATAAGGCACACGCAGTGGGGGCAAAGCTGTATGTTACCTGTAACACAGTTCCACGTAATGAAGAAATTACAAAAATGCCCCAGCATTTTGAACTTCTTAATTCGGCAGGTGTGGACGCTGTAATTGTGGCGGATATAGGTGTAATGGAACTGGCTAAAAAGTATGCACCAAATGCAGAAATTCATATGTCTACTCAAACCGGAATTGTAAATTATCACACTGCCAATGTGCTGTACAATATGGGGGCTTCCAGAGTTGTGTTGGCAAGAGAACTTTCTTTTGAAGACATAGCAGAAATCCGTGCCAAAGTGCCAAAGGAGCTTGAGATAGAATGCTTTGTGCAGGGGGCAATGTGTGTTTCTTTCAGTGGAAGATGTCTTATATCAGCCTATATGACAGGTAGAGATGCAAATCGAGGTGATTGTGCTCAACCTTGCAGATGGAAGTATCATCTCTTTGAAGAGAACAGGCAAGGACAGTATTTTCCTGTTGAAGAGGATGGGGACGGCACCTATCTATATAATTCAAGGGATATGTGTATGATAGATTATATTCCACAACTGATTGATTGTGGAATTACTAGTCTTAAAATTGAAGGCAGAGCAAAGTCAGCTTATTATGCGGCTGTAACCACATATGCTTATCGTAATGCTGTGGACCTTTATTATAAGCAGGGTAAGGACTATATACTACCTCAATGGATTAAGGACGAACTTAATAAGATTAGTCACAGAGAATATAGTACGGGCTTCTTTCTTGGCAATGAACCAGGGCAGGTTCATTCAAACGGAGGTTATATTCGTGAATATGATGTTGTTGCAATTTGTGATGACTATAAAGACGGTACAGCTTTTCTTACTCAGAAAAATAAATTCAGTGTGGGTGATGAACTTGATGTGTTACCTCCAAAGGGCGAATCATTTAAAATAAAAGTAGAAGAAATTTATAATCATTTTGGTGAAAAAACAGAGTCGGCGCCTCACCCTATGGAAAAGCTGACAGTGCCTTGCAGTGTAGAAATTCCACAGGGTGCTTTTATAAGAAAAAAGAGATAAAATATATGATATACAAAATAGTACAGTTTTTAGTAAACATTGAGCCGAAGTATATCTAAAAATGACAATAACAAAATTACAAATAGGTAAAAATGACTAATTTTTAATTTTAGTGGGTAAAATTTTTACAAATTTGGCATAATTAACAAAAACATTACAGAAAATTTTAACAATATATGTATATCCAAATCGTGATCAATGTGATATAATATAACACGTTGGAGGAAGTGATAATAAGGGTTGTGCGGAAAAGGCTTTTAATATCACAATGGAGAAATCCCCCTCAAGTGTATTTATTTTTATAACAAAGGAGAAATGTTAAAATGACAACAGCAATCACAAAATCAGAAGTTAAGAACAGCAAAAAGGGTTTCACACTCGTTGAGTTGGTAGTAGTTATCGCTATCCTGGCTATCCTAGCAGCTATCGCTATTCCAGTAGTTAACTCAATCATCAACACAGCATCAAAGAACGGTGCTATTTCAAATGCAGAGACAATCGAGCTTGCAATCAAAGAGTGTCAGGCTGATATAGCTGCTAAGAATACAGAAGTTTATGATGGTGCAAAAGTTATTGCTATGAATGACCCCGCTGGTAATGCACTACCTAGCCCATTGCCAAGTGCTGCTACAGCTCACGCTAGTATTGAAGTTGCACACGTTGCAGGTGCTAAGAGTATTCCTAATGCTTTCGCAACAGTTACATACAATGGTGTTGACTATGAGCCATTCTGGGATATAGATGCTGATGTTTGCGTATGGCTTGATTCTTCTAATAATGACCTAGAGACAGGTACAACTTATGCTGGTAGTACTAATATAGTTCAGCTTGCTACTGCAGGTGCAATTACTACTGGAACAACAGTTGCTATTGATGTACTATAATTAAATCTTTATAAGATTTAATATTATTTCAAAACGAGGTTTGTTGTGCGTGATAAAAGCTTGCGTGATAAGAGTGGCTTTACGCTGATTGAGTTAGTGGTGGTTATAGCAATACTTGCAGTATTAGCAACTATTGCTATTCCGGTGGTATCACATACTATTAATGGTGCTGTTATGAGCGGAGCACAGGCAGATGCAAACACGCTTGAGTCTACTTTGAGTTTGGCTAAGGCGGCTGTTGATACTGATGATGACAGTATATATGGTGGTCTTGTTAACCGTTCGACTTTTACTGTTGGTGATGTTGTAAAACATCAGAATATGGAAAACATATGTGAGCCAAGAGTGTATAATGGCAGACAGTTTGTATTTGTTTGGAATTGTTCCAATGGCGGTGTTGCGTTGATGTATACAGATGACAGCACAGATGTTGAAACGGGCAATACACTTACCAATTACATAATTATTACGGAAACTAGCACAACGCTTGTTGCTAATTTGCCTATAACATAGTTTTATGAATATTTTCCGTGAATAAAAGTAAGGCTCGCAGAATGCGAGCCTTACGCATTTTTAGAAAAAAATTGCAATTTTACTAAATATATGTTATAATAATTAATCAACAAAAATGTTATAAAAATATATGATATTGATAATAAACATAGTTTAATTTGCTAAGTTGTAGTTATATAGATTATGATTGAATATAATTATATATAATGAGGTTGTTAGCTGAGAAATATAATATTCTACGGCTTATAATATATTGAATAAATAATGGGTGGTGTTGTTTTTGAAAACAGTTATAGTTCAGGTTGCAAAAGACTATCTATGCCTGACTTGTTGTGAACCTATTCTTCAGGCAAAAGACCAGAAGAAAGAAGCAACAGTTGATTTGTCCTATCGCTTTACTGCTCCATATGTAAAACCATTGGATACGCAGTATATGGAGGGAAAAGAGTCGGTATGGGAAATTCCTAAGGCTTTTGCGACAATGGTTAACGATGGTCTTAGAGAAATGAAAAGACCAGAAGTAAAAGAGGTAATCCTTCTTGTTGAGGAATTTGACCTCGTATCATCAGAATTCCAGCATGTAAGATGTAAAAAGAAAATGCTTGACAATATTGCAGTTGAAAATCTGAAAGAAGTATTGCAGGATGATGTAAAACAGTTCTCTGTTATTACAACTACATATGGTACTCCTGCAAAAGAAATTCCTGAGATGACATCAAAAACTTTTGGTATTCCAAGAGCGTTATCATCAGAACTTGCAAAAAGATTTGCAGATATGGGGCTTACGTTGGTTAAGATAACACCGGCTGATATCCCTATGCTGAAAATTTCACGAGAAATCGTATATAGTTTTAACAAGACAATATGCTATTTGTCCATAGACTATGCGGCTTTGCGTGTAGTACTGGTAAGAGATTCATTGCCACTTTATTGTCATACATTCCGTTCACCTATAACAGAGGCTATTGATATAGTTGCACAAGACAGACAGATGTCTATAAATGAAGCTCTGGAGTATATCAAAAAGAACGGTCTGACATCTGACTATGAGGGTAATACCGAAGAGGCAAGCAGAAGAATTCACAGTCTGCGTGAAGATATTATGGCTGATGTGGTTCATAACATAAATCTTGTTGCAATGAGTTTGAACTTGACTATTGATCAGGTTGTACTTAGTGACTATGTTGGTTTCTTCCCTAAGGTTGTCAATATAGTTAAGATGATGGGGATCAGTCTTGATGTTGATGTTATTACCGACCAGTTTAACACCAAAATGGCTGTACCAGAACTTGATATTGATGCTCGTGATAATGGCTTTAAAACAGGTAGTTTCATACTATTTAATAATTTGATGAACAGTGGTGATAAGTATAAAAATAACCTTATGGTTGGTTTACAGCCACTGAAAGAAAAGTCAATTAATATAGGTAAACAGGCTACTTGGGCATTTGCGATTGTTGTAGGTGTAGCTATTGTTGCTTGTAGCGGATATTATGCTTTTCTACATATTCAAAAATCTATGGATGAAGCAAAATTAAAAGAAGATAAGTATGTTAAAGCGGCAGATTTGCTGAAAAGGCAAGATGATATAAAGCTAAAACTTGATAATCAGCTTAAAGATGCTGCTAAACTTCCTGCTTGTCCTCTTTATATGTCAGATACACTTGATCAGGCAAAGAAACAGGTAGTTGAAAATGTTAACAGCATTAATGGTTATAATTTGAGTTATTCTGAAACTAAGAGTGAGCCTGTTATTAATGTACCAATATCAGGTTCTATTGATAGCTTTAATGACTTGATTAGTTTGATGGATGATATAAGAGGCGATAAGTTCTTTACTGTAAGCAATAGCTTTACTATTTCTGATGCTAAATCGAAAGACAGCGATGGTTATGAATTTAATATAAATATGACTAATGTTGTTGATACAGATGATGAAAAAGAGAAATTTGCTGTTATGAATGGAAGTTCAACTGCAACAGTAGAAAAAGCTACTGAAGCATCTACTGCAAAGTAAAAGGGGGGAGAAAATAATGAATCAACTGGACTTAAAGAAGATACCTAAATTTATATTTGTTCTCATTATTACCTTAGTAGTAGGAGTTTTGTTTTGGATATTTGTAGGTCAGTCATTGCTTAAAAAGGCACCTGAAATGATAAAAGAACATGAAGATAATGTTGTATTGATTACTAAATATGACAATGCATTGGCACAAGAGGATGCTATTGAGGCAGAAATCAAGAAGAACAATGAGCAATTTGAAACAAAGCAAAAGGAACTTTTTGTTGACTTGGACACTTGTTCAAAAGAAATTGAAAAGTATTGCAAGGATAATGATATTTCTTTGAGTAACTATACTCTTTCTGAACCGACTGTTGATAAGCTCAACAGAATTTCTTCAGCTGGCTACCCTGTGTATACAGTAGATATAAATATTGCTTATGAGGGTACATATGATACAACTCTTGATCTCCTTAAATATGTAGAGAAAACATCAAAGGGTTGTTATTATGTTAATAGTTGTGGTTTAAGTGAACTTAAGTCGAGCAAAGACAAATTTGATGTAAAAATTTCTCTTGAGTTGTATTATTATGACACTACACAGAACGTAAAAGCAACAGAGGCTTCAACAGAAGCTACAACTAAAAAGTAATAGTGAAAAGTTATGAGTAGTTTTATTATTCAATTAACTTCCTTTGATATTATAATGTTGGTTGTTTCAGCTCTGGCTGGTATGTTATTGTTTCTGGGCGGAGTGTTTATACTTAATAAAGTTCCTGCTGAATGGCTGTGCGATTATGACGAGCAGCCATCAGAAGAACTTCTTAGCGGAAAGCGATATAAAGGAACCTTTTTATATGTTACAGGCGGTTTGCTATCGGCAGCAGCCTTTGTGATGGTATATCTGGTATACGGTGCCACAATTTATTCACTTGTGCTTATGGCACTTACCTTTGTATTGATAATGATTATACTATCTGACGGAAAGTATTTTATTATCCCCGACCAGTTTGCAATTTTTGCAGCAGTTCTTTCGTTAGTGTTTGCATATTACGACCTTTTTAATAATCAATATCTAATAAAAAATTGGTGGTCACCCTTGGTTGCAGGTGCCGGCGTGGGATTGCTGATAATTCTTGTTAATCTCATTACTATTCTGATTGCAAAGAAAGATGGTATGGGATTCGGAGATGTGAAGTTGTTTGCGGCTGTTGGAATAGCAACAGGATTTCCCAATATAATTCTTGCTTTGCTGATTGCTGTAATTTCAGCTTTTCTGATTATTGTAATAACTTTGGTAGTAAACCTTATAAGAAAAAAAGAAACGGAAAATTATATTCCCTTCGGACCGTCTATATGTATTGCAGTTTATCTGATAGTGGTTTTACACGCTCCTATCGAGTATCTTGTTAATTTGTATTTTAGTTTATTTGTTTAATAGGGAGTAACTTAATTATGAAGAAGTCGACTTTTAATATTCAAAACAACCTTTTGGAAAAAAAAATTATAACGCCTGATGATGTTAAAAAAATTGAGCAGAAATATCAGGATGATCAGGACACAACTTTTGAAGAAGCGTTAATTCAAGAAAATATCGTAAGTGAGTGGGATATTTATTCTACATTAGCAGAGCGTATGCGTCTTGAAATGGTAGATCTTACTGCTACCGAAATTAAAGAAGATGTATATGATATAATTCCTCAGGCTTTGGTAGAGGATTACAACCTTGTACCTATTGCTGAAGTTAATGGCAGATTGGTGGTTGCAACTTCAAATCCTCTTGATTACCGTATGATTTCTGTTGTAAGCAGTAATACAAAAAAGCGTGTTAAGGTGGTTGTTGCGACTCCTTCACAGATAAAAGTGCAACAGGACGCAATGTTCAATTCCGACCAGCAGGCAAAAATGTATGATGAAGCACAGGAATTTATCAAACAGCAAATGGGTGCCAGCGAGGATGATGTACGGGAAGAAGAGAACATTGAGGATCAGCCTATTATCAAACTGGTTAACAAAATGTTTGAAGATGCTGTTAATATGAAGGTATCAGATATTCATATTGAACCTCAGGAAGAGGATATGAGAATTCGTTTCCGTATAGATGGTAAGTTGAGAGAATATACTAGAATATCAAAACAGCTTGCTCCATCAATTATCAGCCGTATTAAGTTTATTTCAGGAATGAATATTGCCGAAAAGAGAATACCTCAGGATGGACGTTTGCATTACACTGTTAATAAAACAAAGATTGATATGCGTGTGTCTGATCTTCCGGGTGTATTTGGCGAAAAAATTGTTATCCGAATTACCACAGCGTTGGGTATTAAACTTGAGGTTTCCAGCATAGGATTTCTTGAAAAGAATCGTGAAACATTTGAAACTTTGTTACACAGTAACCGTGGTATCATTCTTTTGTCGGGTGCTACCGGTTCTGGTAAATCAACTACACTTTATACAGGTCTTTCTCAACTTAATAATGATGAAACAAATATTATTACAGTAGAAAACCCGGTAGAAATGGTTATCCCCGGTATTACACAGGTTAATATTAACGAAAAAGCGGGCTTGACCTTTGCGAGTACCTTGCGTTCAATTTTGCGACAGGACCCTGACGTAATAATGGTCGGTGAGATTCGAGATAAAGAAACAGCCGAAATTGCAGCTTCAGCCGCTATTACAGGTCACTTGGTTCTTTCTACAATCCATACCTATAATGCAGCCAGCTCGGTTGCAAGACTTATTGATATGGGCGTTGAAACCTTTATGGTTACATCATCATTGCTTGGCGTTATAGCTCAGAAACTTGTCCGCAAAGTTTGCCCATATTGCCGTGAGCCTCGTAAGGCAACGGAAAGTGAGCTTGGAATGTTAGGTATGCCTTTGGACAGTGATTTGACAATTTATGATGCTAAAAAGGGTGGTTGCCCACGTTGTAACTATGCAGGAAGTAAAGGTCGTACCGCTGTACACGAGATAATGGTTGTAACAAATAAAATTAAACACGCAATACACGAAGGATCTACTACTGAACAAATTAATCAACTTGCGATTGATGAAGGTATGATTTCTATGAGAGAAAACCTTAGACGACTTCTTGTTGAAGGTATTATCACATTTGAAACTTACTTTGATACAGTTGCTGAAGTATATCAAGAAGACTAATTTTAAAGAGAGGATGGTGTTACAATTTGGATTTTGAAGAAATGGTCAGATTTGCCGTAGCACACAATGCGTCGGATATTCATATGTCAAGTTACAATGTTCCTGCGTATAGAGTGCACGGTGTTGTAACATACTTTGAGGGTAAGCCTCCACTTGATGACGAAACAGTTATAAGTTATATAGCACAGGTGCTTCCGCCTGACGGTTTGTCAGATTTTTTGGCAACAGGTGACTATGACTGTTCTTATGCATTGGATGGCTGTGCTAGATTCAGAGTTAATGCATTTCGCCAAAGACACGGTTCGTCATTGGTAATGCGTATTATTAAGGAAAAACCACCTGAAATGAGCAGTCTTAGTTTACCTGAATCACTTGGTAAAGTTTTGCTTTTGCAAGAAGGACTTGTACTTGTAACGGGTCCAACAGGTAGTGGTAAATCTACAACGTTGGCTGCCATTATTAACGAAATCAATAAGATGAAAAATCTGCACATTATTACACTGGAAGATCCTGTTGAGTATATGCACGTACCAAACAGATGCATTATCAACCAGCGTGAGATGGGTGAGGATAGTGAGAGTTATTCTTCGGCACTTAAATCTGCACTGCGTGAAGACCCTGATGTTATTCTGATGGGTGAGATTCGAGACCTTGAATCTATGGAAATTGCTTTGCGTGCTGCTGAAACGGGACACTTAGTATTTTCTACACTACATACAGAAAGTGCTGCAAAAACTATCGACCGACTTATTGATATGTATCCTGTTGAAAGACAGAAACAGGCATTGAGCCAGCTTTCGACAACACTAAAGGCGGTTATTTCTCAAAGACTACTGCCAAGATGCGATGTAAAGGGCAGAATTGGTATGTTTGAGATTATGTTTGTAAACTCAGCTATTGCTAACCTTATCCGAGAGAATAAAATTCCTCAGATTGAGCAGACCATAGAACTTAACCAGGGAGCAGGTATGATTACAAGAAAAATGTCTATTGATAATCTGCTTGCAAGCGGTATTATTTCTCCTGAAACAGCGTATGAATATAGCTTTGATGTTGGACAGAACGAAATGTTTGAAGACCACAGCAAACCAGCACCAAATACACCCACAGGTCCGGGAGGTCTTCCGGTTGGAGGAATGCCGGTTGGTAGTCCTAATGTTCTTAATCAGCCACCCAGAAAACCAAATAATACGCAGGGGTTAGGCGGCACAGCTGCTTTCCTTAAGAACAGGAGGTAACCAATGCCAAAGTATTATTATGTTGCTGTTAACGAGAAAAACAGAAAATATAAAAATGAAATGGTTGCTGACAGTGTCGAAGAAGTAAGAAAAAATCTTAGAGCGAGAAATCTTAATCCTATTACTGTTACCGAGGCAGCAAGAAAGGAAGAAGAAAAATCAATCTGGGATATGGAAATCGGCGGAAACAAGGATGTTCACGATTTAAAGCTCCCAAAGAACAAAATGCTTGTATTCTTTCATCAGATGGCACTGATGATGCGTTCCGGTATTTCACTTTCAGTAGCTATGGAAGTTATGATTGACTCTGAAAAAGACAAAAAGATGCGTTCTATTCTTCGTGATATAAGTATAAACCTTTACAACGGTTTAACTTTGTCCCGTGCGATGGGTGCATTTAAAACTTTTCCAATTCTGTATATAAATATTATACAGGCTGGTGAGGCAAACGGTAGACTGGATGATGCCTTTGAGCAGTGTTCACAGTTGCTTAAAAAAGAAATGAAACTTGCCGGTAAAATCAAAAGTGCAATGATGTACCCGCTTTTCTTGCTGGCTTTGACAATAGCTCTTATTATTGTAATGAGCGTTGTAGTATTGCCTGCTTTTTCCGGTATCTTTACAAGTTTTGGTTCTGAGCTACCATGGATGACAAAAGTAGTAATGGGTCTGTCAGACTTTATTATTTACTGGGGTTGGTTGTTGGCTATTATTATAGCGGTGTTGGCAATTACTTTCTCAGTTCTGAAAAAGCAAAGTTACACCTTTGCGATGTGGTGTGCAACATTTGCAATAAAAGTTCCTATTATCGGAGAGGTAATCCGCCTTACAAATGTAGCAAGATTTGCTAATATGATGGCTACTCTTTCAGACAGTGGTGTTAACATCCTCGACTCCCTTACTTTGTCACGAGATGTTATTGGAAACCTCTATATGAAAGACTGTCTTAATCAGGTTATTGAAGATGTTAAGATAGGTACTCCTATCAATGTATCAATGAACAGATATAAAGATGTTTTTGATAGCTTGTTTACATCAATGGTTCGTGTCGGTGAGGAAAGTGGTCAGTTGGCAGACTCACTTAGAAAAATCGCCGAGATGTACGAAGAAAAGGCAAACGATGCTACACAGACAATGACAGATGCAATGACACCTGCAATGACAATTATTATTGCTGTTATTGTTGGATTTGTTGTAATTGCTATCTTCTCCGCAATGTTTGGTATGTATGGTGTTATTGCTTAATAAAAGGTTACATAAAATTTTTAAATGGAGTGTGAGATTATGTTAAATGTATTAAATTTCAGAAGCAAAAAGGGTATATCCCTTGCTTATGCTTTGATTGTTTCCCTGTTTTTAATTATGGTAACAGGAGGAATTACCACAGTTGCAATTTTGCAACAGAATGAAACAGGTTCTGACCTTAATACACGTCAGGCTTATATTTCAGCTAAAAGTGGTCTTGATTCAATGAAAAATGTTCTGGAGAATGATGTTATTGATTCAAGTGATTTACCTAGTTCAGTTGGCGATGATAATGCAAAGTATTATATACTTTATAAAACAGACGCAGATGCTCGTGTTGAATATTTGGCTTATGAACATGATGAACTGGATCAGCTTAAACTTAGGATGAAGGACCTTATACAAAATGGATTTATTATTGTTGGCGGAGAGGGTACTTATTTTAAGATTACTCAAAAGGCTGCCGGTGAATATAGTGTTACAGCACTTAATACTACCGGTAAATATAACAATAATATTACTGAAAACAGAGGTGATTTGTCTTTTGATGCTGCGGTATATACAACATATACATTTACAGACAATACACCAACTTCAACTACACCAATTAGTACAACTCCAACTGGCACAACGCCACCTCCGACCAGTACGGATCCAACGGATCCTACATCGGCAACTGGAACACGTACTAACAATGCCGGTGGCGATTTCCTTATGGTAGGACAGCAGACAGCGTTGAACGAACTTTCAAGTAACTCAAGTGGTAATTCAAAAGGCAAACTGTTTAACGAATATCATAAGGGAAGCAGTGGCGGTAGTGGTAGTGGTACAGATTACTCTCAGATCATTTATACATACTCCAATAATGCTGATCTGGGAAGTAACAAAACATATTTCCCAGTAGTATTTGACAGAGCTGTTAAGATTACTACAACCTCTGATCTAGCTCAGGTTTCAGCTTACAACCAGGGTGTATATATGTTGGGTAGTTATCATGGTTCTGAAGCGAATGATTGTTCTAGAGCTGAGAATGGTGGTAACGGCGAAGACCTTGGTAATGTATCTTACTTTACAACCAACGTAGCATATCACCAGTCTATAAACTGTGCATTGTTGGTTATTCAGAACAATTTTGTGGCAAGAGCTAATAATCCTGCATCAGATGGTCCTTTTATAAATTACTATGGTGATTCAAGTAAAAATCTTCTCAATGGACAGCATTATGTTTACGTTTACCTACCTCAGGATATACGTATTATAACTACAACAGGTGATAACTATATAAATCGTAATCATACATTTGTCGTGAAATCAGGTTGGTGGATGCTGAAATCAGGTAGTGCAATTTGTGTTCAAAATAACTGGCAACCACTGGATTCCAGCAAACTTTATGAGGCTGAAAGTCTCAACCTCTACAATCAGATTATGGCTTATTATGATGATGGTGGAGAAATCCACTCAGGTTCAAATGAAACTGAAAATGAAAAGGGACCTGACAACTGTGTTCAGATAACCGGTAACGATGGTGGATATTCAGGTGAATCTGCAAGATCAGGATATTGCTCAGGTATGGATGTTGACACTTTTTATAACAGTGCACTTGTTCAGGACAGAAGCAAATACAATATTTTCTTTGCTCCTAATATGAGTCCTGTAAATGCTGGATATTATCACTGGTACGCAGGCAGAACCTTTAATATGCAGTGGTTTAGAGAACCAAACTTTGTAGTTAAAAATGGTGTTAATATTAGATTAAGTGCTCCTACTATTGTACTTACTATTGGTCCTGCGGCACCTGCTGGCGGTGGAGTTACCACTACAATTTCAAATGTTATTGAAAAAGAATCCGGTGGAAATGGTTCATTTAAGTTGTATGGTGCTGTTAATAATGGTGGTACATTTCAGTATGGTACTGGTTCCTGTAAGCTAATGGTTATGAGTCCATTTACTGTAATATATGATGGTAAATCTTATAATGTAGAAGAAGGTTCTTACACAAATGTACCAAGCGGTCTTGACTTATTCAGTGACGCTGCAAAGATATTCTTTGAAACAGCAGTTCCATCTACCGATGGTATAGCTATCAATAGTAGTGTAAGTTCATCTAACACTTTGATGTCTGCAAGTGTTAATGCTGTAAGCAATTCTTTCAGTAGCAACATTTTCGCTCGTTTGTTCTCAGGTTGGCATACACCATTTGCTGTTATTTTACCTGATGCAGGAAGCGATACCAAAGATATAGGTGCATCTGCTTTTGCAGGTACAAACTCAGTAACTCTATCAAAGGATCTTGCCAGTGTGTATTATCAGAATGTAGATACTGTAAATTCAGTTCACGTTATTGATACAACATCATCGGGTGATCTTACAATTAGTCGAGAGCTTTCAAATGGTACTACGGTTCCTTATATAATATTCAGAAGAGGTACCTATAAGATTCCTGTTGTAGGCACTGAGGATGTGAATGGTATTAATTTACTAGACGAAAGTCTTATAGCAGATATAGAAACTCGCTCAAGTAACTATACAGTAACATCAAAAACTTACTTTAAAGTTTCATCTAAGGAGTACTATTAATGAAAAAACTATTGATGAAAAAAATGCTTTCAAAAAAGAAAAGGCGTATCAATAGTAAAAAAGGATTATCACTACTTGAACTAATTGTAGCAATTATAATTTTGTTAGTGGTTATAAGTGCTACTGTCAGTGGACTGAATCTGAGCTATCGTTCTGTTTTGATTGGTGCAGAAAAGGACGATGCTCAGTCGCTGGCACAGCGAAACTGTGATATTATAATGGCTGCAATTTCCAGAAACGCTGAAGATGGTACATTATCCACTAAAATAGTTGGTTCAGGCACTGCCACGAGCTTTGAATCGGGCTTTTTTGCAACACTTCAGTCTGATATTGAACTTAATCTTTACTGGACTGACTCTTTAGGAGTTCAGACAGGATATGATCCCACTTTATATGCTGATATTGAACAATATCCGTCAGGAGGAAGTCCAACTGCTGCTCCTAATAAAAAGAAACAGTATGTGAAGATTGAACAGGAAGAAAGAGATTTGACATCAGCAGATGGTACAACCACAAAAACATATGATGCTTATAAAATAACGACATATGTTTATTATGGTTATGAAGACAATATGTACATTACCTGTGAGGGTGAAGTAAATGTTGAAAGACCATAAAGGAGGGAAAGTATGAGCAATTTTTTTAAAACAGACGCTATCAAACGTTTAGGAAAAAAAGCAAAGAGTAAGCGTGGTGCAACTCTTATTGAAATGGTTGCCACATTGGCAATTTTAACTATTGTAGCAACACTTTCCCTTGAAGCTATGTTTATAGCTCGTAGCGAACAAAGTCGTATAACAAATATTTCAGAATCGCAACGTTCTATTTCCCTTATGCAGGAAAATCTCAATAAGTATCTAAAAACAGCAGTAGATATTGAATTATGTAACGGATATACCAGTGAAGCTACCATAGATGATGCTATAAATAAGTATACGAATGATAGGAATAGTAGTTCAGATCCTTTACAGGATAAAGACAATCCACCTGTTTCAGGCTCTACTGATGATTACAATGACTATGTATTTTATCGTAGTGGAACATTTTCGTATACTCTTGCAAAGTTTTATAGATATCACGGTGTAGAAAGTAATGTATTTGTTCCTATATTTACAGTTGACAATATTAAGGAATTGAAATTTTCCTTTAAAAAGTTGAATAGCTCCGGAGGTACAGAGCAATATATGTTGGATTATGCGATTACTTCTCCGACAAACGATGAGTTTACAGAAGGTAATGCTATTGCTAATGCTGATAATATTCAAAAAGGTGAATATTCCATAGCCACTGGTACTATACTTAACAATATGTATGGTAGTAGTGTTTCAACAGCTGTATCATCTATGAGGATAAGCGAAGGATTAGAAAGTAATGGCGGTAATGACGGCAGTGATAAACATTTTCTTTTTATTAGAACTACGCCAAAAGTAGCAATTTAAACTGAAAAACGAGCAAACCATAACGGTTGCTCGTTTTTTGTTTATCAGTAATTATCAAGAAAAGAATGGTCTTTACCACCTGATTTATAGCCGGGGAAAGTGTCAAGACAAACAGAGTGTACACTATTAAAAATGCACTTTTCTATGTTGGGATTATTTTGTTTAAGTTCTTTGATAAGCTGTTTAATTTCCTGACGTTTTGAACTACCGCTTTGAGGCATTGATGCCTTTTCAGTAAAACGGCAGGCACATTGTATAAAGTCAAGGTTGTTGTAGTTTTTCCAGGCTATTATTGCGTTTTCGTGAATACAGTATAGAGGTCGTATAAGCTCCATACCTTCAAAGTTAGTGCTGTGTAGCTTTGGTGGCATTGATTGTAGCTGTGAACCATAGAACATACCAATTAATGTAGTTTCTATAACATCATTAAAATGATGTCCCAAAGCTATCTTATTACAGCCTGAATCTTTTGCTATCTGATATAAATGTCCACGTCGCATTCTGGCACATAAGTAACAAGGGGATTTTTCTGTTTTATTTGCAACGTCAAAAATATTGGTTTCAAATATTTTTATGGGAATGTGTAGAAGCTGTGCATTGCTCTCGATTTTTTTTCTATTAGCTTCGTTGTAGCCCGGATCCATAACAATGTACTCAACCTCAAATGGAACTTCACTGAATTTTTGCAGATGTTGTATCAACATAGCCATAAGCATAGAATCTTTACCACCTGATATGCATACAGCTATTTTATCGCCTGAATTTATGAGTTCATATTGTTTGAGGGCGATTATAAATGGATTCCAAATTTCTTTTCTGTATTTTTTAATCATACTTCTTTCAACAAGCTCGTGCTTTTGAAGTTCTCTAGCCATTTAATCATCTCATTTCTGCTTTCTTTTTAATATACAATTTGGATTATACTCCTGTTCTGAATTTTTGTCTACATAGCAATATAATGGTTTTGTAGAAATATTAATAGAACTTACATTGAATTTGTAGTGCAATAATGTTAGAATTTATAAAGATTTTTATGACCTCTGATGACGGTAGTAGAGGTATGAAATTTGCTGTCTATAATAATTATTATAGTTTGGAGAAAATGATTAATCGTAGAAATCAGATGGATAGTATACCAGAGGTAACACTCAGTCGATAGATTTTTTACAAAAAATCTATCGACTGAGCCATAAAGTTTGGGTCTAGCCTTTTCAAAGGCAGAAAGAATATTTTAGTTTTTATTACCAATACTATCCGTAAAGAAATATATTCTAATTCTTTACGGAGGTAAAATATGAGCAATAATAATATGGAATACCAGGATAACAATGAACAGCAGACAACAAAGGTAAAAAAATATACAAAAGGTTTTTATGTGGTTTTTGCCCTTTGTATATGTGCTATTGGAATTGCAGGCTGGTATACTTATGCCGATGTAAAAAACTATATGACTGATAGTAAAGTGCCTGATACGGCGATAACTTCAAGTGAACCTCAGAATAAACAAGCAGAGGCGAAAATTTCAGGAGTTACAAAAGCTACTGAGAAAGTAACAGAAACTCCTACAAAACCTACACAGATAGAAACAGAACCTATTACAGAAGAGCCTACCCAAGTAGTTACAGAAGCAGTAGAAGAAAAAAGAGTAAGTCCTGTTGGAGATAATAAAGAGGTAGTGTATGAATTTTCGGGCGATAACTTTGTTTATTTTGATACTCTTAAAGATTGGCGACTGCACAGAGGTACTGATTATGCTGTGAAAAATGGAGAGAAAGTTTATTCAATAGCCAACGGTACCGTTACATCAGTTGTAAAAGATGAACTATATGGTGACGGAATAGAAATAGAGTATGCAGACGGAGTAACCGGTATTTACTATGGTGTAGAACCGAGTGAAAATATAGCCAGTGGCTCTGTTATAAAAGCAGGAGAGTCAATAGGAAAAGCTAAAGAAGTTCCCTGTGAAAAAAATCTCAAAAACCATATCCACCTAGAACTTACAAAAGATGGACAGTATATAAATGCTGAAAGCTATCTGAATAATCAGGAATAGATATGAATATAATATAATCGAAGGCCCTCGTTACGTTATAGGGGCAAAATAAAAAGGAACACCGCCATTTATACGGTGTTCCTTTTTTTGAAAGAGGAGGTTATTTCAAATTTTCTATTGTATTTATATAATGTATAATAACATCAACTACTTGGTCATTTGTTAGCTTACTACTGTTAATAGACAGGTGATAATTGTCTGCAAGTCCCCATTTAAGTTCGGTATAGAACTGATAATAATTGGCACGGGTTTTGTCAGTTTTGCGAACTATTGCTTCTGCTTTGTTTTCAGGTAAATCGTGAATTTTAATAGCTCGCTGGACTCTGTAATTAATGTCAGCGTGAATAAAAATATTAATACAATTTTCACGATCTCTTAATATATAATCAGCACAACGTCCTACAATAACACACGGTTTTTGAGCCAACTTTTTGATTATTTCGTGCTGTAACAGATATAATTGGTCATTTACAGAAATCTGGTCACGAGGAGAAAAGCCGGTTTGCCCAAAATTGTACATACCCATTGATAAACTGTATAAAAGGCTGTTTGCAGCTTGTTCATCAATGCGTTCAAATAATACAGGGTCAATTCCACTTTCTTTAGCAGCAAGAGATATCAGTTCTTTATCATAAAAATCAATCTCAAGTTTTTTTGCAAGTTTTTCACCAATTTCACGTCCACCGCTACCAAACTCACGGCTGATAGTAATTACAGATTTACATTTCATTTTAATTCACCTCAATTTGTTAATTTACAAGGTATTATATAACTTTTTTGTTAAAAATGCTATTAACAAAATCAACAAAAATTCATTTATTATATTGTATGCACAAAATAATAAAATTGAGAAAAATCAGTTGACAAAAGATAAAAAAAGCGATATAATAGCAAAGCTGTCAAAACAGCGGAGCGAAAAATGCCGAATTAGGTAGAGTTTTTTAGTTGAATATCTTAATTCAAGATTCAAAAGAAATTTTAAACTTGTGCAGTGTCCATTTTGGGAAATGAGAACGGCAGGTAGAGAAAAATCTAAAAAAACTTTAAAAAAGGTATTGACAAAGCAAGGCTGATTTGATATAATAAACAAGCTGTCACAAAAGAGAGCG
>JAXJUM010000026.1:0-3992 GCA_036309045.1 Acutalibacteraceae bacterium
ATAAAATCCGCTGTTTAATAGCTACGAAGTAGCATTGAAGATTGTGTGAGACGTACTGTACGTAGCACAGTATAGCCTATGCAACAGGCGTACTCTATTTGAAAATTTATCTAGTTTTTAAATAGAGTTTAGGGCTTGTTTGAAAACAGAAAAAGTGCTGGATTTTTGTTTCAAAACAAGTGACTTCAAGGCAAAAACCGCAGAAATACTGACGTATTTCGAGGATTTTTAACGCAGAAAGCACCGCTTTTGGGGCAAAATAGACAGTGCTTTTGATTTTTCAAACAGCCCCTAGTATTAGTATAAATATCATGTAATGCAATAAATTGCAAATCACACTAAATTTATTAAAACTAGTATAAAACTGAAATATCCTGCTCAAAAGTAAGCAGGATATTTCTATCAAGTTTTAAAGTTTTCTTTACAGATAACTATTAATCAGATATATCTTCAAATTTTATATCACATTTGAATAATTGCTTTACTTTTTCAATCAATAAATCAACATTAGATGACCATAAAGGTATATCCATAATTAAAGCATTATCTGTAACAGAACACTGGACTATATTGTCAGATTTACTATTGTGAGTTATAACTGCACTTGTTATGTCAATTTTAACATCCATTTCAACATCAAGAAGATAATTGATAGAAACAAGTTTTCCGTTATCTTCAAACAATTTAAAATCATCTCTTGAAAGAACCCAATTCTTCTCACTATTATCCAAATGTTCCTTAAGAGTTAAAGCACCAACAAATTCATCATTCTTGCGATTATAAATGCCAGGAATAAGATCCAAATACAGGCCTAAACCACTTTCTCTTCTGAAACTATTGCTAACTATACTAAATGGCAATTCTGATAAATTTCCAAAATCAGAAAATATCGATATAAGTTTAACACTTTCTGTTATCGGATTTTCTGAAATTCTTGAATACAGATAATGTGAACTTGGAAGCTCAATATGTAAAGTCCATCTGTCAATACCAGAAACTGTCTGAATAAATTCAGTTTTATCAACCATAAATTTATTGCGAACTTCTAAATACAATTCATCTTCCAAAAGACCTGCGTTTGCTTCAGCATTTACAAATTCTGAATATATCTCTACATTTTCAGAAATAACACCATTTAAATACTCACTTATAATACTTCTTAATTGCTGAACAGATGAACCATCATAAACAGAGTGATGTATAAAGATACGAAGTATATATTCTGATTCAGACTCCTTTGTAAGGAATATACGATTAAGATATCTACTTTTAAGCAACAATTCTCCATCATAATAAATATTAAAAATCATATTCTTTAATAAATCAGATCTTGACTTGTCATCTGTACAATCATAGTAAGGTATCTTTTCAACAGGAGAAGTATATTCTAACATCTTATTGCTTTCAGCATTATATCCTGTACGTAATATACTATATGCCTGCATAATTTTACGCAAACTTTCAATAATTTCGTCATCTGAGATATTTCCTTGAATACGATATGAAGAGAAATTTACCAACTGTTCTTCAGCAGATAAGAAATAATTTTGGAATGGTAATGGTGAATAAGTAGAATCAACATTTCTATCAACATTGTAATTTGCTTCTATTTCATCTCGTAAAGATAGCATATCATCATTCATTGGCATTAAATTAACAAATTCAGAAATCATAGAAACTTTAATATGTTGTAATGCATTTAATGCCAATTCTTCAACAACAGGATATACAAATAAATCTCTTACTTCCAACTGCAACCCAAATTCTTTAAATTTGCGTATGCAGTTTACAGCTTTAAGCGAATGTCCACCCAATTCGAAGAAGTTATCATAAATACCCACTGTATCAACATCAAGTATTTCACTGAATACATTACAGATAATTTCTTCTGTTTGATTTCTCGGTGCAACATATTCTCTTGACGTTTTTGCTTCAATCTCAGGCAATGCTCTCTTATCCAGTTTACCGTTTCTGTTAACGGGTATTTCCTCTATCTGCATCATATATGAAGGTATCATATATTCAGGCAATGATTGGCTTAAGCTACTTCTGATTTCAGAAATACTAATTTCTTCATCACTTGTGTAATATGCGTAAATCGCCTTGTCACCGTTTTTGTCGGTTCTTGCAATTACTGCACAATCCTTTACAGCCTCCATTTCTTTGATTCGGCTTTCAATTTCTCCAAGTTCTATTCTGAATCCTCGGATTTTTACCTGTTCATCTATTCTGCCAAGATATTCAAGATTTCCATCAGGTAGCCATCTTGCAAGGTCACCTGAGCGATACATTTTACCTTTACCAAATGGGTTATCAACAAACTTTTCCGCTGTAAGTTCAGGCTGATTCAAATATCCTCTGGCTACGCCGTCACCTGCTATACACAATTCACCCGGTACTCCTATTCCACATAATTGCTGATCTTGCATAATATATATTTGTGTATTACTGATTGGCTTTCCTATACCTACCATTGTATCTTTATCAACAACTCTATCAAATATATAATCGCAACAACCTACGGTTGTTTCAGTAGGACCATATTCATTATGAATTTTTAAATGTTCGCCAAATATTGTCTGGATTTGCAAAGCTAATTCTGTTTTCAATGCCTCTCCACCCAAAATCATATGCTGTATATGACTTCCTTGCCACTCAGACATATCTAACATTCTCAAGTGACTTGGAGTCATTTTTATAAAGCTGGCAGTTTTTTCACGACTGATATTGATTATACTTGATGCTGCATCACCCGATATTATTGTTGTAACACCACCACTTGTCATACCTAAGAAAGTTGATGTAATTGTTAAATCAAAAGAAATACTGCTAAATAGAGGGATATTAATGTTATGATTTTCAGCAATATAATGCGTTTTTGCATAACTTATATAATTCATTAAAGAACTATGTTCAATTAAAACACCCTTAGGTTTACCTGTTGTACCCGATGTATAGATACAATAAGCTACATCATTAGGTTTGTTTTTCATTTCAAGATTTTCACATTCATAATTCCACAACTTATCGTCAGCCAAGTCTATTACAGGTATTTGAGTATTAATATGGGTATTGTAAACAAGTATTGCTTTTGGAGAAGAATCCTCAAGCATATAGTTAATTCGGTTTTCAGGATATTTAGGATCAATAGGAACATATGTACCACCAGATTTTAAAACACCATAAATACCCGTAACAAGCTGAATACTATGTTCCGCAATAATTGCAACAAAATCACCTGTTTTTACTCCCATTTTTCTTAATCTATAAGCTAACTGATTTGCCTTTATATTAATCTCAGAATACGTTAGCTTTTGATTTTCAAACACTACTGCTATATTATCAGGATTTTTAGCAACTTGCTCTTCGAACAAATCTACAACTGTCTTATTTCTTGGATATTCCGTTGCCGTATTATTGAAATCTTTAAGAATCTGTCTGCGTTCTGTTTCGCTAATCGCCTCAACTTTTGAAAGTTCAATATCAGTGTTTTCAAGAAGTTGTGAAAGAATATTTATGAAATGTTCAATTATTCTTGCTGCTGTTTCAGCTTTGAATAAATCTGTGCAATATTCAAGTACAATAGCAAAGTTACCATTATATTCAGATATATTAAAGGTTAAATCAAATTTTGCTATTGTGCTGTTGAAGCCAGCATTTTCAACTTCAATTCCACCAAGTTCTCCATCTTCATTTTCATTATTTTGTAAAACAAGCATAACATCAAACAGAGGATTTCTGGACATATCTCGCTTGATATCTACTGCTTCTACAAGTTCTTCAAATGGATATTCTTGATTTTCATAGGCTTTTAGACTTACTTGCTTGATTTCTTCAAGGAATTCTTCATAAGTTTTATTGCCCTCAGGCTTACCTCTCATTGCAAGAGTATTTACAAACATACCAAGCATTGATTCTGTATCCTTATGGGTTCTTCCACTTATCGGGCTTCCTATTACTATATCTTCCTGTCGGCTGTACTTACTTAAAAG
>JAXJUM010000027.1:0-21631 GCA_036309045.1 Acutalibacteraceae bacterium
CTCTATTTCCTATTATTTTTACTATTTTTACTCTTTTCCTAAACTAAATTCCACCGATTTCTTAAAGTAAATTCCACTCCTTTCCTACTGTGGAATTTACTTTGGGAATTCACGTCTTTGTTGCGGTCAACCTTCTTTTTTTTACTAACTGTGTTTTTAATGTAATTTCTAATTCATTGATGTCAGTGGCTTCTATATTATCAATAACACAATCTTTAAATACTTCAAAGAGTATATCCCACGGAGTCATCCAATATCGATTTTTACCATCAACAATATAAATGGACGAGCCACTTTTTTGCATAAGTTCACCAACTGTCATTTAATAAACCTCCCTTCATTCGGTAATTTACGGTTGTATTTATGTCATACTTGGTGGAAAGAGTTATGTATTATTTCTGTACTTTTCTCTGTCCTCCCATTTATGTCCGTATTTATGAAGATACCACTTTTCAAACTCTTTTTGATGAGCAGGGTCTTTCAGATATTTGCGACATTGAGTCAACGCATACCTTGCTAACCGATTTATAACATATTCGTCTGTATAACCTATTACTCCCATTAGAACCCCCTTGAAAATTTCAAAATATATCTTCCATTATTTTGATTGTGCAAACGGATTATCTATGACACTCGAAACAGGTAGCAATACAGGAGATGCTTCAAAAGCCTGTCTCAAACCAATGATATAATAAGTTTCACACAAGCATTTAACCATATCCCAAATATCTAAATAAAAATCCTTGCTCTCACCCTTACATATTCTATCATAAGCAGGTTCGGCTTTTGCTATCCATTCGGGATGACTCTTTTCTGGGATGCATCTTTCTCTATCATCCCATACGAGAGAGAACATTGTGCGAAGAGTCGATTCGTTCTCTAAAATTTCTTTGATATACTTTTCTTTCATTGATTTACCTCCGATTTATGAATTGATTTTTACAGGGGTCATTTGTATGGTGATTTCAATGTCTTTTTCTCCAACTTGGATTGACTGAATTGCAAAATCTCCAAAAGCAGCAAGAGCCACCGGGTCATACCTGTTTAACGGAATTAGATTACCAAACCCATCAACAATAGATAGTTTTTGTGTGCTTGGGGTAATAGCGTGTAATTCTTTAATTGTCATAAAATTTTAGCCTCCTATGCTCTTTTTATATAAATGGTATCTGCAAGAACTTGACTTGCTTTTTCTTTTGCTTCTTCGTTTTCGTGGGCGTAAATATTCAGCGTGGTTGCTACCTCAGAATGTCCGAGTTTTTGCGATACGCTTACAATATCCGCCCCGTTTGCTATGGATAAAGATGCCATTGTATGGCGTAATGCGTGAGGATGCAGGGATTCAATACCGCACTTTTTACCAAGCCTTTTCATATAAGCGGTTGGTGCTTGTGGGTTCATTGAAGTACCATCCTCGTGAGTAAATACAAACTCGTTTCGTGGTATGCGTTGTTGAAAGAAAAGCAAAGATTGTTCTCTACGCCATTTTAACAACACTTTTAATACAGGTGGGTTTATAGAGATTGTTCTTCCTTTACCGCTTTTCGGGGTTGTGATATATGTTCCTTTCCCCTCGGTGTACTGAGCGTTATTTATGATTTCAACCTTGCCGCTTTCAAAATCGATGTTTTCCCACTTCAAACCAATGGCTTCCCCTCGTCTGCACCCGGAGTCAATCATAAATAACATTAACGCCTGCCACTTTGTCGGTTCGGAATCGAGAGAAGCGATAATTCGCTGAACTTCCTCAGCCGTGTATGATTTCGGCTTTGTGTTTTTCACTTCGTCTTTTCTCGGTTTAGGTCGCTTCATCCTCTGCATTGGAGAATAGGGGATAACTTCATCTTCAACCGCCGATTCAAAGAGGGCGTGAAGGTTTATATAACGCTTCAAAACAGTTTTGTGAGCGAGAGGTTTATCCGAATATTGACTACGCCGCTTTGTCTGCAAATCAGTGATATAATTCTTAATGTCAACGGGGCGAATATCAGTCATCTTCTTTTTACCGAATACCGCACAGGCTTCACCGAGAGTTTGACGATAACTAACGATTGTATTTTCAGCAAAAACACTTTCTCGATGTTTTATGAAGAGTTCTACATATTTCTCAAATGTGAGTTGCCGTTCCTCCTCTTCACGCCGCAGCCGTTCGGCTTCTTTTTCCCGTTGCTCTTTTTCGATACGCTCTTCACGGGTTAAGATTTTACCATCTCGGCAATCACGCTCAAAATCGTTTTTAACTGTTTCGAGAGCCTTGTCGATGCTTCTTTGACTCCACCCCGAAGGGGCTTTCCAAGTCATCTGATAGGGCTTTCTTTGTTTTCCGTTTTCATCATATCCACGGGAGACTCGTATTTCGTAAACAACAGAGCCATCTTTGTTTACTCGTTTTCGAGTGTTAGCCATAAAAAGCACTCCTTTCCAAAGCGATTCCTTTGCTTTGATTACATTGTACACTATAAAGTTTCGTTTGTCAATAGCGAATTTAATTTTTAGTTTCTTTTTTCATCACCTCTTGACTTACGCAACTATTTAGTGTACAATAAAGAAAAAGAGAGGTGATATGATGCAACTCACAACGAGCGAAAAAATCAAAGTAATTCTCGGTAGAAGAGGATTGACTATTTCGGATTTGGCTGAGAAACTTGGAACTTCCCGACAGAATTTAACAAACAAATTTGCTCGAAATAATTTGAGCGATAAAGAAATGCGAGATATTGCATCGGCGTTGGATTGTTCTTTCGATGCCTTGTTCACCTTGAACGATACAGGTGAAACAATATAAAACGAGAGCGGTTAGGATTTTGAAGAGGTCATAGCCGCTCTTTTTATTTTTTATACATTCTCGTCAACAACGCTATCAAGATATTTTTCTTCAAGCTCGGCTACGGGCATTGTATCACCAAGAGGGGTATTCGGTGTTACAACAATATCTTGCTTATCCGTATAACCAAAATGATTCTTACCGATAAAGATACCGACAATGGGATTGATTTTTCCTTCGAGCATTTCCATTTCCCACAGTTCTTCAAGCAAGTTTTTATATCTTACTATCATTTTTTGATGGGTAGATGCTCTGTCGATACCTGCACCCCAACGATACAGGGTTTTTCGGTCTATACCGATTACATTACAAAGTCCCACGATAGTTGGTTTTGTGCCATTCATCTCGCAACGGTCAAGATACCAATTTATTCTGTTTTGCACCTGTTCGGGGTCTGAAATGTCAATCTCCGGCAATTCCGCCGATTCACGAGCTTGACGAATAAATCTTGACATATCGCACGGGGCAAGATTTTCATTTCTTCCTTCAAAGGGATATACTCTTTCCGATAAATCGCCGTTTTTTAGTTTCTTTTGTGTAACAAGTTCTTCGCCAACCTTCAATAGTTCGTGAAGTTCCTGTTCTTTTGCATTATTACTCATAATAAATCACCTCAACTATTAAATGTGTTTTCGTATTTTGTCCGATTTCCCTCTATTGTTACCGTTCAAAGCACTCGCTTGAAAACGGATTTCAAATTGTTCGATTAACGCCTTTGCTTCTTCCTTTGTTGCGACCATAAAATCCGATAATATTGTTATAGCATTGTCATCGTCTTTGAAATTAAGCCACAAACTATATAAATCTTCGTTTGAAAACATTTTTCCTCTTTTCTACCGATGGTTTAATTTTCGCTTCTTTTTAAGAAACGCCCTACCGATTTTGGCAGGGCGTTTGACGAACTGCTTATTTTTTCTTTTCTTTCGCTTCTTTTACGAGATATTTTGAATATTCGGGATGTAGCATAATTAACGATTTTAATTCTTCACTTTTAGCCGCTTCGTTGATGTGAGTAGCCATATTGTCCGGAGCATAACCCTCAAATAACATTTCAAGAATATGGTTCTCAGAGTCTGTAAGTTCACGCTTGTAAATTATCGGTGTAGGGGCATTCATCTGGGCATTTCCGTCAAGTATTTCTATCGCCTGTTCAAGATACACGTGGTCTTCCCACTCTGCACCAAAGAAGTACCTACCGGTCGGAGACATTTGTCTCCACGGAAGTGTAAAATCTGTAGCTCGCTCATTTAAGTATTTTTCAGACCATTCAACGGCTCTTACCAATCGGTCATAGTCAAGAGAAGGCGGAACTGCCAAGGTGAAGCCGCTTTCAAGAGCAATTACTTGTAATGTTTTAAAAGCGTTATAATTTCCCGAGAGCAATGGAGCAAGAAGTAAAATTTCGCTTTCTTCAAGGTTCTTTCTCCTCATTTGCAGAGAAGTCAAAAGGTTAACCTGCTCTTGTGTGGGAGGAGTGACAATCATTTCGTTTAAATTTCTCTTCTTGTTTGCAATCGCAACATTTACAGTATTGATAAAAGCAGTACTTAATTCAACTGCTTTCTTTTCAAATTCAGCAGTCGCTTCTTTTATGAGTTTTTCTCTATATTCCGGGGCGTAAATATTCTTTTGCTCCTCAATCTCTGCTACAATACCATCATAAATTTTTCGTTCGCTTTGAACTTCCAAAAATAATTCTATGCCTTTTTTGCGAACGAAAGCCATACTAATGGATGTGCTATCACTCGCTTTCTTTCCCTCAGCCTCTTTTCGAGCCTGTTCACGGATGCGTTTACAATATTCTTCATATCCTTTTGGTGTCATAATAATTTACCTCACAAATAATAATGTAGTAGTTTGAGTTCCTCTCCAAGAACATATAGGGATTTATTACCAATTACATTCCCATTCAATTTGGGTTTCTCGGTCGGGGATATAACCTAACTGTATAGCAATATCTCGATGTAATCCTCGAAGCATCTTATAAAACAGTTGTTTCTTATACCCCCAAACACCTCGCTCAGCAAGTTTGTTTTTAATGTAAGAGTCCTGTAAGTCTCTTTTTCTATCAAGCGGCATAATATCCGCAAGAAGTTTTCTGTCTCTTTCTCTCAAATTTCCAAACGCCTTCTCAACCGCTCTGAACTGTTTTTCACACACATAGTTATCAAAGGTTGTTCGGCGTGTGTTAGTCAAATAAAAACGAATGTGATTATTACAAAGCGGTTCATAAACCTTTGGTACATAGACTCGTTTACTCATCGGTTTCACTCTCCTTTTCTGTTTTTTCATCCAAAGCATCAAGATAAAGCCATACTACTCTGCGATTTTTACCACCGAGCTTTTTCTGCTTTGTATTGTCATCGCTTGGAACTATCAATTTTTCTGTTGCTAAGTGTTTCAACAAACGGCGTTTTGAGAGAGGAAATGATTTATCACGCTCCCTATAAAATTTACACACAGCGTTATATGCAGAATCCATAAGCAAATAAGCAAAATTATTATCCTTCCATCCGATACCTTCCTCCGGGAGAGTCGCTGAGTTTGTATCAAGCATCTTTGCTTTTCGGGTTGATAACATTTCACGAAGAGCCGATAAAAATAATTCGGTTGGTTTTTCTTCTGTTATCGCTTTGTTTTGACGGACTGCCAACGCTTTGAAAATGCTCAAAGATTCCTCTTTTAATGCGTTTGCTGCCTTTTCTGTGATATGCTTTTTTCTCAGCAAAAACAATGCCCACATCTCCAAAGCCATTTGAAGATGTGTTATCGCTTCCGTAATTCTTCCGTGTCCACCGTCTTGAACCTGCTCCCTAAGCGTTAAAAATCGAGTTTTTAGAGCATTTGGTAATTCGTTGTACATCGTGCTGAGCCATTCGATATAATCGCACATACACTCATTAAGGTGATTGCTATTTTTTTGAACCTTGCTAAGAATCGTGTTATCGACATCATCGGACATCAGTTCCACCGCAATGAATCGAGCTTCACCGCTTTGTGATACGGAGGGAACATCTTCACCTGTAAGAATGGCGTTACCACGAACAGGATAGTTGACTCTGAGTGAACCATCTGCATTCATTCGATTGCGACCTGTACGGTCTCCGTACATTCTCAAAACATCCTGTGCTGTCTTTTCCATACGATTGATTTCAGAACGATTCGCAGACGGATAAAAGTCATCAACAACAGTTAAAACATCCTTGAGAAGAAATCCCATTTTTTCAAGACTGTTTCCCGTATCTTTGCTTGACCCCGGTAGGGACTTGTTATCGAAATCCCCGAAGAAGCAAAGAGTTAATGCGGCAAGAGTGCTTTTCTTTGTGCCTGTTTTACCGATTAAAAACGGTGTAAATGCAGGTTCGATTCCGGCTTTACGAAGAAACTCATTAAGAGGGGATAAGGCAGCGATTGCAAGAAGCGGATATGTAACAGAATGTGGAGCAACCTCTGTAAAAAGTTTCAAGGTTTTCCATCGCTCTTCGTGTCGCTCTTCCGTAAACTTGTATTTTGATAATCGTCCTTCAAGTTCCACAGTAACACCATCCATACCGATTGCACCTCCGGCATTCAAGAAAACGGGGGTATCATTTATAACCCTCCAACCTGTGTGTTGGTAAACAGTATGTTCAATCATATTGGATGTTTGAGCTCGTACAGAGTCAACAATGTGAGCTTTTGAGTTGCCGCCGACAGTAGGGCGAAAATTCACGGGAGCTTTTTTGAACAAACTATTCTCGAAGTCTCCGCAATTTATTTCAAATTCCGGGTATTTCTTCCCATCCACAAAAGCAACAGCGGTAAGTTTATCTTCTATTTCAACACCGTTGTCTCGAATAATGTGTTTAACTCCGATAATACAACCATTGGCTAAGCGTGTACTCACCTTGTATTTTTCTCCGCTTTTATCCGCTCTCGTTTCGACTCGACATAGTTCTTTGTCAGAACCCTCGTAGTGCATATCGTTATAGCCCGTGCCTTTGAGGTGAGAGTTGATAAAAGTGTTATTATCCATTCGTTCCACCCTTTCGGCTTTCGTTCATTAGCCATTCGTTGAACAGAGGGAGATTTATCAAATATTTTTTACCCACCATAATATGAGGGATTTTTCCGCTTTTGAGATTTTCTCGGATAAAATGTTCCGACATTCCTGTACTTTTTACGGCTTCTTTAACTGTAACAAATTTGGGTTGCATCTCAATAATATTCATTGTTCTGCCTCCTCTCTTTTGCGAACAACTGTGTTGACGGCTCTCAAAATCTTGAATTTTTTATCAACATCAAGCTCAGTTCGCATCCATCGTGTTAAACTGTTTTCGTGTATTCCTAACACCTGTGCAATTTCCCAATATGCAATGCGTTCTCTTTTGAGAATACCCCTTACATCAGAGTTTGCAAGATTCCTCACGGATACCGCTCCTTTCTTATTGACATTTCCCCAACCTATTGATATAATGTATTTAGTTAAGGAACTATCACCATTATAACACCACCACCACAATAAATAAATGAAAATGGGACATTACCGAATATGTAACAAAACAAGCAAAATAATCGGTTGAGGAATTTGTAATATGTATGTATTAGTTATCGAAAATCAAAACAAAAGACATTCGGGGTATCTCGTGATACACGATGAAAGGGAATATCAAATAATAAACGGAGTCGAATATCTTTCCGTAAATATGGATGGAGAAAGTTATTATATAGAAACCTTAGACACATCCAATCGCTCACTCGAAGGAGAAAAGGATATAAAACTCATTCCGTTCGGAGGTATTGCCATTCAGCAATATAACTCTTTGAAGGATGAATCAAAGAAATTCGGTATTAAGCCGCCGCATCCTTCTGTATGGTTCTTTGACGAACACAAAAAAGATGAATCTGATATATGGAATGTTTTACAGGCTCTTACGGGTTTTGAGCCGCAGCAGGTTACATACATAAGAACCGCATCGGTTGAACTCGGAGGGCATTACTACACGCTATTCGATGTTGAAGAGTTGCAAGAGTTGTGGTTGTTTGATTTGGAAAAAATACGCTCTTTGCAGATACCGATTGATGTTTGCAAATACTGTGGACACGCTTTCGTTAAAACCTCCCGTGATGTTATGTGTTCGCAATGCCGGGCTGAGAAAAAGGGAGAAGTTGAAAAACAACGCCGATGGAATGAAAGCGAAGTAAATCGAGAATTTGCAAAGTTTACGAATGCTCTTAGAAAAAGAAGCGGTTACGGGGCAACCTCTGAGTATTATGTTTGGATCGGAAAGCAACGAGAAAACGGGACCGTAACTGTTGAATGGTTAAATCGTTGGAGGGAGACGGATAAAGGCTTTCAAAAGCTCTGCCGCTTCTTCAAAAATGATTTGGATGGTTCGCATCCAAACTCACAAGAATGGGAAAATAGTTATAAAGATTTTCCGCATAAAATAAGTGACCCGGAAAAATGGGTCAAAGAATGGTTAGAGAAGATAAAACAATAAAACCATTTATCCCGAAACAAATAGGGTCGTATAGCAAAATTTGCCTTACGACCCTATTCTTCGTTTTATGTAAACTAATAAATAATGAATAAGAAGGACTCTTATTCGTGGAGGGAATATGATAATTGCAACCCGTTATAAAATCACTTTTTGAATGGCTGTGCATACATACGAAATTTTGATATACCTGTATGTCCAGCCTGTGGCGGTTCTGTGGCGGTTAGGGATAGTCGCAAAAGAGTTGTTAAGGATTCTAATGGTATGCCACATATATTCAAGCTGAGACGCTTCAAATGTTTTTCGTGCGATAAAATACATCTTGAATTACCCGACTTTATGCAACCACATAAGCATTACAGTAAAAAAGTAATTGATTCTGTTGTAAAAGGTGAATGTGATTACTGTGCCGCAGATAACAGTACAATTTACCGATGGCAACACGAAAAATAACACACCCGTTTTGCATAGAGCTTTTTATGATTGAGTGCTACACTTATCATCGAAAGGAGGTAAAACTTATGAAGTTAAATCGGCGGTATTTACTATTAGGTGTGATTATCTTACTAATTTGCGGATTGCTTCTGTTATTGCGGTGCTGTAATGACGGGACAGGGTCAAACAAGCCTTACGTTGAGCTTGAAGCGGACAACAATGCAGTAGAATGGGAAGGTAATAAAAACACCCCAGAACCACAGCAAAATGGATTTATAGCCATTCCCGGTTTTGATGCGGTACAGTTCAAGGCGAACCAAACCTCGCAACAGGTAAATTTTCATAATCCCGAAAAGAATAATTGCTTATTTCTAATGACTTTATATGTAGAAAACGAGGAGTATTGGCAATCGGGCTATGTAGAGCCGGGGAAAGGATACTATAATATCGATTTAAACAAACCTCTTTCCGCCGGAGAATACAACGCGGAATTACGCATACAATGTTTTCGCAAAACAAGTATAGAACTTAATTCTGCAAAAGTAACTTTTGACTTAACAGTATTGGAGGACAAATAAATGAAAAAACTTATAACTATCATTCTTTCTTTAACACTTATGTGTACAACAGGTATAACAGGATTTGCGGCAGAAATCACAGAAGATTCCGAAGAGAATGCTGCTCAAAGTGAAATCGTATATAACATTGATACAGGGTATTGCATTATGATTCCCGAACAGATTGATATTTCAGCAGGTTCATACATATTTGAAGCAGGCTATATAAATGTAAGCGAAACGGAACAAGTGACAGTAAGAATGTCGGATGTAGATGAAGTGAGTTGTATAAACTTGTATAGTGAAAATGGCGATACGTTAAAATGTGGTGTTATGTACGACAATGCAGTAATTGCTCCTAATAATGTTGTAGCGGTCTTTACGGATTCGGTTACATCAAATGGTGCTTTACAGATTAACCCTCAGATTTACGGCAACGCTCACAGAGCAGGAACATATAGCGGCATTTTTGAATTTACTATATCTGTTGACCCACGCACATAAAACAACATATAACTATAAGATACCGCAGGGGCTTTCACCTCTGCGGTTTGCTTTTGATTGATAAAATTTCTCGGTTTTTATAGCAAAAAGGTCTTTTTGTTTTTCGAGTGTGGTAGGAAGACCCACCCCGCTCGACTCCTGTCGCCCATATCCCCCACAGGGGGTAAAATCTCCGGGTGTTTGGGTCTCCAAAGCTCATTGTTTGTCGTTCTTCGTGGTAACGGAAGTAACAAAAAGGTAACGCTAAATTTTTGCTATGTGTTACCGATAAATCTTGTCATAGTCTGTTATAATGCTCTTGTAATCTATCATAAATTGTTATAATATAAATAGGTAACGGAAGTAACACCAAATAAATACTATATATCCCTTATAATCAGCATTAACTTGAACGCTCTTTCTCTCAATGGGGAATCCCCAACAAATCCCCAACAAACCAAGATAGACCGCTCTGTTATATGTCTTGATGCAATACTCAACATTATGACAAAAGATTTTAACGCAAATGGCAAAAAAGCCTGTGGTTATGAGGGTTTTCAAAGACAAATTGCAGTAGATTATATAACACTACAAAACGGCAAAATAAACTATAATAAAAGGGTTTTAGAACTCAAAGAGATAATTATTACTGTTATATTTGTTCAAAAATCGACTTGTTTATGCGATTTCAGTTTGCCTGAGATTGCTTGAAAATAAGACGGTAACTAACAAGATTTTATGATTGACACTTTTCTTTTTAGAGGAGTGTCAATTTTTTATGGCTCTATCGCAAATATTGGGGTAAACGATTAAAGTTTAGGTCAAATCTTTTTAAATGCTTGCGGTTCAAGGGCAGAACCTTTGCAGATTTTAAGGATAGCGTCCTTAACGAAATATTTTTCAATAATCTTTTTTTACTCAAACATTTATTAAAGAGCCGAAATTTATTGTGATTTATATTGTTATCTGCGAAGTAAGAAATACAAAAAGAAATACAGTTAATTTTGTATCTCTTTTTATGTATTACAAGTTTATATAGATCTGATTGAATATATTGATAAATTATGATAAAATGGCTTAAAAGATAAAGTTGAACTTATTAATGGAGAGTATAAATGTTATGATGCAAACAAATGGTATGTGTCCATATTGCGGAAAAAAGCTATCAAATTATAATGAAAGAGAATGGAAATATGGAAGTCCAATCAGAACTTGTAAAAAGTGTGGAGAGAAGTATATTGATAATCGGTATCACGAGATTGTAATTGAAGGAATTGCACCAGATGCAATGTCTGTAAGAAAAGATTTAATTGCCATAATAATAGGATTTATTGCTATTATTATATCTGCTACTCTTACTTTTTCAACAATTCAATTAAATGGAAGTTATTCTCTAAAAGGTGTAGCTATTGGATTTATAGGTCTGTTTTTAATTATAGCTATGCTTATAGATCTTATCAGAATAAAAACTGGTTTAAAAGAACGCAGATTTGCTGTTTTGCGTGTGGAATCTGCAAAAAGACTTCAGAGTAAAGCCTATGCTCATCAATTATTATCTGTCGGATATAATGTTCCAGATGAATATTTGTAATTTATTGAAAAAAAGATGATATAAATTTAGTTTTTATATAATTAAAAAAATAATGGTTATACATATTTATTATATAACTATTACTTTTGATTAAATTCAAATATTTATAGGAGTGGACTGAATTAAATATTTTCTATTGTAAAAAAATTGATTAGAAAATTTAAAAAAGTTATTAGGGGGAAAATATGAAAAGAATATGTAAACAATGTGGAACAGAATTTGAAATAACTGATTCAGAAATTTCTTTTTACAAAAATAAAAATCTTGCTTTACCAAAACGCTGTAAACAATGCAGAAATGAAAATAAGCAACATAGAGAGCTACATAAAATGAATAAAATAATATACAAAACAAAAAGTAAAGAAGTACCCTATTATAGTTCTGTGACATCATCTAAAAAGGTAAGAAAAACTACAAATAAATGGATTTCGTATACTATTATTGCATTAATTTTGATATTGACCTTAATAGCTGTTGGTTTTGGAGTAACGAGATTAATAAAAAATATTGAAAGAAATACAACAGTTGCATATCTGGGAAGTAGCCAATATCAATCTATACAAAGTAGTAGTAGCCAATATCAATCTACACAAAGTAGTAGTAATACCATTGAAAACAAGCAATATAGTGATACTCGTTATACATTCAGAAGTCAAAATTTGTTACAGGAACATTACCAAAAGCATGGTTTAGCAATGGGATTTGATAATCCGGAGGAGTATCTTGAGGCTGCAAATAAGGTAGTGAATAATCCGGAAGCCTTACATAAACTAGAGCAAGAAGATGGTGATGATGTATACTATCTTGAATCATCTAATGAGTTTGTAATTGTATCCACAGATAGATATATTAGAACATATTTTTATCCGAATGATGGAATTGAATATTATAACCGACAGTAGTAAAATATATTTTTAACTATTTGATAATGTGAGAGTGTATCTATATATTTATACTCTAAGGGTCACCTTCTATCAGGTGCCCTTTTATTTTTTTGCTTGTATTGCTTTTATTCCAATTCTGGTATATAATAATTACAATAAATATTGGAGGAGTATTATGTCGCAAATTCAGTATATGTCAGCAAGTGAAGCTGCCAAAAAGTGGAATATATCGCATAGACGAGTAATTACTTTATGTCAGGAAAAAAGAATACCTGATGTATCAATGGTTGGGAATATGTGGATAATCCCTCAAGATGCAGATAAACCTGTTGATGGCAGAACAAACAGATATAATGAAGAAACCGATTTTGCAAAGCCTTTTGTTAAATGGGCAGGTGGGAAAGGTCAACTGTTAACAGAATTCAGAAAATATTACCCACCAGAACTTGGTAAAACAATCAAAAAATATTGTGAGCCTATGGTTGGTGCAGGAGCAGTTCTGTTTGATATTCTAAATTCTTATGAGATGGATGAAGTGCTTATAAATGATACAAACGCTGAACTGATAAATACTTATAAAGTTATAAAATCAGATGTTGAAGCACTCATAAAAGAGCTTGCAATTCTTGAGAATGAGCATTTACCCAGAGATGAAGTCAAACGTAAAGAGTATTTTTATAGTCAACGTAAAAGGTATAATGAACTTATGCAAAATCCAAACGATATAAATGCCTTGACAAGAGCTTCATTATTTATATATCTGAATAAAACCTGTTTTAATGGGCTTTACAGAGTAAATAAAAACGGTTTGTATAATGTGCCGATAGGTTCATATAAAAATCCTAAAATATGTGACAAGGATAATCTCAGATTACTTTCTCAAAAATTGCATAATGTCAATATGACTGTTGGAAATTACTCAAATACTAAAAGTTTTATTGATGAAAATACTTTTGTGTATTTTGATCCGCCATATAGACCACTAACAAAAACGGCAGATTTTACAGCATATAATGCTAATAATTTCGGTGATGATGAGCAAATTGAACTTGCTAAGTTTATAAAAGAACTGTCAGACAAAAATGTTAAAGTACTTGCAAGCAATTCTGACCCAAAGAATGTTGATGAAAATGACAATTTCTTCGATAACCTCTATTCACATTTGAATATATACAGAGTATCTGCAAAGCGTTCAATTAATAGTAAAACCAATAATAGAGGAAAAGTAAATGAATTATTGATTTCAAGTTATTGAAGTGAGGTATAGAAGATGTGTAGAAATTTTAATGAATGGTTGTCCGGATTCAGAGTAAGTATTGCAAATTGTGAATATTATGTAGATTTTGAAAAAGTACACAGGAATGTTGATAAAATTAAGATTGAACTTAATATTTTAAATTCACTTATTGGTTCAAAAAATATTGAAAAAGATTTTGAAAATCTGCTTACAAAATATTCTGAAGTGCTAAAATGTATTCCTTTGTTGCTGGCTGTAAGGGCTAATGAAATTTATACAGTTGATACAGATGGTGAGTTTGTTTATAACTTTAAAAATCAAAATTATTCAGTTGAACAATATAAAATATTTATGAGAAAAACAGGTTTGTTTGATCTTCTGGAAAATCATATTATAAATAATCTTGTTGATTACGCAACAGGTGTTGAAACAGGACTTGATTCAAACGGCAGAAAAAACCGTGGTGGTCATCTTATGGAGAATCTTGTTGAAAGCTACATTGTAAATGCCGGTTTTGAAAAAGATAAAACCTATTTTAAAGAAATGTATATTCATCAAATTACAAATAAATGGGGTATTGATTTATCCGCTATTTCAAATAGTGGTAAAATGGAGAAGCGATTTGATTTTGTAATTAAAACAAATGATATGATTTACGGGATTGAAACAAATTTCTATGCAAGTGGTGGTTCTAAATTGAATGAAACTGCACGCAGTTATAAACAGCTTGCACAAGAAGCTGATACAATAGATGGATTTACATTTGTATGGTTTACTGACGGATTAGGATGGAAGAGTGCAAGACATAACCTTGAAGAAACATTTGATATTATGGAAAATATCTATAACATTAATGATATGGAAAATGGAATAATAAGCGAGGTATTTATATAATGCCGATTAAAAAAATAAAAAAGTGGGAGCCTGATGATTTTGAAATGGAAACTAACACTGTGTGGTCATTTCCTAACCGTGGAAAATGGGCAACTCACGATGCAAAATACAGGGGAAATTGGTCGCCCTATATTCCAAGGAATTTAATTCTCAGATATTCAAAAGAAAGTGATTTAGTTTTAGATCAGTTTGCAGGCGGTGGAACCACATTAATAGAAGCCAAGTTGCTTAATCGCAATATTATTGGTGTTGATGTTAATCCTGCGTCGCTTGCAAGGTGTGAAGAAAAATGTGATTTTCAGAGAGAAAATTGTGGTAAGGTCTATCTCCATCAATCTGATGCAAGAAATTTAGATTTTATTTCCGATGAAGAGATTGATTTTATTTGTACACATCCTCCGTATGCAAATATTATTCAATATAGCGATGATATTGAAAATGACCTTTCACATCTTAAAGTACCTGAGTTTCTTGAAGAAATGAAAAAGGTTGCCAATGAAAGCTACCGAGTTTTAAAAAAAGAAAAATTCTGTGCAATTTTAATGGGTGATACACGCCAAAAAGGGTGTATGATACCTATGAGCTTTGAAGTAATGAAAATCTTTCAAAATGCCGGTTTTACCCTGAAAGAATTAATAATCAAAGAACAACATAACTGCAAGGCTACTGGTTTCTGGAAAACAAACAGTGTAAAATATAATTTTTTATTGATTGCTCACGAATATTTATTTGTATTCAGAAAGTAGTTCGATAATAAAACTTTCATTTGTGTTTATAGCATAATAACTAAAATTTTGTTGTAAATATAGTTCTTAGTGTGTTATAATAAATTCCAAGAAATTTTAAGCAAATATTGTACAATTAAAAAATTTTGTCTAATTGATATGTAGATTAAAAGTATATTAAATCTATAAATTCAGTTTAGTACAATACGCTTTTAATATAAATGAAAGGAAGAATAGTATGGATAATTATAAGATTAATACAAAGTGTGTTCAGGCTGGATATACTCCCGGTAATGGAGAACCTCGTCAGATACCAATTATTCAGTCTACAACATTCAAATATGCAACAAGTGAAGATATGGGCAAGTTGTTTGATTTGGAAGCATCAGGATATTTTTATTCTAGACTGCAAAATCCAACTAACGATTATGTTGCTGCAAAAATTGCAGAACTTGAGGGTGGAAAAGCTGCAATGCTTACATCATCCGGACAAGCTGCAAACTTTTTTGCATTATTTAATATCTGCGAATGTGGTAGTCATATAGTTGCTTCTTCTTCTATTTACGGAGGTACATTTAATCTGATTTCTGTAACAATGGCTAAGATGGGAATTGAAGTAACCTTTGTGTCACCTGACTGTACAGAAGAAGAACTTGATGCAGCATTTAAGGAAAATACAAGAGCTGTATTTGGCGAAACTATTGCTAACCCTGCATTAACTGTACTTGATATTGAAAAATTTGCAAATTCTGCACATAATCACGGTGTACCTTTGATTGTTGACAATACATTCCCTACACCTGTAAATTGCCGTCCTATTGAATGGGGTGCAGATATTGTCACACATTCCACAACAAAATATATGGATGGACACGGTGCGGCTGTTGGCGGTGTAATTGTTGATAGTGGTAACTTTGACTGGATGGTATATGCTGATAAATTCCCAGGACTTTGCACACCTGATGAATCATATCACGGTATTACATATGCTGAAAAGTTTGGTAAAGAGGGTGCATTTATAACAAAATGTACATCACAGCTTATGCGTGATCTTGGTTGTATTCAATCTCCTCAGAGTGCATACTTGTTAAATCTTGGTTTGGAGTCGTTGCACGTAAGAATGCCTCGCCACGTAGAAAATGGACAGGCTGTGGCTGAGTTTTTACAGAAACAACCACAGGTATCTTTTGTTAATTATTCAGGTTTGCCTGATAACAAGTATTATCAACTTGCACAAAAATATTTGCCAAATGGTGGTTGCGGTGTAGTTTCATTTGAATTGAAGGGTGGACGTACTGCGGCAGAAACATTTATGAAGAATCTTAAATTGGCTGCAATAGAAACACACGTTGCAGATGCGAGAACCTGTTGTCTGAACCCTGCAACATCTACACACAGACAAATGACAGAAGAGCAATTAGAGGCAGCAGGAATTCCAGCAGGGCTAATTCGTATATCCTGTGGTCTTGAGGATAAGGACGATTTGATTGCAGATTTAGCTCAAGCACTAAAGGCTATATAAATTAATAATATAAATAACAGGGTGCATAAAATGTCTGAATTTTTAGATGTTAATGGGAATATTTTCATATGTTACAACATAAAATATTTTATAAATATTTGTGACTGTACGAAAAAATTTCTTAAGCACCCTGTAATATATAATTAATTTTGTATTATGTATTGACAATTTAAGTTAATATGTGATATAATCATTACTACAATGCTGGTGTGGCGGAATAGGCAGACGCAAGGGACTTAAAATCCCTCGGTAGAAATACCGTACCGGTTCAAGTCCGGTCACCAGCACCAAATAACAGGCAGTAGCATATTAAATGCTCTGCCTGTTATTTTTTGTACAAAAAGTTATTAATAAATAATGGGCAGTGAAAACTGCCCATTAAACAAAAATATAAATTTATCTTACGGTAGAGCCTACTTCCATATCGTCAGCAAAAATAACTTTTACTGTATCTCCGCTGTCTGCTGCGAGAATCATACCACAGCTTTCAACACCACACAGTTTTGCTGGTTTAAGGTTTGCAACCAGGATTACATTATGGCCAATCAGGTCTTCCGGTTTATAATATTGTGCAATTCCGCTTGCAACTGTACGCTCACCAACACCATCATCAAGAGTTAGCTTTAAAAGTTTTTTTGCTCGCTTTACGGGTTCACAAGCCTTTACTTTTGCGACTCTTAATCCAACCTTGGCAAAGTCATCAATGGCAATTTCAGGCTTTTCTTCAACCTCAACCTTTGGTTTTTCAGTTTCCTGTGCTTTGGCTGCAGCTTCTGCAATATCTGCGAGTAGCTTTTCAGAGTCAAGTCTTGAGAAAAGTGGTGTTGCTGTACCAACTTTTGCACCAACTTTTAATCCACCGAATTCCTTTAATGTATCGTATTCTTTTACATCACTGTTAATTTGTTCAAAAATCTTATCAGCTGTTTCGGGCATAAAGGGTGAAATAAGAATTGCAATATATCTTATACTCTCAAGCAGATTGTACAAGACAGTACCCAGACGCTCTTTTTTATCTTCGTCTTTTGCAAGTGCCCAAGGAGTAGTTTCATCAATATATTTATTGCTACGTCTTGCAAGTGAAAGAACAGCATCCAAAGCATCACTTATTCTGTATTCACTGAGGAGTTTATCAACCTTTTCAACTGTGTTAACAGCAGTTGTTTTTAACTCATCATCAATAGCGTCAACGGCAACAGGAGCCATAATTTCGCCATCAAAGTATTTATTGTTCATTGCAACAGTTCTGTTAACAAGATTGCCCAAGGTATTTGCAAGGTCTGAATTATATCTATCAAATACTGTTTCATATGTTATAGAACCATCTGATGTATAAGGCATTTCACTTAGCAGGTAATATCTTACAGCATCAACACCAATCAGCTTTACAAGGTCATCTGCGTAAATTACATTACCTCTGGATTTACTCATTTTGTCTGTACCAAACAGTAGCCAAGGATGTGCAAATACTTGCTTTGGTAAAGGTTCTCCCAGTGCCATAAGCATAATAGGCCAGTAAATTGTATGGAAACGAAGAATATCCTTACCTATAATATGAACATCAGCAGGCCAGTACTTTTTGTAGTTGTCGCTACTTCCATCAGGATTGTAACCTAATGCTGTAATATAGTTAGAAAGTGCATCAATCCATACATATATGATATGACCTTCATCAAAATCAACAGGAATTCCCCACTTGAAAGAACTTCTTGAAACGCACAAATCTTGCAAACCCGGCTTGATAAAATTATTAACCATTTCTTTTTTACGCTGTTCAGGATAAATAAAGTTTGGGTTGTCCTCTATATACTGTTCAAGTTGTTTCTGATATTTAGACAACTTAAAGAAATAAGCCTCTTCCTTGGCTTTTTTTACTTCACGTCCACAGTCAGGACATTTTCCGTCTACTAACTGAGATTCTGTCCAGAAACTTTCACAAGGGGTACAGTATAAGCCTTCATATGAGCCTTTGTATATATCACCTTGCTCATATAGTTTCTTGAAGATTTTCTGTACTGATTTTTCGTGATAATCATCGGTTGTTCTTATAAAATGGTTATATGTTGTGTTAAGCAGATTGCAGATATCTTTAATTTCATCAGATACTTTGTCTACATATTCCTTAGGTGTAACACCTACGTCTTTTGCATATTCTTCTATTTTCTGACCGTGTTCGTCAGTTCCTGTTAGGAAGAAAACATCGTAACCCTGCATTCGCTTGTATCTAGCCAGAGCGTCTGTCATAACAATTTCGTAACTGTTGCCAATATGTGGCTTGCGAGAAGTATAAGCGATTGCGGTTGTAATGTAATATTTTGGTTTACACATTCCGTTTACCTCCTGTATTATAAATAATGTGTATTTATTATTATAGCATTGCAGGATAATTTTAACAAGGGTGATGATATTTATTTTTATAGATATGTCTTAATGTATTAAAATTTAAGATAAAATATAATTTTTAGAATAAAAAAACTCCATTCAAGGTTGCACTGTGCAATGTGAACGGAGTTTTTTGATTAACAAAGAAAGTTTATTAAGATTTACAAATTGATTTTAAAATAGAACTTATTTTAGGAGTAGTGCCATAAAGAAGAACACCTACACGGTAGATCTTTGCAGATATAATACCTATACCAACTACTGAACCAACGAGAATAGCAATAGAAATTGTAATTTCGTACCACGGTACAGTACTCATAGCAATTCTTGTAAACATTGCCACTGGTGAAGTAAACGGAATATATGAACATACTATCATTAGGGGAGTATCAATGGTGTTGCTTCCAAGGGAGAACATTACTACCATAAATGAAATAATAAACAGCATTGTAATTGGCATAACTGAGGTATTTATATCCTCTAATTTTGAGGCTGTGGAGCCAACAGCACCAAACATAAAGGCATAAATAAAGAAACCAAGTACAAAGAAAATCAACATATATATCAACAATTCAAAGGGAATATCAAAGATTGAAGAAATAATGCCATCTTTATCCCAGTATTCTTTGTTGATATTGAAAAAAACAAATGCTGAACCGAATATTGCAACAAGTTGAATAAATCCAGCCAAACAAGATGCAATAACTTTTCCAAACATCATACTTGTTGGTTTTGCACTTGTAATAAGTAACTCCATTGCTCTCGAACTTTTTTCAGTAGCAACATTGGTTGCTACCATTTGACCATATAGCAGAATTACCATATACAAAGCAAAAATCATTATGTAGGTATAAAAGTAGTTTTCAGCTTGATCCTTGCCAAGAGTTTGTGTTTCGTGGTTTATTTGTGTGGAAAGAATTGCTTGAGCTTCTTTTGCTGATAATCCACTATTTACCATACTGCTCATACGGTAAATACTCTGTAAAGCCTCATCGGCAATCGCTGTATTGGTATCATACATTGAAAGGTTGTTTACATAGTAGGTATAAGAAGTAAATCCTGACATAACAAATGCACATTCTGCACTTCCTGAGGTGATTTCTTTTTTAATATTTTCCAAATCTATATCGGTGATTTTAACCTCATAATCCTTGAATGAAGCTGAAAAGGTCTCATAGATAGTATCTGAATATTCTTCTTTGTCACTGACTATTAACATAACAGGTAACTTTTCTGTTTCGGTAGTATCTTCACCGTTATCAACGAATTCAAGGATACGGGGGAAGAACATTATAATTGAAATTAAAACTACAAGAAAAATTGTTACACCAACAAACACTTTATTGGTTAGATAATTTTTAAACTCAAATTTAAGTATTTTTCCAAACTGTTTCATAATATATTCACCTCTTAATCCTTATTACCTGCATACTCAACAAAAATATCGTTAAGTGATGGTTCATAAACTTTTATTTCATCAATATCATATTTTTCGGTAAGTTGTTTCATCACATTTCGTTTTTCATCAGGTGAAGAAAGTGTAATGATTATCTCATTATTTTTATCTAATGTATAACAAGTGTCGAACTCAGCCATAATTTTTTTACATTGTTCAGAACGCACAACTAGACGATTGCGTGGATAATTTCGTTTTATATCATTCAAATCACCGGTAAGCACAACTTCACCACCGTTAATTATTGCAATACTGTCACAAAATTCTTCTATATAGTTCATCTGATGACTGGAGAACAGAACAATTTTTCCTTTTGCTATTTCTTCTTTTACTACATCTTTTAAAAGTAGTGCATTTACTGGATCAAGACCTGAAAATGGCTCATCAAGTATAACTATTTGTGGATTGTGTGCAATAGCAGTAATAAGTTGAATTTTTTGTTGATTACCTTTTGAAAGAGTATCAAGACGTTTGTTTCTGTATTCTGTCATACCAAGTCTGTCTAACCAATAATCCACTGATTTAATAGCGTCTGTGTGACCCATATTTTTTAACTCTGCAAAATAAACAAGTTGATCAATGATTTTCTTTTTGGGATATAATCCTCTTTCTTCAGGTAGATAGCCAAACTGTATTTTGTTATAGTTAATTGGCTGTCCGTTAAATAAAATCTCTCCCTCGTTTGCAGGGAATACATCCATCAAAATACGAATTGATGTTGTCTTTCCTGCACCGTTTCTACCAAGCAGGCCGAAGGCTTTTCCGCTTTCAGCAACCAGTGATATACCCTTTAACACTTGTTTTTCACCAAAACTTTTTTTGATGTTTTTAATTTCTAACATCATATACAGATTCCTCCATTATAGATTGTATAGCCAAAACAGCTATATATTGCAAAATTTACTCCCAAATAATAAACCCTGAAAAATATATATTTTATTTAAAATATGCGTTATTTGAATAATATGAATTTTGCAATAATGATATAATATCATACTATATTAAAAAAATAAAGTGATTTGAAACAAATTATGGATTTTAATGTGTAGGATTACAATAGATGTGTTACACAAGATAAGATAAAGCAGACTGTCGCTCTTGACAAATGAAATAAAAATGCAAAGATAAGTGAGCCGACAGCGAGAAACTCAAGAACAAAAA
>JAXJUM010000028.1:0-178866 GCA_036309045.1 Acutalibacteraceae bacterium
ATTGCTATTAATTTGTATAAATCTTTTACTTCTGTTAAACTCAGTTTGAAAGCTAAACGCTTTAAATGCTCTTTTGATGACGACTTTTTATACGATGTCATTTTTAACAAATTTCTTTGATTTTTTCGTGCGGTTGCCCTGACAATATATAAAGCAAAGTTTGACTATTAATGCCAAATATGATATAATTCTATATTATAAACTGAATGTATATGATAAAAAACAAGTTTACTCCTTGTTTTCAGTAATTATTGTACAGGAGCTTACTATGGAAGAGAAAAAAGGATTGTTGGTATTTGAATTTTTAAAAGCGATAATTTATTCTGTTTCTGTTATTGTTGTTATTTTGACCTTTCTTTGTAGATTTGCAATAGTTGACGGGCCATCTATGAATGATACTCTTAAAGATCAGGATGTAATTTTTATAACCAATTATCAGACTTTTTTTGAATATATTCCTGCTCTCAGACTAAAACAAGGTGATGTGGTTGCAGTTGCTCCATCACAAGATACTGACAACAAATTTTCAGTGGACAATGCATTTATAAAAAGAGTAATTGCCATTGAGGGACAAACAATAGGTTTTGATACAGTCAAAGGTGAAGTTTATGTTGATGGCAAGATTATTGATGAGCCCTATATATCCTCTAAAACTCTTACAGGTGTAGAGTGGGATATTCCTGATGTTATACCTGAGGGTAAAGTGTTTGTAATGGGGGATAACAGAGCTGTATCAGTAGATAGCCGAAGTGTACGAATACAGCTTGTTGATAAAAAAGATATCATAGGAAAAGCTCAGTTTGTCGTGTATCCTTTTGATAGAATTTCTTATATTTACGGAGGTGCGTTATGAGTCAGGTGCAAAATATACAGTGGTTCCCTGGTCATATGACAAAAACCAAAAGAAGAATACAAGCCAGTTTAAAATTGGTAGACGCAGTTGCAGAAATTATAGACGCACGAATTCCGATAAGTAGCCGTAATCCTGACCTTGATAAGCTAATTCAGAATAAACCAAGAGTTATCTTAATGAATAAATGCGATATGGCAGATAAGCTGCAAACAAATCGTTGGATAGAATATTATAAAAAACAGGGAATAACTGCTATTCCGGTAGATTGCAAATCAGGCAAAGGTCTTAATAGCTTTGTTCCTACGGTAAGAAATGTGCTTTCTGATAAAATTGAACAATGGGAAGCTAAAGGTATGAAGAACCGTAGTATTCACATTATGATTGTAGGCATACCTAACGTAGGAAAGTCATCTTTTATAAATAAAATGGCAAAAAGAGGAAGTGCAAAAGTAGAGGACAGACCTGGTGTTACACGAGGAAACCAGTGGTTCTCAATAGGTCAGGGCTTAGAACTTCTAGATACTCCTGGGGTACTGTGGCCTAAATTTGATGATCCTGAGGTGGGCGAAAAGCTTGCTTTTACTGGTGCTGTTAAAGATCAGATTATGGATACAGAACTTCTTGCTTTCAGACTTCTGGAAGTTATGTGTAAGTACCCTACACCACAGTTTATTGAACGTTTTAAATTGCAGGATGTAGATTTGGATTCAGTAGAAGCGTATGAATTGCTTGAGATTATCGGCAAAAAGCGTGGTATGCTTATGTCAGGTGGACGAGTAAATACAGAACGTGCCTCAGTAGCTGTACTTGATGAATACAGAAGTGCAAAACTTGGTAATATTACTCTTGAATGTGTAGAATAAATCAATAAAAAAGACCGTCCGCAAAAGGTCGGTCTTTTTTCAAAATATATTATGAAAAATGGAGATAATATGAAAAATAATAATGAAAATAAAACAACAGATGATGTAATAGAGTTTGATTGGTTCTTTTATGAAAAACAACTGTTGAAAAAAGGGTATACAAACATCTGTGGTGTAGATGAGGCGGGCAGAGGACCTTTGGCGGGACCTGTGTGTGCTGCCGCAGTTATTTTAAAGCCTGATGATATTATTGAGGGTGTAAATGATTCCAAAAAGTTGAGTGAAAAAAAGAGAGAGGCTCTTTTTGATATTATAAAACAGCGTGCGGTATCTTATAACATTGCTTGGGCAACTGTTGAAGAAATTGAAGAAATGAATATTCTTAATGCAACTATGCTTGCAATGAAACGTGCTGTTGAGGGGCTTGACATATCTGCTGACTATGCTATTATAGATGGCAATAAAACTCCGGAATTAGATATCCCAGCTAACAGTATTGTAAAGGGGGATGCAAAATCAATGTCAATAGCAGCAGCCTCAATACTTGCAAAGGTAAGCAGAGACAGACTGTTACTTGAGTACGCAAAGGAATATCCTGAATATAAATTTGAAAAACATAAGGGTTATGGGACAAAGGTACATAGAGAGACATTGTTGAAATATGGACCTTGTCCGATTCATAGAATGTCATTCTTGACAAAAATTCTTAAATAATCATATGAAAAATACAAAAGGAAAAACACAAAAAAGGATAACAGGAGATATAGGTGAGGAATATACCTGCCAATATCTTCAAAAAAATGGATATAAAATTCTGTCACGAAATTTTACCACTAAATTTGGAGAATTAGATATTGTAGCTGTTAATAAAACACACATTGCCTTTGTTGAGGTAAAAACAAGACATCAAAATCCAATGGTTCGTCCTTGTCTTTCAGTAAATAAAAGCAAGCAAATAAAAATTATGCGTTGTGCATATCTTTATTTAAAGGCTAACAGATTAAACTTACAGCCTAGATTTGATGTAGCTGAGGTTTATCTTAAAAGTAATTCCGATGAAGTACATCATATAAACTATATAAAAAGTGCTTTTATTCAGGAGGGCGACTATGCGAATTTTTGATCTGCACTGCGATACTCTTTACAAGGCTAATGATGAAAAGAGTTCTATTGTTGATAACGATTTTCATTTTTCTCTTAAAAAAGCAGAAAAATATGAATCATATACTCAGGTTATGGCAGTTTGGATACCTGACGAATACAGAGGAGAAGCCGCATTTAATTTGGTTGACAGTTGTTATAATCTTCTTGAAAAACAGCTGAAAGAACAAGGCATTTTCAAAAAAATTGATAATCTTTTAAATACCAAAAGTAAATATAATGTAGTGTTGTCAGTAGAGGGTGGTGCGGCACTGTGTGGAAAAATAGAAAATATAAAAAAATTTCGGGATATGGGAATTAGATTTTTAACTCTGACCTGGAATGGTAGTAACGAAATTGGTGATGGTATTTTATGTGAAAATCCAAGGGGATTGACAATTTTTGGAAAACAAGCTATATCTGAACTTGAAAAAAATAACATAATTATTGATGTTTCTCACGCAAGTGATCCGCTGTTTTGGGATGTTGCTGAGTTTGCACAAAAACCATTTGTAGCAACACACTCAAATTCTCGTACGATATGTGGCAATAATCGAAATCTTACAGACGATCAGTTTAAGTATATCTGTAAAATTGGTGGAATAGTAGGGCTTAATTTTTATAAATATTTTATTATAGATGATGTAGATAGCAGTTTTGATGATTTGAGAAATCATCTTGAACATTTTCTTTCTTTAGGCGGAGAAAATACTGTTGCACTGGGAAGTGATTTCGATGGTGCCGATATGCCTGATTATATAAAGGGTGTTGAAAGTATGAGTGATTTTTATAATTATTTGCTTTCAAAAAATTACAGTGAAGAATTAGTTGAAGGGCTATTTTATTATAATGCAAAAAACTTTTGCGAAAAATATGACAGATTATAAATTAAAGAGGTTAATATGTATAATGAAGAAAAATTAGTAAGAATTGCAAAAAGAGAAAATAACAATAAGCGTAAATATCTGGTGGTAAATGCTTTACAAGGCAAACATATACCCGTTTCTCCAAAAGAATCATTTGATATGTTTGATGCTTTAGCTGAGATAGTGAGTAAGAGTTATAATAATGAAAAACTTTTGCTTGTTGGTTTTGCAGAAACAGCCACAGCGATAGGTGCCTCTTTGGCTGTAAAATTAGATACATATTATATGCAGACTACCAGAGAAATTATAGATAATGTAGATTACTTATTTTTTACAGAATCTCATAGTCACGCTACTGAACAAAAACTTGTGAAAAATGATATTGATAAAATAATAAATAAAATCGATCGGATAGTATTTATCGAAGATGAAGTTACAACAGGTAATACTATATTAGGCATTGTTAATATAATTAAGAAAATTTATGGTGATAGCATCAGATTTTCAGTTGCATCTCTTCTTAATGGTATGGATGAAAATTCACTTGATATGTATAAAAAGTACGTGATTAATGTTCATTATCTGGTAAAGACAAATCACAGTGCATATACACAGATTTCAGAAGGCTTTGCAGGTGATGGTCAGAATTTTATTTGTAATGATGATTCCATAGATACAGATATAGCTTATAATTCTTATGATGTTTTTGGTGACTATATTAATGCAAGATGTCTTACAAAGGGCAGTGAATATTTATGTGCTTGTGAAAGTTTAGTTAAGCAAATTCAAAATAAACTACCTGCTATAACAGAGCAAAAAGTACTGGTTATAGGTACTGAGGAATTTATGTATCCTGCACTTTTTGTTGCAAAAAAACTGGAAGAAGATAATAACACGGTAAAGTGTCATTCCACAACACGCAGTCCGATAACTGTCAGCACAGAGAAAAATTATCCTCTGCATATGCGTTATCAGCTTGCAAGTTTTTATGATGACAGTCGTACAACTTTTATTTATGACTTGAGTAATTATGACAAAGTAATTATAATAACTGACTCGAAAAATAAGAGTAGTGCAGGCATAAATTCTCTTATAAATGCTGTTGCATCCTGTGGTAACAGCGATATTACTATTTTCAGGTGGTGTTAATAATATGATGAGAAGTTCATATAACAAAGATGATGTTGTTCTGTTGTTAAAGGATATTACAGGGTTGGTTGAGCCTCAGTCTACTGAGGAAAGGGAAAAATTGATTCAATCAGGCAGACATTATTGTGAAATGTTACCGATTGAATATGTTCCAACAGAGAAGTATATGAAGGTTTATAAGGAAGTTCTTGAAAATTATTCAAAGCCGACAGCTTTGGCTGTGGGTAAACTTTCCGATAAAATAATTGCACAAAGAGGAAAAAATGTTGTATTAGTATCTCTTGCACGAGCAGGTATTCCTGTGGGTATATTAATAAAGCATTACATTAAACTTAAGTATGATGTAGACGTTCTGCATTATTCAATTTCAATCATTCGTGGCAGAGGTATTGATGATAATGCTATGAAGTATCTTTTAAGTAAACATAATCCCGAAGATTTGCTGTTTGTAGACGGTTGGATCGGTAAGGGTGCAATATTGAATGAACTTAAAAAAGATATTTCTCAGTATAGCGGAGTATCTTCAGAAATCGCTGTACTTGCAGACCCTGCAAATGTTACAGAACTTTGCGGTACACACAGCGATATAATAATTCCAAGCTCTTGTCTTAATTCTACTGTGTCAGGTCTGATAAGCAGAACATTCTTGCGTGATGATATTATCGGTCAGAATGATTTTCACGGTGCTGTATATTACGGTGAACTTGAAAATTCTGATTTATCCTATGAGTTTATAAAAGCTATTGAAGCACAGTTTGTTCTTGATTCTGAAATTGATGATACAATGACAGAAGGCTATGGAATTGATGAAGTAAAAGAGATTGCAAATAAATTTGATATAGATGATATTAATTTTATTAAACCCGGCATAGGCGAAACTACTCGAGTTTTACTTAGAAGAGTTCCTTGGAAGGTACTTATTAATTCTAAGTGTAAAGCTGATCCAACTCTTGCTCATATTTTAAGGCTTGCAGAAGAAAAGAATGTTCAGGTTGAATATTATCCGCTTATTCATTATAAGGCTTGCGGGATTATAAAGAAAATGGCAGATGTATAATAAAAAAGGTCATAGTACAGAAATCTCATCTGTACTATGACCTTTAGTTATTTAATGGAAAGTTTGTCCACTAATACTAGGGGCTGTTTGAAAAATCAAAAGCACTGTCTATTTTGCCCCAAGGCGGTGCTTTATCAATTTTTTACTCCAAATACTTCCGAGATCATTATTGTTTTTAATGCCCAGTTGGAGTGAGTTTTATATTCATTCATACGCTCGTTTCCTATGCTTCCCGAGACCAGCTTTTGAGAGTCTTTCTTCCAGTTAAGAATAGAATATGCATCATCTAAGTCTTTTGATGAAACTTTATATGCAGAGTTTACAACTTCAATTTGGTTAGGATGAATAACAGTTTTACCCACGAAACCGTTAAGAATATCGTCAGTTAATTCATTCTTTAACCCAGTTTCCCAACCGTCGCCGTTGTAATATTCCCAAACAGGCCCTGATACAACGTAGTCCATTCCGTAAACTGTAATAATATCAGAAAAAATATTTGCAACAGGTTTAATATTATGTATAGATTGATTGTTACTGCGTCTGAACCCAAACATATGACATAAGTCATTTCCGCCAACTCGGATATTAAGTACAATATCTTCCACTGTATCAAGTCTTTCTTTTAGTGTATAAAGAATATTTTCTCTGTCTTTAAGATTGATTATAGATGGACTTTCAAAGATAGGCATTATATAAAATGGCTTTTTTCTTAGGTTGTTTACAGATGTAACAGCGTCAATATACTTTTTTGAATTTTCCAGTGAAAATTTTGGCAATATAAAACCGCTTATTATCTCAGAAACACTGCCAAGTTTTTCAGTAAGTGTGAATATCTGTTGTGCGTACCGTACTCTTACGAATATCTTTGGAAGATAAAATTTCTTTTTGCAACGTTCACTGTATATTTTATAAAGCGAACTTACAAGAATGTTTTCAGCCTGTTCTACACAATTATCATTAACTGTATCTTCAAGACAAAGTGCAAGTGAGAATTTGTTTCCGAATTTTTCCTGAATAATCGAATCAGCAATTCCTGCATTATTAGCAGGACAATACAGTAAAGCACCAACACTATAATATAGTATTGAATTTTTCATTGATATAAACTCCTTTTCCCTTATACCTATTAATATATTGATAATCTCTGACTTGAAAAATTATCAATGTACAATACTATAACACAAAATACAAGAAAATGGTAGATATTTTTTCAGATTTATGATAAAATTATTTTCATATATAATCCCAATATGATTTTATGATTTATAAAATTATATTTAACAAAAAGTTATTTTATTTTTTACAATTTTGCTATTGAAATATTGATAAGTAGAGCTTCGGAGGGATAAAATGATAACAGATGTTTTTAATATAAGATATAATCCTTTTTCTGTAACATCAATAAATGCTTTTTCTGCGGTAAAAGGTGGTTTTAATGGTAATTGTAAAGACGTGTATTTTTTAAGGGCATTAGGTTCTGATGAGAATATAATATCTGATGTTCACAGAATGGATGAAATACTTACACAGAAAATGGATAAGGGACAAGGAATATATTTAAGAATTAATGCTCTACCAAAACTTGTGTCTATTGATGATTCTACATATTATTTAAATTGCTATAATAAATGGATTGATAGTGGTAAAAATGTTGTAGAAATTAAATCTGTAAAAAATAATCAGAAGATGCAAACTATTCTTTCGAATGCAATTAAGAAAACTTCAGATATATTCAGCAAATATGGTATGGTAAACAATTCAATTAAACGAAATTTTGTTGTAAAGTTATTATTTTGGTTTGATAGTATTACAAAAAAGTTTATAGATAATGTAGATAAAAGAACTTCTGTAAAAATAGTTGCTAATAATGTTGTAAAAAAACAAGAGTATCTTTTTTACTATATGCTTACCCAATTAGGATTTGATGTGCTTTTAATTCAAAATGTAGAGGATATTGATAACAAACTGAAAAGTCTGAAGTTATCAGAAAAATTTGTTATTGGCAAATACAGCAAAACAGAAATTCCTAAATATATTCCTGTACATAATATAGAGGCTTCACAGTGTAGTGCAAATATAGTTCAGAGTGTTTCCGGCGTAAAGAAAAATATTGAAGTTCAAAAGAATAACAGTGTTTCACAAAAGAGAGAGGAAAATATAAAAGCCAATGTTTCTCCTAAATTAAATACTAACTCTGTCAGCACTAAAGCTGTACACAAAAGAATTGAAAACGCAGATAGTATAATTAAAACAGAAAAATCGTTTGAAGAGCTTGCAACATTGGCAAAATCCGTTGTTATGATTTCAATTCATAATCCTAACGGTGAGATTATAGGGGTTGGTTCAGGTATAATGATTGGAAAAGAAGGCTTTATACTTACAAACAATCACGTTGCGAAGGACGGTGTGTTTTATTCAGTGCATATAGAAAATGATAATACAGTTTATCAAACTGACGATATTATCAAGTATAATCCTTTGCTTGATCTGGCACTTATACGAATTAACAGAATTCTTACTCCTATCCCTGTTTATCACGGAACAAAGCCCTTGGTTAGAGGACAAAAAGTTGTTGCAATAGGCAGTCCGCTGGGGCTTTTTAATACTGTATCAGATGGTATTATTTCAGGATTTCGTAAAAAATCAAATGAAGTTCGTATGATTCAGTTTACTGCACCTATCTCCAGTGGTAGCTCAGGTGGGGCAGTTCTAAATATGTTTGGTGAAGTTATCGGAATAAGTACAGCAGGCATTGATGAGGGACAAAATCTTAATCTTGCAATGGATTACAATTATATAAATCCTTTTATAGCAGGTTTTATATGAAGAATTAGAGTATACTGCAATCGTGGAAGTAAATATATATAATTTGTAATATTAATTACAATTCAGCTTTGTTGGTTTACAGTTTATTCATTTATTGCAAAATATCTTGATTATGGAAAAAAATATGATATAATCTACTTTGATAAGATAAAAGTTTTTTAATGATTAAACAAAATCTCGTTTGAATTCAGGGTGTAAAAGGATTAGTTATTAGAGTTAATATCAGATATTATTATGTGTATATAAGGGATAAAAAGAATTATTCAACTTGAAGGTGAATGGGCAGTGTTTCATAGAGTGAAAATACAAAAATTAGATGACTTTTTTACAGAGCTTGAGTACAGGTGTGAAAAAGGTGTATATTTTTACAGAATTAATGGTTATAACAATGATATAGACAGTTTTATTCAAAAATTATATGAAATTGCCCGTGTTTCAGGTGTTGTAGTTGAAGGGGGAATACCAAATCCCGATCAAAACAATCTTTCATACTACGGAGAGATAATGGGAATGAGTTTTCAGATGAATACAGAATTTATTTCCAAAAGTCTGAAAAAATGGCTTCCACGTATGAACAGCTTTCAACGTGAAAATGTTACCAACGCTATATACAAATCTCTTGATGATATGTATAAAAAGGGCAAAAATGATAATATGCTGAGAAATGCATATATCAAAATTATGTGCGGACTCTATTATAAATTTGAACGTATTGTTAATCAACTGGGACTGAACAAAGTGCCAAAGATTTTGTATGAGGGTTATGTGAATAATTACGAGATTATGCTCCTTTCAGTGTTGTCAAATGCCGGCTGTGATGTTGTACTGCTTCAATATAATGGCGACAATGGTTATTTAAAAATTGATCCACAGTCAGAACATTCTGATAATTTTCAAGGTGCAGATTTAAAGAAATTTCCTGATAACTTTAATTTAAAGTGGGTGCGTTCACAAATTCAAAATAAAATGAATACAGAGCGTCTTTATGGTAAAAAGCCTGATGTTGTAAATTGTACAAATGCCTGGATTGAAGGTAAAGGTCTTTCGGATATTATAACACCTGTTGTAAATCGTGGAAATGATTCAAGATTTTTTTATAATTGTTTTATACGTATAAACGGTGTTGAAGATAAAACATATTATATAAATCAACTGTTTCAATTTTATACAGAATTGAAAACAGCAAAACGTAATATTCTCATTTTTAATGAATTAATTCCAAAACCTACAACAAATGAAATTTCAGAAATTAAACGTAATAATTATACATCGAAGGAATTGATGTTAGCTGATTTATCAAAAAATTTCAGCAGTGTGTCAAATCAACAACTTCAAAGATTATTAGTAAAAGCATTCATTGATGTTATGCTTTCAATTTCTGATAATGAGGCAATGAATCTTAATAAGCTCATTAACAAAGCAGTTTATATTTTGTGTTGGGCAAAAAGATACTTTTTGCAGTTATTTGCTGCTGACTGGAAATTATCTGATATTAGTTGTTGTATTTTACTAGGAGGTTGTAAAGATAGTAATGAGGCATTATTCCTCAGTTTTCTGTCAAAATTACCGGTAGATGTTCTTATACTTACACCGAATTTGAATACAAAGTGTTGTCTGCAAGATAAATCTCTTTATGAAATAAATAATGCATTATCACTTAGTATTAATGAATTTCCTATTGATAATTCAGAAATTCATATTGGAACAGCTGCATATCACGCTGAGCGTGAACTTGATACAATAATGTACCAGGATTCCGGAATGTATCGTAACAGACAATATTCAAAAGCTGTTGCAGTTACCTTGCAGACTATGTATGAAGAGATTGAAATTTTATGGGATCAGGAACTTAAATATCGTCCTAACTTTAGCACTACTGACCAAACTGTAAATATGCCGGTTATTTTTGCAAAGGTGTGTGGTGTAAAAGATGGTGACCTGCAACTTTACTGGGCAGGTGTAAAGAAATTAATTGTGGCTGATACTTATGTTGTAAGTAATATTCCGCTTATCAATTCAAGTGGCTTTAATCCGATCAAAGGTTTTTCTGTTGAATTTTTCAAAAATGGAAAATTACAGAGAAACAGGATAAAATCTCATCAATGTTATCAATACAGTGTTCTGCGTGAAGATGTTCAGGAATATATTCTTGACAAACTTCAGAGTCTTATTGACCAAAGGATAATTAAGGGAACTTTTCAAAATGGTATGGAGTACAATATTGTTGCCACAATACTTAATATGAATAAAGATATAGTTAGAATGATTCAAAACTTTGATTTTACCAAAAAGAACCCTAAATTATTGTATCTTTATACAACAGAAAAGCCAATATCCATAGAGGATGCAATTTTGATGGCTTATCTCAATTTAATAGGTTTTGATATTGTATTTTTTGTCCCCACAGGATACCAGTGTGTTGAAAAATTTTATAACAAAGAAATTTTAATTGAACACCAATGTGGTGATTATGTGTATGATTTGAGAATTCCTGATTTCAGGAAGGTATCAACAGAACCTCGTCTTCCTTGGCATAAAAAAATATTTAAGAGAGGTAGTTAAAAATGGGATTAGATTTTAGCAAAACATCCAAGAGCCAACCATCTGAAACTTTTGTTAATACAACTGTAAAAAGTGAAATTGAGCCTGTGCAGTATGATATTGTTGCTGACAGAAAAAAGATGAATGCAGAACTTGTTAATTCAAAAGAGGTGGATGCACTTGTAAGTACTATTGTAGTTGACGATCTTGAAACTATTGTTACTTTTGGTGCAGAGGCAGCAAATGAAATTTCAAAGGCTTCAGATATTGTTTTGAATAGCGTTAGTCTTTCACAGCTGGACGAGTCAAGCGAAATGCTTAACACTCTGGCTAAGATTATGGATAAATTTGATATAGATGAATTTAAGGAAAAGCCAGGACTATTTAATAAGTGGTTTGGAAACCTTAAGAAACAGATTGAAAAAGTCCTCAATAAGTACCATACAATGGGTGAGGAGATTGACAAAATTTATATTCAGTTAAGACAATATGAGGATGAGATTAAACACGCAAACAGAACTCTGTCAACAATGTTTGATGCAAATGTTGGATATTATCATCAACTTGTTAAATACATTCTTGCAGGTGAACAGGGTTGCAAAGAACTCGAGGAATATATCGCTGTAAGACAGAATGATATGGATACAACAGGTGACAGATCCATTCAATTTGAAATTCAGACATTACAGCAAGCTCTTTCAATGCTTGAACAGAGAACACAGGATTTGAGAATGGCAGAGAGTGTTGCTATGCAGTCTATTCCAATGATTAAAACAATGGAGTTTAGTAATATGAACCTTGTAAGAAAAATAAATTCTGCATTTATCATCACATTGCCTATATTTAAACAGGCTCTTGCACAGGCTATTATGCTGAAAAGACAGAAGATTCAGGCTGAGGCTATGTCTGCACTTGATGAAAAGACAAATGAAATGTTGATAAAGAATGCAAGAAATACAGCTGAACAATCAAAGTTAACAGCACAACTTGCTGCGGGAAGTTCAATTAAGATTGAAACACTTGAAACAACCTGGAGAACTATTGTAAGTGGTATTGAGGAAACACGTCAGATTCAGGAAAACGCAAAGAAACAACGTATTGATGATCAAGCAAAACTTGAAAACATTAAATCAGAATTTAATAAAATGTATAATATGCCTAACAAATAATCACATAAATATGGCAATAAATAATTTAAACAAAATGATAGGAGGTAATTATTATGCCAATTAATCTTTCTAAAGGACAAAAAGTAGACTTAACAAAAGGAAATCCAGGTTTAAAAAATATTATGGTAGGCTTGGGTTGGGATGTAAATGCGTTCGATTCAGGTGCGGATTTTGATTTGGATGCCTCTGCTTTCCTTGTAGCAGATAACGGAAAATGCCCTACTGAAAAAGAATTTATTTTCTATGGTAATCTGGAGCATACAAGTGGTTCTGTCAAGCATATGGGCGATAATCGCACAGGTGATGGAGAAGGTGATGACGAACAGATTCAGGTCGATTTGTCAACTATTCCTGCAAATGTATCAAAAATTGCATTTACAGTTACTATTTATGATGCTGAATTGAGACATCAGAATTTCGGACAGGTTTCTAATGCTTTTATCAGAATTGTAAATGAGGCTAATGGAGAAGAAATTATCAGATATGATTTGAGTGAGGATTTCTCAATCGAAACAGCTATTGTAGTAGGTGAGCTTTACAGACATAATGGCGAGTGGAAGTTTAATGCTATTGGTAGTGGTTTTCAGGGTGGTTTGGCTGCACTTTGCGGTCATTATGGAATTGATGTAGCTTAAGGAGGAATTTAAAATGCCAGTTTGTTTATCTAAAGGACAGAAAGTAAGTTTAACAAAAGGAAATCCAGGACTAAAAAAAGTTGTTGTTGGTTTAGGTTGGGATGTAAATGCATTTGATACAGGTGGAAATTTTGACCTTGATGCAGCAGCTTTTATGCTTACAGATAGTGGTAAAGTTTCAAAACAGGAAGATTTTATATTTTATGGAAATCTGTTGCACCCATCAGGAAGTGTACAGCATCTTGGAGATAACTTGACAGGTGATGGTGATGGTGATGATGAGCAGATTAAAGTGGATTTAACTGCTGTTCCTGCTGAAATCACAAAGATTGCATTTACTGTTACTATCTATGATGCTGAACAAAGACGACAGAATTTCGGACAGGTTAGCAATGCTTTCATCAGAATTTATAACGAAGAAAATGGAGAAGAGATACTGAGATACGATCTTGGTGAGGACTTCTCAATCGAAAATGCTGCTGTATTTGGTGAATTATATAAAAATGGCGGTGAATGGAAGTTTAACGCTATTGGCAGTGGTTACAGTGGTGGTTTGGCTGCACTTTGTGGCAGTTATGGTATTGATGTAGAGTAATTATGATATATATATCAAATTGGGAGGAATAATTCTAATGGCTATAAATTTACAAAAGGGTCAAAAAGTAAGTCTTACTAAGGATAATGCCGGCTTATCGAACATATTAGTTGGTTTAGGTTGGGACGAAGCTCCTAGGGCAAAGGTAGGTTTTTTTGCACCAAAGCCTCAGCCTATTGATTGTGATGCCTCTGCAATTATGTTAAAGAATGGTAAACTGTGCAATAAAGCTGATTTGATTTACTTTGGAAATCTTTCTCACAGAACAGGTACAGTACAGCATTTAGGTGATAATCTTACAGGTGCAGGTGAAGGTGATGACGAGCAGATTTTAATTGACCTTTCTCGTGTACCAATGGAGTATGACAGGATTGTTATTGTAGTAAATATCTATCAGGCTTATAAGAGAAAGCAACAATTTGGTATGATACAAAATGCATTTATTAGATTGGTAGATGCTAGAAATAATATGGAAATGTGCAAATATAATCTTACTGATAATTATCAGGGAATGACTGCAATGATTTTTGGTGAAATTTACAGACATAACGGAGAATGGAAGTTCAACGCTATTGGTCAAGGAACAACTGATGATGGACTTAGTGCGTTGGCTAACAGATTTGTGTGATAGTACTTATTATTCAATAAAAGTTTTTTATTAATTTTATTTATGGTTAGATTAGGGGCTATTTGAAAAAAATTAAAGGCACTGTTTATTTTCAAACAAGCCCTAACATAAAATTTTGTGATTAATAGAAGGAGAACCGCTTTATGCGTTTCTTCTTCTTTTATTCAAATATTTTAAAGTTCATTTAGGAGGAAATTTATGAAATTTAATGGGCTTACAGATAGGGAAGTTGAAGAGTCCAGGGGAAAATATGGGGCTAACTCTATACCTGACTCCGAGCCTACAACCTTTTGGCAGGAGTTTAAAGAAACATTCAAAGACCCTATGATCAAAATTCTGCTTGCCATAGCAGCTCTTATGATTGTTATGTGTATTTTTGGCTATGCAGAAATCTACGAACCGCTAGGTACAATAGTAGCTGTTCTTATAGTTGCTGTTGTTTCAGCAAAAACAGGTGTTGCAAGTGACACTAAGTACAGAGAGCTTAAAAACAGCACTAAAAAAGACCAATGTAAGGTTTATCGTAATGGTGTTATAACTGTTATTGATGTTGATGATGTTGTTGTTGGCGATAAGGTACTTTTGCAGTCAGGTAACAAAATTCCGGCAGATGGTATACTGATTGACGGTTCATTGCGTGTTGATAACTCAGCCCTTAATGGTGAGGCAGAAGAATGTAAGAAAACTGCCGCTGATATTTCTTTTCAGTTAGAAGACGATATCACAGGCGATACTTTTGTAGATAAACACTCACTGTTCAGAGGTGCTGTTGTATTTGACGGCGAAGGTGTTCTTGATGTAAGAAAAGTTGGACTCAAGACAATGATGGGTAAAATGGCAGAGGAAATGCAGGAAGACGAACCTGACTCACCTCTGAAGGTAAAACTCGCTAAACTTGCTAAGCAGATTTCTACATTTGGTTACATCGGTGCTATTGTTATTGCAGTGCTGTATATGTGTTTATTTATATTTATGGGAGATGGCGGATATCAGGCATTTTTCGCATCAGGTGCACAGAATATAATCACAAAGATAGTAGAGGCTGTTTCTCTTGCTGTTGTTATTATCGTTTGTGCTGTACCAGAAGGTTTGCCTCTGATGATTTCTTTGGTACTTATGCAGAATACAAGCAAAATGCTTGACCATAACGTACTTGTTCGTAAGGCAGAAGGTATTGAAACAGCAGGTTCACTGAATATTCTGTTTAGTGATAAAACTGGTACAATTACAAAGGGTAAACTGGAGGTTGTAGATTTCTTTACAGCAGACGGTAACTCGATCGAAGTTTCAAATCTTAGCAAGCACAGTAAAGTTAAAGGTCTTGTTGATTTAGCTATCGGTAAAAACACACAGTCTATGTTTGATGCTTCACACACAGTTATAGGTGGTAATGCAACAGATCAGGCTCTTATGAAGTTTATTGGTGAAGAAACTTTCCGTATGTTGCAGGATGACAAGGAATGTGCTGTAACTGCAAGCCAGGGATTTAACTCAACAAATAAGTTCAGCCAATCAAGAATTGATGCTTTGGGCAAAACATTCTATAAAGGTGCTCCTGAAAGATTGCTTGCAAAAGCAGAAAAATTCCTTGATGCAAACGGTAAAATCCAAACAATAGATAAAGCCGTTCTTAACAGAAAGATTGATGAGCTTGCTGCAAAGGCAATGCGTGTTCTTGCTTTTGGTTATTCTGAAAAAGAGCTTGTTGAAAGCAGTATTAATGATGATATTGTTATTATCGGTTTAGTAGGTATAAGAGATGATGTACGTCCTGAGGCTCGTGAGGCTATTCAGGAGGTAAAGAACGCAGGTATTCAGGTTGTTATGATTACAGGTGACAGACTTGAAACTGCTATCGCTATTGCTAAAGATTCTGGCTTGCTTGAAAATAAATCTGACGTTGCTATTTCATCTGCTGAACTTAACCAGATGTCTGATGACGAGGTTAAAAAGATTATTCCTAAAATCAGAGTTATTGCAAGAGCTTTGCCTACTGATAAATCAAGAATGGTTCGTCTATGTCAAGAAATGAATCTTGTTGTTGGTATGACAGGTGACGGTGTTAACGACTCTCCTGCACTTAAGAGAGCAGACGTTGGTTTTGCTATGGGTAGTGGTACAGAGGCTGCTAAGGAAGCAGGTAAAATTGTTATCCTTGATGACAACTTCAAGTCAATCAAAGATGCTATTTGGTATGGTAGAACCATTTATCATAACATTCTTAAGTTCTGTAAGTTCCAGTTGGTAATTAATGTTGCTGCCGTTGTAGTAAGTGCATTGGCACCTTTCTTTGGTGTGGAAGAACCTCTAAAGGTTACTCACTTGCTATTCGTAAACCTTGTAATGGACGGACTAGGTGCAATTATGCTTGGTAACGAGCCTGCACTTAAGGAATATATGAGAGAAAAGCCAAGACGAAGAGATGAAAGTATTATAAGTAAGCCTATGGGAATACAAATTCTTGTAATGGGTATATGGCTTACAATTATGAGCTTTATATATCTTACTGTACCTGCGATAAAAGATGTAGTCTTTGCAGGTAACGAAGCACAGTGGTTGACGGGATATTTTGTATTGTTTATTGTAAGTGCTTTGTTTAATGGTTTCAATGTAAGAGATGATGGTTTTGGTATTTTCAAGGGTCTGAATGAAAACAAAGGCTTCTTAAAGGTATTCTTTATAATAATTCTGGTTCAGTTCTGTATTGTAAATGCAGCACTTGTTCCATTGTCGATAGGTGATTTTAATCTATTTGCTGAGATTGGTAAAATGTTCAGTTGTGTACCATTTGCCCCACAGGGTTGGCTTGTAGTTCTGCTATTTGCTGTAACAATGATACCGATCGATCTAATTAGAAAAGTTATTACAAAAGCAGTAGTAAAAAATAAATAGTATTATCTTTATTTATGTCAAGATGTGTGGTACAATGTTGCCACACATCTTTTTTTGGGAGAATTTTTATGGTAGTATTTAATACAGATTTAGACAATACGATGATTTATTCTTATAAACAGAACATAGGTGATGATAAACGTTGTGTTGAAATTTATCAGGGCAGAGAAATTTCCTTTATTACAAATAATACTTTCGAGTTGTTAAAAAAAGTAAAAGAAAAAATTTTGGTTGTACCTACTACAACCCGTACAGAACAGCAATATAGCAGAATTGACTTTGGACTTGGTGTTCCCGAATATGCTCTTGTTTGTAATGGAGGGGTTCTTCTAGTAAATGGTGAAGAGGACGCAAAATGGTATAATGATTCTTTTGCATTGGTAAAGAACTGTCAGCAGGAATTAAAAAAAGCTGAAGAACTTCTGGAAAACGATATAAACCGTAGTTTTGAGGTTCGCAATATCCGTAAGCTGTTTGTTTTTACTAAAAGTAGTAATCCAGAGGATACTGTGTTAATGTTGCAAAAAAATCTTGATACTAACAAACTGGGTGTATTTTTCAATGGTGTTAAGGTTTATGCAGTTCCAAAACAGCTTAGTAAGGGTAATGCTATTGAAAGATTGCGTAAAAAGCTGAATATATCAACAGTTATTTCAGCAGGTGATAGTGAATTTGATGTACCTATGCTTAATAATTCAGATATTGCAATAGCTCCTCAAAATTTGAAAGATTTTCCACAATTAAAAAGTGATATAATTTTTATGGATAACAGTAAAGTGTTTTCTGAAAGTATTTTGGAGTATATTCTTAACACATTGAAAAAATAATCAATTTATTTTATTATACATAAGTTGATGAATAAAAATATAAAAAATTGCCTAAAAACAGGGATTTTATATCAGATATGTTTGACATTTATACTTTTTTGTTATATATTATAGGATAGATAATTTTGTAAGAGAGGGAAATCTATATGAATTATAATAGTACCACAGATAAAAGCATAGTTGTTTCAGCTGCACAGGCTATTTCTCAAGGTATCTCAAATGACGGTGGTTTGTTTGTACCAATGGAAATTCCTAAATACAGCGAAGAAGACTTTAAGGCTATGCTGAGCTTGGATTATAAGGGAAGAGCAAAGAAGATTATTAGTGACTATCTCACTGATTTCACAGCAGAAGAGGTTGCTGACTGTGTTGACAACGCATATACTGTTGAAAAGTTCGGATCAGAAAATCCTGCTCCTATTGTTTCTGCAAAACTTAATGGCAATACAATGAATATTCTTGAGCTGTGGCATGGTCCTACATCTGCTTTTAAGGATATGGCACTCCAGATTTTGCCATACTTTTTGACAAAATCTCTTGCAAAGAAATACAAGGGTAAAGAGGCTGTTATTCTTGTTGCTACATCAGGCGATACAGGTAAGGCTGCACTTGAAGGTTTTAAGGATGTAGATGGTACAAGAATTATTGTTTTCTATCCACAAGATGGCGTTAGCCCTATGCAAAAGTGTCAGATGACAACTCAGGAGGGTGACAACGTAAATGTTTGTGCTATTAAGGGTAATTTTGATGATGCACAGACAGGGGTTAAAAAGATATTTACAACAACTGAGATTATTGAAAAGCTTCAGGCTAATGACAAGCTATTCTCAAGTGCTAATTCAATCAACTGGGGAAGACTTTTGCCTCAGATTGTTTATTATGTTTCAGCTTACTGTGACCTTGTTAATAATGGAACAATCAAGTTTGGTGACAAGGTAAATGTTGTTGTACCAACAGGTAACTTTGGTAATATTCTTGCTTCATACTATGCAATGCTTATGGGATTGCCAATAAAGAAGTTTATTTGTGCTTCAAACTCAAACAATGTACTTACAGATTTCATAAACACAGGTGTTTATGATAAGAGCCGACAGTTCTATACAACAATTTCACCTTCAATGGATATTCTTGTTTCAAGTAACCTCGAAAGACTTCTCTATATTCTTTCAGATGGCGATGATAAGAAAGTAAAATCATATATGACAGCTCTTAAAACTGAGGGAAAATACACAGTAGACAGTAATATTATGGAAAAGTTGACAGAAAAATTCTTTGGTGGTTATTGTGACGAGGCTTCTACACAAAAGACTATAAAAGAAATCTATGAGCAGTCAAATTACCTAGCTGACACACATACGGCTGTTGCTATTGATGTATACGCTCAGTATGTTGAAAAGACAGGTGACAAAGAAACTCCTGTTATCCTTGCTTCAACAGCAAGTCCATATAAGTTCTCAAAGAGTGTTCTAAGTTCAATTATTCCTGAGAATGAAATCTGTGATAGTGAATTCGATATGGTTGATCAGATGAACAAGATTACAGGTGTAGAGGTTCCAAAGCCTCTTGCACAGCTTAAGGATAAGCAGGTTCGTTTTGATAATGTAACAGCTGTTGATGATATGCCTAATTATGTTCTCAAAACATTGGGTATTAACTGATGTCGCTTTTTGTAATTGCTGATTTACACCTGTCATTAGGAACAGATAAGCCTATGGATATTTTCAGTGGCTGGAACAATTACGAAAAAAGACTTGAAGATAATTGGCGTGCCCTTGTAACTGATGATGACACTGTGGTTATTCCAGGGGATATTTCCTGGGCAATGAAGCTGAAGGATACATATGAGGACTTCAGCTTTATCAATGCTTTGCCCGGAAAAAAGCTATTTCTTAAAGGAAACCATGATTACTGGTGGGATACACGCCGTAAAATAGAAAACTTTCTTGCTGAAAACAATTTCGATACCATAGAAATTGTTTTCAATTCTGCAAAGGCTGTGGAGAATTTTGCGGTCTGCGGTACAAGGGGATGGTTTTATGATGCCGAAAGTGACAGCGATAAAAAGGTTTTGAATCGTGAAGTTGGCAGATTAAGAACTTCTATTACAGAAGCACTCAAAACAGGGCTTGAACCCATTGTTTTTCTGCACTATCCACCTGTGTTCGGTGAACAAAGATGTGATGATATTCTCAATGTTCTTAAAGAATATAATATAAAAAGATGCTATTATGGGCATTTACACGGTACCAAAGTAACCAGAAAAGCTGTTATTGGTGAATTTGAGGGTATAAATTTTAAACTTATTTCCAGTGATTATATAAAGTTTATGCCTGTATTAGTAAGGTAATATACTATTACAATTTTTTGTATTAAAGTATAGAAAAAATATACTTGTTATGTTATAATGGTAAACATTCAGCATAATAATCAGGAGGAAAATAAATTATGAGTCTAAAATCAACAAATAAAGTAGACACAAACAAACACGAGGTTGTTGTTGAGGTTGACGCCAAAACTTTCAATGACGAGGTAAATAAAGTTTACCGTAAAGAAGTAAAGAAAATTAATATCCCAGGATTCCGTAAGGGTAAGGCTCCAAAGGCTATTATTGAGAAGATGTATGGCGAAGGCGTATTCTATGATGATGCTATCCAGGCACTTTATCCAGAGGCTCTTGCAGATGCTGCAATCGAGGCTAAGTTGGAACTGGTTGCTCTTGAAGATGTATCAGTAGAGGAAGTCGGTAAGGAAGGTCTTACATTTAAAGCTGTTGTAATTGTTAAGCCTGAGGTTGATATTAATGATTATGCAGGTATTAAGGTTACACCTAAGTCAACAGAAGTTACAGAAGAGCTTGTTAACGAAGAAATTGACAAGGTAAGAGATAGAAACAGCAGACTTGTAACAGTAGAGGATAGAGCTGCTCAAGATGGCGATATTACAGTTATTGACTTTGAGGGCTTTGTTGATGGTGTAGCTTTTGAAGGTGGTAAGGCAGAGAACTTCAATCTTACACTTGGTAGTGGTCAATTTATTCCTGGTTTTGAGGAGCAGATTGTTGGTAAGAGTACAGGTGAGGAATTCACAATAGATGTAACTTTCCCTGAAGAATATCAAGCTGAGGAGCTTGCAGGAAAGGTTGCGCAGTTCAAGATTAAGCTACACGAAATAAAGGTTAAGGAATTACCTGAAGTTGACGATGAGTTCGTTAAGGATGTAAGCGAGAAAGAAACAGTAGAAGAGTATAAAGAAGAAATCAAGAGCGACCTTGCTGAAAAACTCCAGAAAGAATCTGATGCTGATGTTGAGAATCAGATTATCGACAAACTTTGTGAGTTGTTGCAGGCAGAAGTTCCTGAAGCTATGTATGATAACAAGGTAAACGATATGCTTCGTGAGTTTGATATGCGTTTGCGTTCACAAGGTCTTGATATGAACACATATTTACAGTATATGGGTATGTCAGTTGATGCTATTAAGGAATCTTACAAGCCACAGGCTGAAACAAGAGTGAAGCTAAGACTTGCTTTGGAGAAGATAGCTGAGAAAGAAGGCTTCACAGAAGTTTCTGATGAGGATCTAGAGGCTGAATACAACAAGTTGGCTGAGGCTTATAATATGGAAACTGATAAGGTTAAGGCATCTATTTCAGCTGATGATTTAAAGAAAGATATAGCAGTAGAAAAGGCTATGGATTTTGTAAAAGAAAGTGCTATTAAGGAGTAATTAATCTTTCATGAATAATTGCATTATATTTGGTCTATTATTATAAAAGGTAATATATGACTTTTAGGTTTTGGGGGCTTACTTATATAATGTATTTTGAAAGGAATGTTTACAATGGAAGTATTTAACAGTAATCTTGTACCTTATGTTGTTGAGCAAACAAGCCGTGGAGAGCGTTCATACGATATCTTTTCACGTCTTTTAAGCGAACGTATAGTTATGCTTACGGGAGAAGTTAACGATGCCTCTGCAAGTTTGGTTGTGGCTCAGCTTCTGTACTTAGAGAGTCAGGATCCAACAAAGGATATTTCACTTTATATTAATAGTCCCGGTGGTTCTGTAACAGCCGGTATGTCTATTTATGACACAATGCAGTATATCAAGTGTGATGTATCCACAATTTGTATGGGTATGGCTGCAAGTATGGGTGCTTTCCTGCTTTCTTCAGGTACTAAAGGCAAGCGTTATGCTTTGCCAAATTCAGATATTATGATTCATCAGCCTTTGGGTGGTTTCCAGGGTCAGGCGTCAGATATTATGATTCACGCTAACTATATTGACCGCATTAAGGGCAGATTAAATAAAATTTTATCTGAAAACACAGGTCAACCTTTGGAGATAATCGAAAAAGATACTGACCGTGACAACTTTATGTCTGCACAAGAGGCTTGTGATTATGGTCTGATTGATAAGGTAATGCAGAGATAATAGATTTGTATGAGAGGAGTTGTAGTATGGCTGGCAAGGATGATAAGAAAAAGCTGTCCTGTTCATTTTGTGGACGTTCACAGAACGAGTCGGGCAGACTAATAGAGGGTAACGGTGTATATATCTGTGAAGAATGCGTTAAATTATGTCAGAGTATTCTTGATGATAGTGAACTGATACCCGAATATGATGGCAAAACTAAAGGCGGTTATGATACGTTGCTTAAGCCGGAACAAATAAAGGAAAAGCTCGATGAATACGTTATCGGTCAGGAGGATGCCAAAAAGACTCTTTGTGTAGCCGTATACAACCATTACAAAAGAATATATAATACAGATACTGATGTTGACTTTGTAAAAAGCAATGTTCTTATGGTAGGGCCAACAGGTACGGGCAAGACTTTTCTTGCCCAGACCTTGGCTAAGATATTGGATGTACCATTTGCCATTGCTGACGCAACAACACTTACACAGGCTGGCTATGTTGGCGAAGATGTTGAGAATATTCTGCTCAGACTTATTCAGGCTGCTGATTATGATGTGGCTCGTGCAGAACAGGGAATTATCTATATAGATGAAATAGATAAAATCTCAAGAAAATCTGAAAATCCTTCTATTACCCGTGATGTAAGCGGTGAGGGTGTTCAGCAGGCTTTACTGAAAATTCTTGAAGGTACAGTAGCCAATGTTCCTCCTCAGGGCGGACGAAAGCACCCACAACAGGAATGTATACAAATTAATACAAAGGATATACTCTTTATATGTGGTGGTGCATTTGACGGTCTGGAAAAGACTATGGAACACAGAATGTCAAATTCTTCAATAGGATTTGGTGCTGAGGTTAAATCTAAGGATCAGCTTTCTAAAGAAACTGACTGGATGAAATATGTTGTACCTCACGATTTAGTAAAGTATGGACTGATTCCTGAACTGATAGGTAGACTGCCTGTTATAACACATCTTAATGCTATTGATAAAGAAGGATTTATAAAAATTCTTACAGAACCTAAAAATTCTCTTGTAAAGCAATATAAGGAAATATTTAAACTTGATAATGTTGAACTTGAGTTTGAAGAGGGAGCATTAGTTACAATAGCAGAAAAGGCACAGGACGAGAATACAGGTGCAAGAGGACTTCGTTCTATTATGGAAAATCTTTTGATGGATTTAATGTTCAAAGTACCCTCTGATATAACTATTGAAAAGGTTATTATTTCAGCCGAAACCGTAAAGGATCCGTCTGTGGTTACAATTATTCATAATCAGGAGAGAAAAGCTCTTGATTATGGTGTTGATGAAAAGAAAGAAACAAAAAAACGCAGTAAACGTAATGACGCTTGCTGAACTTTTTGATAATATCAGGCTGTAACTTATCTGGTTACAGCCTTAGTTTGTTTAACTTTAAAGGTTTGTAATTCAAAGAATCATTAAAGTTTTACTTTATAAAAGGTATAATAGGGTTAGTTTTGATATGAAGTTACTAATTGTTTGATAATATGAATTTTTACGCTATGGATAAGGAGGCGTATTATGGAAAATAACGAAATAAAAGTAGAAGTGGAAAATCTTGTTGAAATGCCTGTTCTCGCACTGCGTGGTATGGTGGTTTTTCCTGAAATGCTATTGCATTTTGATGTTGGCAGGAAAATGTCTGCATTAGCCATAGAAAAAGCAATGAAAACGGATCAATTAATTTTTATTGCTTCTCAAATGAAAATAGAAACTGATAAGCCTGAAATAGAGGATTTATATAAAATAGGTGTTGTAGCTGAGATTAAGCAGATTTTAAGACAACCTGAAAATATTATAAGGGTTGTTGTCGAAGGAAAATACAGAGCAAAATTAATTGATAGTGGCAAAAAACGTCCATATCTTACCGGTCTTATTACATCCCTTGAAGATATTCACGGTGATACAACAACGGAAATTGGTTTGACAAGGTCACTGAAAGATATTTTTGAAAAATACCTTTCCCTTGTTCCCAAATTCCCTTCAGATATAATCTACAAAATTTCTTCTACAAAGGATTCAGGAAAAATCTGCGATTATATTGCAGGTAATACAAGAATGGAATATGAGATGAAACAGGAGGTACTAGAAGCTTTAGATGTACAGGAACGTTTGGAAACGCTGATAGCACACCTTACAGATGAAATATTTATTCTTGAAATCGAAGATTCTGTATATAAATTAACCCGTGAAAGAATAGACGAAAATCAAAGGGAATATTATCTCAGAGAACAGTTAAAGGTTTTGGAAGATGAACTGAATGTAGATGATGAATCTGCTGCTGAAGTCAAAGAATATCTTAAAAAAATTCAAGAACTTCATTTAAAGGAAAGTGTAGAAAAAGTTCTTGTAAAGGAATGTGACAAACTAGCTGCATTACCATATAACTCTCAGGAAGCAAATGTTATACGCACTTATCTTGATACTTGCCTTGACTTGCCTTGGAATACATTTGATGATGAGATTATAAATATTGAAAAAGCAAGAAATCTGCTTGATAAAAATCATTATGGTCTTACAAAGGTGAAAGACAGAATAATTGAAACTCTTGCTTTGAGAAAATTGTCACCGGAGATTAAAGGACAAATTCTTTGTTTTGTAGGACCTCCTGGTGTTGGTAAAACCTCAATAGCCCAATCTATTGCAAAGGCAATAAACAGAAAATGTCAGCGTATTGCATTGGGTGGTGTTCACGATGAATCAGAAATAAGAGGTCACAGACGTACATATATAGGAGCTTTACCGGGTAGAATTATGAATGCTATTAAATTAGCAGAAACTTCCAATCCTGTTATAATTCTTGATGAAATAGACAAGCTAGGAAATGACTACAAGGGTGACCCAACTTCCGCCTTGCTTGAGGTTCTTGATGCTGAGCAAAATCATTCTTTTACTGATCACTACATAGATCTTCCATATGATTTAAGTCACGTTTTCTTTATTGCAACTGCTAATGATTACTCTGCAATCCCTGAACCTCTTATTGACAGAATGGATATAATCACTGTTGATAGTTATACACGAGAAGAGAAGTTCAATATAGCAACAAAACATCTTGTACCAAAATCTTTAAAAAACAGTGGAATAAAATCTTCACAATTTAAGATAACAAAAAATGGTATGTATGATTTAATTGACAGCTATACTAGAGAAGCAGGTGTGCGTAGCTTAGAAAGAAGAATTAATGATTTATTAAGAAAAGCAGCTGTAAATATTGTTGAGAACGATGACTATAAAGTTTCTATTACCTTAAAGAACATTGAGGATTTTTTAGGACCCAGAAAGTATAAGCCCGAAACAGTTGAGAAAAATGATATGGTGGGTGTGGTAAACGGACTTGCCTGGACTTCTGTTGGAGGTACAATGTTGCCAATCGAGGTTGCTTTACTACCCGGTACAGGAAAGATAGAACTTACAGGCTCTCTTGGCGATGTAATGAAGGAGTCAGCTAAAATAGCCCTTAGCTGTGCAAGAACAATGGCTGATAAGTACAAATTTGACTCTGAATTTTATAAAAATAATGATTTGCATATCCACGCTCCTGAAGGTGCAGTGCCAAAGGATGGTCCATCAGCAGGTATTACAATGACAACAGCAATTATTTCAGCTTTAATTAACAGACCTGTAAGAAGTGATGTTGCTATGACAGGTGAAATTACCCTTCGTGGCAGAGTTCTGCCGATAGGTGGACTTAAAGAAAAGGCTATGGCTGCTTATAGGGTAGGGGCAAAGATAGTAATTATTCCTGAAGATAACATACCTGACCTTTACGAAGTTGACCCTGTGGTTAAAGAAGCTATTGAGTTTAAACCTGTTTCTTCAATTCAGCAGGTACTTGATATAGCGTTGGTTCGGGACAAGCCTGTAAGGGATATAAAAAATAAAATTTCAAAAAAACCTCCTGCCGGAAAGCAACCTGATTTTGTAGAGCAAACTATTCAGTAAGGAGTATTATATGAATTTTGTTAATGCAGAACTTTTATATACCGCAGGCAAGGCAAGTCAGCTTAAATCAAGCGATTTACCCGAAATAGTATTTTCAGGTAGATCAAATGTCGGTAAGTCATCTCTTATAAATAAATTGGTTAATCGAAAATCACTTGCCAGAGTGAGCGGACAGCCCGGAAAAACTGCTACAATAAATTTTTTCAAGGTAGGGGATTCTTTTAATCTTGTAGATCTACCGGGATATGGTTATGCAAAGGTTTCTCACGCTGAAAAAGTGAGATGGGCAGAGCTTGTAGAAGGATATTTTGCACAGGATAGAAAATTTGCCCTTATAGTGCAGATTGTTGATATGCGACATAATCCTACCAAGGACGATTTGAATATGATAGAGTTTCTTAGTAATTCAGGTATGCCATTTGCTGTTGTTCTTACCAAGAAAGACAAATTAAAAAAGACACAGCAAATTAAACAGCTTGAACAGATAGAAGCTATACTTAGCAATTATGGTGATATAAAGATTTTCACCTTTTCAGCATTAAAAGGTGATGGTACCGAAGAGATAAGAGAATATATTGCAGATTGTGTTGAAAAATGTAGTATGAATGATGTATAATATTCTTATTCAGTACTTTATTTAAGGAAAGGAAATTTGGCTATGTTTGTTAACGATTGTTTAAATGTAAATGAAAAAGGACATCTTACTATTGGCGGATGTGATACCGTAGAGCTTGCTAAGGAGTTTGGTACTCCGTTGTATGTTCTTGATGAAAATACAATCAGAAATACTTGTAAATCCTTTGTAAATTCTATTGCAAATTATTATAATGGAAATGGTCTGCCTCTTTATGCAAGTAAAGCACTCAGCTGTAAAGCTTTAGTTCAGCTTGCAAACAGCGAGAATATGGGACTTGATGTTGTTTCGGGCGGAGAGATTTATACAGCAATGCAGGCTAAATTTCCACCTGAAAAAATTCAATTTCACGGTAACAATAAAACAGAAACAGAGCTTAATATGGCACTTGACTACAACATTGGAAAAATTGTTGTGGACAACCTGTATGAGTTAGAACTTTTAAACAGACTTGCAAAAGAAAAGGGCAAGGTTGTTAAGATTTCAATGCGTATAAAACCTGGTATAGATGCACATACACATAACTTTATAATGACTGGCCAGATTGACTCTAAGTTTGGTTTTGCACTAGAAACAGGTGAGGCTATGGAAGCTGTTAAAAAGACCTTTGAATTTGAAAATGTAGAGCTTACAGAGCTTCATTGTCATATCGGCTCACAGATATTTGATATTGACCCATTTGTTTCAGCAGCAGAGGTTATGATGGACTTCATCGGTGACATTAAAAAGCAAACAGGTCATGTTGTGAACGAACTGAACCTTGGTGGCGGATTTGGAATTATGTATACTAAGGAAGATAATCCAACAGCGTATGATAATTATATGAACGCAGTTTCTAAGGCAGTTATATCTAAAGCAAAGGAATATGATATACCAGTCCCATATATTTATATTGAACCAGGTCGTTCAATAGTTGGTGAAGCTGGAATTACACTTTATACAGTTGGAGGAAGAAAAGAAATTCCAAATATTCGCACATATGTTTCTGTTGATGGTGGTATGACAGATAATATCCGTTACGCTTTGTATGAATCAGCTTATACAGTTGTAAATGCAAGTAAAGCAGATAAAGCACCAAATGAAAAGGTTACAGTAGCAGGCAAGTGCTGCGAAAGCGGTGACTTGATTCAAAAGGATACAGAAGTGGCAGATGTACAGGTTGGTGATACTTTGGCTGTACTTTCCACAGGTGCATACAACTACTCAATGGCTTCAAACTATAATCGTAATCTAAAGCCTGCAATGGTAATGGTAAAGGACGGTAAAGCAAGACTTATAGTTAAGAGAGAAACATATGATAATTTGCTTGTAAATGACCTAGACCTCTAATACTTAATTTTTACAATACAAAAGCTATGTTAGATTAAATTAATTTTTAAGATTAGTTCTATTTTCAGTGTTAGAATAGAAAATGGAGAATAAAAAACGGGAACTACTGTTATGGAGTTTCCGTTTTTTTACTGTTTTTGCATATAAAGTGATGGTACATTACCAACAATTATACTTTCAGCAACAGGCACAGTTGTAACCACTGTTGTATATGTTTCTAAATTTTCGTCAGATGTTATATAAACTTTTGATGTGATAATTATATTAAGTATATGTCGTGTTTGATTTAATCCACAGGATTCAAATTTACTTTCCATATCTGCTGTTACACTGGCAGAAAAAAATAGTTTTATAATTACATCTGGTCCTCTGCCAGCCAACAATTCAGAGCCACAAAAGTCACCAAGTTTATAGCTTATTTCCATTCCAGACATATTGCCTATTTCGTCCTGAGATTTTAAAGCAACCATTGATTTGAATTTATTTGTGTTTACTGAATCTGTACTTATACTTGTAACTGAATTACCATTTTGAGATACTTTTGCAAAATTGTCATAAGTGTATTCATTTTTGTCCAGAACAGAAAGAACTGCTGTATTAACTGCGTTGGTGCATAGTTCCTCTGCTTTTATTCTTGTAATATCAAGCATACTCGGTTCTATCTGGCTTTCAAATATTATGTATACAGCTGTAATTAAAATAAGAATAAAAGTAAAAATAAGCTTACTAAGGGGGATTTTGTGATATCTTACTTTATGTTTCATAAAAAACACCTCTGTTAGCATAATATTTTTAAAGTTAGATTCTGTAACTTGTCTAATAAATTTTATATTTTTTTCAATCTATGATGTTCTTGTTGTTATTTTGTTGTTGTTTGTGTTGTATAATCTATTCGTAGAAAGATGAAGTTAGTAATTTAAGCTGTCGCCAAGCAGCATAAGTGCCATATGTAAATTATCGAAACTTCGTTTTCCTAAGAATTTCTCACAAACCGACTAATCATCGGAACTCTTGTAACCTTTTAAACAAAAAAAGACCAAAGGGCTCGGTAAAACCTTTGGTCTTTTTGTTGTTGCTTTTTATGACTTTATTGCCGAAAAATTTAGGTCAAACCTTTTCAAACAAATAAAATCCAAAAAATAATCCTCTGCATTTATCGCAGAGGATTTAAATATACTATATTTATCAGTGCATAAAGTAGTCTACTATGTTAAGTGCCACAACCATCAAAGCAAAACCAATCGCAAGAACCTTTGTCCAACGAGCCAGTTTGCTGTTAAGTGTACGAGCTTTGTTCTTAGAAAGGAATGTATCAGCACCGCCTGTTACAACTCCAACATCTTTTGTGTTGCCTTCCTGAAGAATTACAACAAAAATCATAACCAGTGCAAATAATATAAGTAATGCACCAATAATGTAATCTACTACGTTCATATCTTTACCACCTTTCTGACAAAATATATGAATTTTGATTAAAGTCATTCACTTATAAATAATAACACGAATTTTACAGTTTTTCAAGAGTTATCCACTATTTATTTTATAATATTCAATCTTTTTTTGATTATACAAGGCTTAACTGTTCGGCTTTATCTTCAGAAGATAGGGTAGAGCCAGCTGCTGGAATATTTTTTGTGCGGTATCTGTTTGGCTTTACTAATCTACCTTCCTCATATATCTTAGCCGACATAAGTCTGTGTCCCTTTTTAAGTGTAATTACATTAACACCAATTGTTGCTCTGGATGTTTTTTCAGTTAATGAACCTGTATGGAACAACAAAATTCTGCCCTGACTTGATGTAAGCATTACTTCACAATCCTGTTGTATAAAGATGATGTCAACGATAGGAGATTTATCACTATATGCTCCGGTCAACTTTTTGCGGTTGGTTTTTGTTGCATATGCTGACAATGGTACTTTGGCAATCTTTCCGTTTTCAAAGGCAAAAATCATAGTACCACTATAATCAGTTGTAAGCACCATAAATATAGCTTTTTCGTCATCATCCATAGCAAGTTTTGCAGGAACATAGTCACCAAGTGTACTTGCCTTGGTTTCCTTAAATTCGCTAACTTTGGTTTTATAAACCTGTGCTTTATCAGTGAAGAAGAGCAATTCAGTTTTGTTATTGGTGGTTTCAGTACTGAAAATAATACTGTCACCCTCTTTAAGCTTTTGTTCACTACTCATACGTAGAGATTGAGGTGTGATTTTTTTGAAATATCCCTCTTTTGTAAAAAATACATTTACAGGATAGTCAGGAGTTTCCTCTTCAATATCATCAACTGTCTGAATTTCATCTGCATAGATAAGTATGCTCTTTCTAGGCTGACCATATTTCTTACTTACATCCTTTAATTCACTTACTATAATTTGCTTAATTTTATTTTTACTTGCCAATATATCTTCAAGATTAGCAATATCTTCTTCTAACTTATTGATTTCTTCTGTGCGTTTTAGAATATACTCACGATTAAGATGACGCAGTTTAATTTCTGCAACATATTCGGCCTGAATTTCATCAATACCAAAGCCGATCATAAGATTTGGTACAACTTCACTTTCTTCTCTTGTTTCACGAACTATTTTTACAGCTTTATCAATATCAAGTAAAATAGCTTGTAAACCTTTAAGCAAATGTAGTTTTTCCTTTTTCTTATTAAGGTCAAAGTATGTTCTTCTTCGTACACATTCAACTCTGAATGCTACCCATTCTTCGAGTAATTCTTTAACACCTAGGACTTTGGGTACTCCACCGATAAGAACATTAAAGTTACAGCTATAACTGTCCTCAAGAGGCGTCATTTTATATAGTTTTAGCATTAGCTTATCAGGGTCAGTGCCACGTTTTAAGTCTATTGTAATCTTTAAACCGTCCAAACCTGTTTCATCACGAATGTCTGCAATCTCTTTAATTTTACCAACTTTAACAAGGTCAATAACTTTTTCTATTATCGCTTCACTTGTTGTTGATTGAGGGATACCAGTAATATCAATACAGTTAGCAGATTTATCATAAGAATACTTTGAACGCATCTTAAAACTTCCTCTGCCTGTTTTGTATATATCATCAAATACTTTTTTATCATATATAATTTGACCGCCTCCTGAAAGGTCAGGAGCAGGCATTGTTGATGCTATATCGTGATTACTATCCTTGATAAGTGCAATAGTTGTATCACAAACTTCTTTGAGATTGAATGAGCATATAGAACTTGCCATACCAACCGCAATACCCGTGTTGGCATTAACCAGAACAGATGGATATGTTGCAGGTAATAGGGTAGGTTCTTTCATAGTATTATCATAGTTGTCCACAAAATCTATTGTATCTTTGTCAATATCCCTGAAAAGTTCATTACATATTGAATCCAGCTTAGCTTCTGTATATCTTGAAGCAGCCCATGCCATATCTCTGCTATAAAATTTACCAAAATTGCCCTTTGAATCAACATAGGGATGCAGAAGTGCTTCATAGCCACGACTCAACCGCACCATAGTATCATAAATGGCGGAATCACCGTGTGGATTTAAACGCATTGTTTGTCCAACAATGTTTGCTGATTTAGTACGTCCACCTGTAAGCAACCCCATTTTATACATCGTATAAAGCAATTTACGGTGACTGGGTTTAAAGCCGTCGATTTCGGGAATTGCACGGCTTAAAATAACACTCATAGCGTAGGGCATATAATTTTCTTCAATAGTTGTTGCTATTTTTTGCTGTACTACTTCGCCTGCACCATCAATAACACCTTTCATAACAGGAGCAGGTGGTTTTTTAGCTTTATTATTCTTTTTTGGTGGCATTTATACACACCGCCTTTCAGATTTTTATGTACTTAAAATATACTATTTCTTCGTTCAAACTCTTGTACCAAAAAAGGTTGAATTTGAGGATATGTCTGATTTTTTGGAATATTATCAAATAGTTTAACAAACTCAATTTCGCTGTGAAGCTCCTTTTCAAAACTATAAATATCTGCATAAAATAACATTCCGAAGGTTTCATCAGCGGTTTTCTTACTCTCATATTTTCGGGTTACGGAATACACACAAATAGGAGTAAGTTTATAGTCGATGGCACCGGTTTCTTCATACAACTCTCTTTTTGCTGTATCAAGTATTGTTTCTCTCGCTTCACGATGTCCACCGGGTATCTCAAAAGTATCTCGTTCTTTATGTTTAACGTAAACCCATTTGCCTTGTGATTTTGAAATAATAACTGCAAACTTAAGCAGTTTATCATCAATATTTTCATAAAATTTAACTTTTATTGACATATACTACACCTCAATTATTATGATAAATCTAATGAATCAGTGTACTCAGCACCGTGGTCAACTATATACTGTTTTCTGCCTGACAGATTATCTCCCAGAAGAATGTCAAACATTTGCGAGGTTTTTTCAGCGTCATCAGGCATTACTTTAATTAATCTGCGTGTAGCAGGATTCATAGTTGTAAGGTTCATCATATCAGGTTCATTTTCACCAAGACCTTTTGAACGCTGAATAGTAAATTTCTCATTGCCAATTTCTTTAAGAAACTTTTCTTTTTCCTGTTCTGTATAAGCAAAGTAAACATTCTTTTTAGTTGTAATTTCATACAGAGGAGATTCCGCAATAAATACCTTACCAGCTTCAATAAGGTCAGGGGTAAGGCGGTAAATCATTGTAAGAAGTAATGTTCTTATCTGAAAGCCATCAACGTCGGCATCGGTACAAATAATAACTTTATTCCATCTTAATAAATTAATATCAAAATTTGCAAGGTCTTTGTTTGCTTTTGATGTAACCTGTACACCACAACCAAGTACCTTCATAAGGTCAGTGATAATTTCACTTTTGAAAATCTTGTTATAATCCGCTTTAAGACAATTAAGAATTTTACCTCTTATAGGGATAATAGCCTGAAAATCAGGGTTACGGGCCTGTTTACAGGCACCTAGAGCAGAGTCACCCTCTACAATAAATACCTCTCGTATAGATGTATCCTTACTTCTGCAATCTACAAATTTTGCAACACGGTTTGTCATATCCATATTGCTAGTGAGCTTTTTCTTTAGATTAGATCTGGTTTTTTCTGCATTCTCTCGGCTTCGTTTATTAATAAGTACTTGATTGGCTACTTTTTCAGCGTCAATAGGATTTTCTATAAAGTAAATTTCAAGATTATGGCGGAGCATTTCGACCATAGCATCCTGAATACCCTTGTTATTTATAGCCTTTTTAGTTTGATTTTCATATGATGTAACACTGGAAAAAGAGGATACAACAATTACAAGACAGTCAAGAATATCTTCATCTTTTATCTGACTTTCATTTTTATTATATTTGTTATTTGTTTTTAAATACTGATTTATAATATATTTAAAAGCATTACGCACTGCTTTATCAGGGGCACCACCGTGTTCAAGCCAACTGGAGTTATGATAGTATTCAGTAAGTGAAACTTGATTTGAAAAAGCGAAAGCAACATTAATCTTTGTTTTATATTCAGGCTTGTCGGTACGGTCTTGTGCCATTTTTTCACCGCTCCAGCTTTGTACAGTAGTAATGCTGTTTTCGCCTACAATTTCCTGTACATGGTCTGTAATACCATTTACATAATTAAAACTTTCTTCTTCAAAGTTATTTCCCTTTTGATTTCTGAAGATAAAGTTAACCCCGGCATTTACAATAGCCTGTCGCTTTATCATATCTTTGAAGAATTCAGAAGTAACCTTAATGTCTGTAAAAACATCTATATCCGGCTTCCAGTGTATTTTAGTTCCTGTATCTTTTTTCTTATAAGGCTCTTTTTTCAGTCCACCAATGTTTTCACCTTTTTCAAAGTGAAGTGTATATTTAAAACCGTCACGTCTTACTTCAGCATCCATATATTCAGAAGCGTACTGAGTGGCACAAAGTCCCAAACCATTTAATCCAAGAGAGTATTCATAGTTTTCACCCTCTGAATTATTATACTTTCCGCCTGCATACAACTCGCAGAAAGTCAAATCCCAGTTATATCTGTTTTCTTTTTCATTAAAATCTACTGGAATACCTCGTCCGTGGTCTTCGATTTCTACCGAATTATCTTCGTAGCGTGTTATGATAATTTCCGTACCATAACCCTCTCTGGCCTCGTCTATTGAGTTAGAAAGAATTTCAAAAATAGAGTGCTGACAACCCTCTATGCTGTCAGAGCCAAAAATTACAGCAGGTCTTTTCCTTACTCTGTCTGCACCCTTTAGTATAGTAATACTTTCGTTGCCATACTCGGGGGTAGTTTTCTTTTTTGCCATATTTTCACCTATTTCTTTCCTTTTAATTTATTTATTTTATCTCTCAGATATGCGGCGTGTTCAAATTCAAGCAATTTTGCGGCAGCTTTCATCTCTTTTGTAAGAGATTCTATTAACTTTTGCTTTTCAGCAGGTGTAAGTCGTTTACCTTTAGAATTGTAAACATCTTCATCATCGTGCTTTGAAATTTCAAGAATTTCCGCAACTTTTTTAGTTATAGTCTTTGGAGTGATATTATGTTCTCTGTTGTAATTATCCTGAATTGAACGCCTACGTTCGGTTTCTCTTATTGCATATTCCATTTGGGGAGTTACCGAGTCAGCGTACATAATAACTGTACCCTGTGAATTTCTTGCAGCACGTCCTATGGTCTGAATAAGTGAACGCTCACTACGTAGAAATCCTGCTTTATCTGCATCCAGAATAGCCACAAGAGAAACTTCAGGGATATCCAGTCCCTCTCTCAGCAAATTGATTCCTACCAGGACATCAAATTCGCCCAGACGCAGTTCTCTTATAATTTTCATACGTTCAACTGTATCAACATCGTGGTGCATATATCTCACTTTTATGCCCATTGTTTCAAAATAGGTTGTAAGATCTTCCGCCATTTTCTTTGTTAGGGTGGTTACCAAAATACGTTCTTTTTTTGCAACACGCAGATTGATTTCAGATACCAGATCATCCATCTGTCCGTCAATAGGTCGCACAGATATTTCAGGATCTAACAGTCCTGTGGGACGTATAACCTGTTCTGCAACTACTGCAGATTTTTCAAGTTCCATATCTCCGGGGGTTGCACTTACAAAAACAGCCTGATTTATTCTGTCATAAAATTCATCAAAATTCAAGGGGCGATTGTCGAGTGCCGATGGAAGTCTGAATCCGTACTCAATCAGATTTTCTTTTCTCGCTTTGTCACCAGCAAACATACCACGCACCTGTGGCAGTGTAACGTGCGACTCGTCCACAAACAGCAGAAAATCCTCTGGGAAATAATCAAGCAGGGTATAGGGGGAAGAGCCTGGTTTTCTACCAGAAAGCACTCTAGAATAGTTTTCAATTCCTGTGCAAAAACCTATTTCCTGAAGCATTTCAATATCGTACCTTGTACGTTGTTCAATACGTTGTGCCTCCAGTAATTTACCTCTTTCTCTGAAAAACTCCACTCTTTCTGCAAGTTCTTCTTCAAGCTCTTTAATAGCTAATTTCATTTTTTCCTTTGGTACAATGTAATGAGAGGCAGGGTATACAGCGGCGTGTTTAAGTTCACCCAATATTTCACCTGTAATAGCATTTATTTCTGTAATTCTATCGATCTCATCACCAAAAAATTCTACACGAATAATTTTACCTTCACTGTTTGCAGGATAAATTTCTACAACATCGCCTCTTACTCTGAACTTATTGCGAACAAAATTAATATCATTACGTTCATATTGTAGTTCTACAAGTTTTTTTAGCAGATCGTCACGGGATTTTTCTATACCAGGACGTAGTGAAATAACCATATTACGGTAGTCAATAGGGTTACCCAAGCTGTAAATACAAGATACACTCGCGACAATTATTACATCACGTCTTTCGGATAGAGCGAGTGTAGCACTATGCCTTAGCTTGTCAATTTCATCATTAACGGAACTGTCTTTTTCAATATATGTGTCTGTTTGAGCTACATAGGCTTCGGGTTGATAGTAGTCATAATACGACACAAAATATTCAACAGCATTTTCAGGAAAAAATTCTTTGAACTCACTGCAAAGTTGTGCGGCAAGAGTTTTATTATGTGCCAGTACTAAAGTGGGACGGTTTTCCCTGGCAATAATATTTGCCATTGTAAACGTTTTACCAGAACCTGTAACACCGAGCAAAGTTTGTTCCTTGTTTCCTTTGTTTATTGATTTACAAATTGTATCAATAGCTTGTGGTTGATCACCAGTGGGAGAATATTCAGAATGTAATTTAAAATCCATAGCTATCACCTTAAAAATAATGAATTTTTTATATATCTACATTTCTTCCATAAAACCTGACTCGTTCAAAGATACATAATCATCATCAGCGACAATTATATGATCAATCAGTACAACATCAATAAGCCTAAGTGCATTATATATCTTTTTAGTAGTTACTATATCATCGTTAGAGGGTAGAGCAAGTCCGCTAGGGTGATTGTGTGAAAGTACTGCAAATTTTGCATTATATAAAACAGCAAGTTCTATTATCTTGCGTACATATACCTCACAGGCAGAAACTGAACCTTTACTTACAACACCGCAAAAAATTTCTTTGTATTTACTATCCATAAGCATCAGTATTACCGCTTCATAATCTCTGCCTACAAATTTATATTTGAGTTTGTCACCTATGTTGTCAGAGTCGATTATCTTATCTTTATTATTATGCTTATCTTCCATATACATTCGGCATATTTGGGGAATCATCTTAAGATATATCGCACAATTTTCACTTATTCCTGCTTCTTTGAGTTTATCAATGGGTGCGTCCATAACTGCCGATATAGAACCAAAGTATTCTAATAACTTATGAGCAATGGGATTGGTATCTTTTCGTGGTATACCATAATAAAGCACAAGTTCTAATGCTTCGTGCTTTTCCATACCGTCAAAACCATTATTCAGAAACTTTTTACGTAATCTGTTACGATGACCGTTATGAGGATTATCTGTCAATTTGCACACCCCGTTTTATCCACAAATAACCAATGCGAACGCATATATTTTTAATTATAATACAGATTTAAATAAAATTAAAGAATAAATTATAAATTTTTAAATAATTAAGCGTTTGAATAAATCCTATAACTATGATAAAAATACTTTATAAGGAGTGATTTTATGAACAGTGATACAATTAATCTATTAAAAGAATGTAATGCAGGTTGTAAAAGTGCTACGAATAGTATGGAACAGGTTATGGAATATGTGCAGAACGAAAAGTTGAAAGATATTATTTCTGACTATAATAAGCAACACATAAAAATAGGTGATGAGTGCCATAATTTACTTAATAAATATGGTAGTACAGAAAAAGACCCACAGCCAATGGCAAAGGCAATGAGTTTTATTACAACTGAAATTAAGATGATGAGCGATAACTCATCTCAAAAGGCGGCAGAGATTATGATGGATGGCTGTAATATGGGTATAAAAAATGTAAGTGGATATATAAATAAATATTCAAATGCTGATAATGAGAGTAAAAAAATGGCTGATAAAATTGTAAAAATAGAACAAAGTTTTATTGAAGAACTTCGTAGCTTTTTATGATTTATTCTATTTGGTTAATAAATAGAATTAGAGTAAGAAAATCGCCCGTTTTGTTTATAAAACCTCCCAAAATTTGGGAGGTTTCTGTTGTTGATAAAAAATAATGTATAATGACGTGAACTCGATAGAAATTAAGAAGAAAAAGGTATAAAAAGCTATTATTCAGATGTATAGGAGGCTTTTATACAAAAATATGCGATAAAGTAGATAGTATATTGACAAGAAAATCGTCAACCCCAATTTAGCTAAGTTTATATGCTTTTTGCTATAATTTGTGTTACAGATTTATTGCTAAAATTAGATTGACGTGTATTGCAAATAATATTACCTTGACTATTTTCTGCGTATGTACTATAATTAATTCGCTATTACATTATGATAATAAAGATACGGTTTGAAAGGCTGAATAAGCTGATTAGATTAATAGGGAATTCGGTTAAATTCCGAAACAACCGCCATTACTGTATTTGACGAGGAGAAAGCAAAATGCCATTTGTGTATGCAGAGAAGGTGCTTTCTGTGTGAAACTTCCACTACATCATAAGTCAGGAGACCTGCCGTAACTTTAAAGATTTAACATTTTCTTGGGCGATGGAGAAGTGCAATCGGTTATCATTTACTTATAAAGTTTTTGGTATGTTAGATTAGCTAAGGAGTATTCCGGAAATTCCTTACTGCTGTTTCCGATTTTATTTTGTGCTTTTTCTTTTTGAAAAGGCACTTTTTTATTTGCATTATTTCTCCATTAGAGTTTATATATCATTACTAATGTTGAACTTTGTTAATTATCATTGTATATAAAAAATAGAATAGGAGAGATAATAATGAAGAAGAGTAGAAAAAGAAATTTAGTTTTAACTATTGCTGTATGTGTGGTGCTGATTGTTGCTATTTTTATGATAGTTGCCAATATTCAGTCGCCTGATCAATATTATAACACAGATAACAGCAGCGTAATATCTGAAAATGCAAAAACTGTAACAATTTCTATAAACTGTAAGTCAGTATTAGATAATTATGATAAACTTGATTCATCTTTACAGGATGAAAAGTATGTTCCAAAGGATGGTTACATATTAAAGCCGACAGAATATGAAATAAACGACGGTGATACACCTCTTGATATTCTTGAATCATTAACAAAAGAAAATAAAATGCAACTTGATTATATTAGTGCAGAGGAAAGTTCTTTTGGTACCGCTTATGTTAAAGGGATAAATCATTTGTATGAATATTCCTGTGGGGAGATGTCAGGTTGGGGATTTGAAGTTAACGGTGAATATCCTAATCAAGGTTGTTCTGAATATGAATTAAAAGATGGCGATGTTATTGAATGGATTTATATGTGTAGCTTTGAGGAGGATATGAAATCAAGTACAGAAACTACAACGGAGGCAGAATAATTGATGTCTTTTTCCAATGTTCATCCAGCAGTATTGATGTTATATTTTATATTGGTTCTTATCATTTCAATGTTTATAACAAATCCTGTTATCCAATGTGAAGCACTTGTAGGTGGGATGTTGTTTTGCTTTATGTTGTCAACCTCACGTCAAAGAAAAGAGGATCTGAAATTTTATATACCACTAATAATACTGATTACAGTAACAAATCCCGTTTTTTCTCATAATGGAGAAACACCACTATTTTTTATTGGTGATAATGCGATAACATTAGAGTCATTGTTGTATGGAGCAAACCTTTCTGCTATGATTGTGTCGGTAATGCTCTGGTGTAAAAATTACAATTTTATAGTAATAAGTGATAAATTTATATATTTATTTGGTAAAGCAGTACCAAAATTATCTTTGGTTTTATGTATGGCTTTAAGATTTATACCAATGTTGAAAAAACAATCTAAAAAGATAAATCGGGCGCAAAAAGCAATGGGATTATATTCATCTGAGAGTTATCCTGACAGAGTAATGTCCTCTATGCGAGTAATGTCAGCACTTGTGGGTTGGGCATTGGAAAGTGCAGTTGAAACAAGCCGTTCAATGCGTGCCAAAGGGTACGGATTAAAAGAACATACAAGCTATTCTAATTATCGTTTTACCACAAGAGATGGAATAATAGCTCTGTTGTGCATTTGTTTTTCAGTAGTAGTTTTTATTGGTACAGCATTGGGTATTACTGATTTTAGCTTTTACCCTGGGTTAACAGAAATTAATAAATCAATAGTTGCAATAATTATATATGTGTGTTTTGGAAGTCTTGTGATTTTGCCATTTTTTATGGAATTGGAGGAAAGAGTAAAATGGAGCTATTACAAATCGAAAATCTCAACTTTAAATATCCAAAATCAGAAAAAAAGGCAATAAACAACATCACATTAAATGTAGAAGAAGGTAGTTTTGTATTACTGTGTGGAGAATCAGGATGTGGAAAATCTACTTTGCTAAAGCTCATAAAAAGAGAAATATCTCCATTTGGGGAGAGTTCAGGTAATATATTTTATAAAGGTAAATTAATGTATGAACTGGATTCCGAAACAAGTGCCTGTGAAATTGGTTTTGTAGGACAAAATCCTGACGAACAGATTGTAACCGACAAAGTATGGCATGAACTCGCATTTGGTTTAGAAAATATAGGAAAAGATAGTTCGACCATACGTCGCCGTGTAGGGGAGATAGCAAATTATTTTGGTATTCAAAGCTGGTATCATAAAAACACAGATGAACTTTCCGGTGGACAAAAACAGATTTTAAATCTTGCTTCTGTTATGGTTATGCAACCAAACATTATATTGCTTGATGAGCCTACTAGTCAACTTGATCCAATAGCTGCCTCAGAATTTATATCGACTCTCCATAAATTAAATACAGAACTTGGCTTAACAGTTATACTTGTTGAACATAGACTTGAAGAGATTTTTTCTATGTCAGATAAAGTAATTGTAATGGAAAATGGAAAGGTTATTTGTAATGGAACTCCACAAAAAGTATGCTTTGAATTGAAAAATCATAATTTTTTTGCTAGTATGCCCAGTCCTGCAAGAATTTGGAGTAAACTGGAAAATAACTGTTGCTGTCCTTTAACTGTAAAAGATGGGCGGAATTTTCTTAATACATATTATAAACATCAAAAGGGAAGAAATATTTCTGAAAAGGAACCAATAAGTACAGAAACTATTTTAGAAGCAAAAGAAGTTTATTTCAGATACGATAAAAAATTACCCGATGTACTTAGTAACTTTAATTTGACTATAAACAAAGGTGAAATATTCAGCATACTTGGTGGTAATGGCACAGGTAAAACTACTACCCTTAATATTTTATCGGGACTTGATAAACCGTACAGAGGTAAAATAAATATAGCAGGAAAGAAAATCAGCCAATACAAAGGTAATTCTCTTTATCACGGAATTCTCACCTTACTACCCCAGAATCCGAAAGATGTATTTATAGAAAATACTGTCAAAAAAGATTTTGAAGAAATATTAAAAGCGATAGATTTCCCTGACTTAGAATTTGAAAGTAGACTTTCTAATATAGTAGACTTGCTTGATATTTCATATTTACTTGATAAACATCCATACGATATAAGTGGGGGAGAACAGCAAAAATGTGCCCTTGCAAAAGTTTTACTTACAGAACCACAAATAATACTTCTAGATGAACCTACAAAAGGACTGGATACATTTTATAAAAATAAGTTGGCTGAGATAATTTTTACTTTAAAAAAACAAGGAAAAACTATATTAATGGTAACTCACGATATAGAATTTTCCGCAATAGTATCTGATAGATGTGGTTTGTTTTTTGATGGTGAGATTATTTCAATCAGTACGCCTAATCGCTTCTTTTCAGAAAATAATTTTTATACAACTTCAGCAAGCAGAATGTCCAGAAGATTATTTAAAAACACAGTACTTTGTGATGAAGTTGTAAGATTATGTAAGGAATCTTAAGAAAGAGATAATAAAAATGAAAAAGAAAAACTGGATTTCGTATGGTGTAATTATTTTGATTATTCCTGTTATAGTAATTATTGGAGCAATAATATTTAAAAACAAACAGTTTGCATTTATTTCAATAGCTGTTACCATTTTGGCGTGTGTACCATTTTTTATATCTTTTGAAAACAAATATCATAACTCAACAAGACTTGTTATGATTGCTATACTTACCGCACTCTCAGTAGTAGGTCGCCTTGTATTTGCCGCAGTACCAGGGATAAAGCCTGTTACTGCGATGATAATTATAACAGCATTATATTTTGGAAGTGAAGCAGGTTTTATGACAGGTTCTCTTACTGCTTTGCTCTCAAATTTTGCTTTAGGACAAGGGCCTTGGACACCTTTTCAGATGTTAACTTGGGGATTGATAGGTTTTGTAGCAGGTATATTATCTGAAAAGTTAAAAACCAATAAAGTATTGCTTTATTGGTACGGTGCATTGTCAGGTATAGCTTTTTCACTTTTAATGGATTTATGGAGTGTTATATGGCAAGATGGTGTATTCAATTTATCAAAATACATTGCACTTTTAGCCTCATCAGCAGTTTTCTGTGTTGTATATGCAGTATCTAATATAGTATTTCTTTTTATTCTTGCAAAACCTATTGGAAGTAAAATTGAAAGAATTAAAGAAAAATACGGAGTATAATCAAGAAAAATACAAAGCAAAACCCCTGCCAGATACTTAGTTACTGGTAGGGGTTACTACTTTGCTTGTGATACATAAGTGTATCAACAAATATTCATATAAGATGTGACTAAGCCTATAAGCCGAGTTCTGTCGTGAACGACCATCTATCTTGGCAGTTCGTTACCGTAACTGCTCAGGTGCCACCTCCTAAGACGTATCGGGCCAATACATAATGTCTTTTACCACGGTGTTGCTCCGAATAGGGTTTACAGGGCCGTTAAGTTCCCTTAACGCCGGTGAGCTCTTACCTCGCCTTTCCACCCTTACCAACTAAAGGTTGGCGGTATATCTCTGTTGCACTTTCCCTGGGGTCGCCCCCGGCGGCCGTTAGCCGTTATTCTTGCCCTGTGGAGCCCGGACTTTCCTCGGGTGCTACCTTTCGGCATTGCAACCCGCAGTCGTTCAGCTTACTCACGAGTTTTATTTTAATATAAATTTTTTATATTGTCAATATGAAATTTCAGATTGCAGAAAATTGGTATAATATAAAGCAAAGATGTTTAACACCTTCGCTTTATATATAAAAATTACTTTTAATTAACCAATCTTTTTAACAGACAGAGTAACATTCTCTCCGTTGATATTCCAGTCTTTTATAAAACCATCAGTAACAGAAACAACATCATTAGCTAGAACATCACTAACAATATCAGATTTGTTTTTATTAATCAATTCTGCCAGCTTATCATTACCCGTAACACCGATTACAATATGATCCATTACCTCAAATCCTGCATCTTTACGCATAGTCTGGATTTTGCTGATTATTTCACGAACAAATCCTTCTTCAATAAGTTCAGGTGTAAGTTTTGTATCAAGAACAACAGTGATACCGTTATCAGAGACTGTATACAAACCTTCCATTTGCTTAACATCAATTAATAAATCATCTTTTTCAAGCTGAATATCTCCACTGGAAAGTGATAATGTAAGAGTACCATTTTCATTAATCTCAGTCATTGCTTTTGCACCGTCAATCTCAGCAAGTAGATTACGGATTTCACCAAGTTGTTTGCCGTATTTAGGGCCAAGAGTTTTCAGTTGAGGTTTAAATGAATATGAAACAAATCCTGAAACATCTTCTGCAAATTCAACAGTCTTAATGTTAAGTTCATCTTCAATAATCTCAACATAGAACTTATCAAGTACATTTTCAGCTTTGACATACATTTTTGAAAGAGGCTGACGGTTTTTCATTGTTGAACCATTTCTTGCTGAACGTCCCAGAACAACTACTTTTAGAACTTCGTCCATATTTGCCTCTAATGTTGTATCTATGGCAGACTGATCAACTTCTGGGAACATACACAAATGAACACTTTCAGGTGAATTGCTATCAAGTGAGCAAACCAAATTGCGATATATTTCTTCAGCCATAAATGGAATCATAGGTGCCGCAGCTTTAGAAATTGTAACAAGAGCTGTGTATAGAGTCATATATGCACTTATCTTATCATCAGTCATATCCTGAACCCAGAATCTCTCACGGCATCTTCTTACATACCAATTACTCATTTCGTCTACAAAATCCTGCAAAGCTCTTGCAGTTTCAGGAATTTTATAATTAGATAAATTATTGTCAACAGCTTTTACTGTGGAATTTAAGCGTGATAACAGCCATTTATCCATAACTGTAAGTTTATCTTTATCTAATGTATATTTTGTTGCATCAAAATTATCTATATTAGCATAAAGTACAAAGAAAGCATATGTGTTCCAGAGAGTTCCCATAAATTTACGCTGACCTTCTACAACAGCTTTACCATAAAATCTCTTTGGCAACCAAGGTGATGAATTGGTGTAGAAATACCATCTGATTGCATCTGCACCGTATGTTTGCAAAGCCTCAAATGGATCTACTGCGTTACCTTTTGACTTAGACATCTTCTGTCCGTTCTCATCCTGAACCAAACCAAGTACAATTACATTTTTATAAGGAGCCTTATCAAAAATAAGTGTAGAAATAGCAAGAAGTGAATAGAACCAACCTCTTGTCTGATCGACAGCTTCAGATATAAAATCAGCAGGGAACTGAGATTCAAACAATTCCTTATTTTCAAAAGGATAATGATGCTGTGCAAATGGCATTGAACCTGAGTCAAACCAACAGTCGATAACTTCAGGAACTCTGTGCATTTCCTTACCACAATGAGGACACTTAATTGTTACAGCATCAATATAAGGTCTGTGAAGTTCAATATTATCAGGGCAGTTGTCCGATAGAGTTTTTAATTCTTCAATACTTCCAATAGAATGATAATGTCCACATTCACATTCCCATATGTTCAGAGGTGTACCCCAATATCTATTTCTTGAAATACCCCAGTCTTGAACATTATTCAACCAGTCACCAAATCTGCCTTTACCGATAGAATCAGGAATCCAGTTTACAGTATTATTGTTAGCAATAAGTCTGTCTTTAATATCTGTCATTTTGATAAACCAAGAATCTCTTGCATAGTAGATAAGGGGAGTATCACATCTCCAACAATGTGGATATGAGTGTTCATATTTAGGTGCTGCAAATAGAAGTCCTCTTTCATCAAGATTTTTAAGAATTTCCTTATCAGCATCCTTACAAAACATACCTTCCCACAAGGTTTCCTTTGTCATTTCACCCTTTGAATCAACAAGCTGTACCAGTGGTAAATCGTATTTTCTTCCTACATTTGCATCATCTTCACCAAAAGCAGGAGCAATATGTACAACACCTGTACCATCTGTAAGAGTTACATAGTTATCACAAACTACATAGTAGCATTTTTTCTTAGGCGATACAAAATCAAAAAGTGGCTCATATTCTTTAAATTCAAGTTCTTTACCTGTATAAGACTCAAGTACAGTGTACTCACCTTCAATTACCTTTTCGACAAGTGCCTTTGCAAGGTAATATGTATTATTCTCAGTTTTTATCTTTACATATTCCTCGTCAGGATTAACACAAAGTGCAACATTTGAAGGCAATGTCCAAGGTGTTGTTGTCCATGCGAGAATATATGCATCTTCATCTTTCACCTTAAACTTAGCGATTGCTGAACGTTCTTTTACATCTTTGTATCCCTGAGCAACCTCATGAGATGATAAAGGTGTTCCGCAACGAGGACAGTAGGGTACAATTTTAAATCCTTTATAAAGTAAGCCTTTATCAAAAATTTGCTTTAAAGCCCACCATTCAGATTCAATAAAGTTATTGTCATATGTAACATAGGGGTTATCCATATCTGCCCAAAAACCAACAGTATCAGAGAAATCTTCCCACATACCTTTATATTTCCACACAGATTCTTTACATTTCTTTATAAATGGCTCAAGTCCATATTGTTCAATTTGTTCTTTACCGTCAAGACCAAGAAGCTTTTCTACCTCAAGTTCTACGGGTAGACCATGAGTGTCCCAACCAGCTTTTCTTGGAACCATACATCCCTTCATTGTCTGATAACGAGGGATCATATCTTTAATAACACGTGTTAAAACGTGACCGATATGAGGTTTACCGTTAGCTGTTGGAGGGCCATCATAGAAAACATAAGGTTTGCCACCCTTACGTTCTTCAATACTCTTTTCAAAAATTTTGTTTTCTTTCCAAAAATTTTCAATCTGTTTTTCACGCTGAACAAAATCAAGATTGGTATCAACCTTTTTATACAATTTTTTCAACCTCCTATAATAAATAAAAGGTTTCGTCCATAATAGGACGAAACCTTATGCTTCGCAAAACCACCCATTACGACATACTTCATATGCGTTTCAGATAACGGTGAAAAGCCGGCTTTTCTTAATAGCACATTGTAAAAACAAGCACAATATGTTTTCAGAAAGCAACTCCGAAGTGATTTGCAGTTTAATGAAATACCAGGCTTACACCAATTCCCAGCTCGCTTAAAATCTTAGAAAACTGCCTTTCTCCATCAACATTTTTCTCAGTTTGTTCCATAGTATCACAATTTTATGATAAAGTCAATTACTACATTAACTTTAAAAAAATTAAAAAATAGTGTTGACAAATCTAAAAACACAGTGTATAATAAACAACGTTGAATGCGAGTGTGCTGGAATAGGCAGACAGGCACGTTTGAGGGGCGTGTGTCTTTGACGTATGGGTTCAAGTCCCATTACTCGCACCAAAAGTCATCGTAATTGCAAAATTACGATGACTTTTTTGCTATTTGCTATATAATTTTTTAAAGCATTAGTTTAATTTTTCTGATTTTAGCGATTGCTTTAGTGTTTTCTATTTCCTTATATAAAAAAACACTTTAATACCAGCAAAAAGGTTCGCAATTATGATATCATTATGTGCAGAACAGATTTATTTAATCTCAAGGACAGAGTTCTCTTATATGCAATATATGCAAAATGAATTCTTTCTGTCATATTTTGCTCTGTGTTTCATATCCTATCCTTGAAAGGTGCCAATATTTCTGCATAATGAATTCGCACAGAACAAAATTTTAACGAAAATCTTTTCTATAATTTCAAATGGTATTTAGGGCTTGTTTGCAAATAGAAAAAGTGCTGAATTTTTGTTTCAAAACAAGTGATTTCAAGGCAAAAACTGCAGAAAGCACCGCTTTGGGGCAAAATAGACAGTGCTTTTGATTTTTCAAATAAGCCCTAGTATAAAATATAAAAGTAAAGGATATATTTTATGAAAAAGGTTGAAATTTTTACTGATGGTGCCTGTTCAGGCAACCCAGGTCCCGGTGGATGGGGTTCAATATTAAGATACAATACTACTGAAAAAGAAATTTCAGGCGGTGAGTCAAAAACAACTAACAACCGAATGGAAATAACTGCTGTGATTGAGGCTCTTTCCTTATTAAAAGAACCTTGTGAGGTAATACTATACAGTGACTCGCAATATGTTTGTAACGCATTAACAAAGGGGTGGGCAAAAAAATGGAAATCTAACAACTGGATGCGTAATAAAAAGGAGCCTGCACTTAATCCCGATCTTTGGGAGAGACTTCTTGAATTATATGACAAACATAAAATAACAGTTGTATGGGTGAAAGGACATTCGGGGCACCCTGAAAATGAACGCTGTGACAGATTAGCTGTTGCACAAGTAAAAAAATATTCTTAAATACTTTGCATAAAAGTAAGGAAATAAAGGAAGTGTTCTTTGATGAAAAGAATATATGCAGACAATGCTGCTACTACTATGCTTTCTCCTGAAGTTCTTGAGGATATGATGCCATATTTAACTAAAGTATATGGTAACCCTTCAAGTATGTATTCAGTAGGAGCTGAAGCGAAAAAGGCCGTAGAACTTGCAAGACAAGATGTTGCAAAAGCAATTAATGCACAAGCCAGAGAGATTTTTTTTACCTCGGGCGGAAGTGAATCTGATAACTGGGCTATTAAAGGTGTAGCAAGAGCATTAAAGAATAAAGGTAAAAACCATATAATCACATCTGCTTTTGAACATCATGCTGTGCTTCATACCTGTAAAACATTAGAAAAAGAGGGGTTTGAAGTTACATTACTTGATGTTCATAGTGACGGCTTGGTACGTCCTGAGGAACTGGAAACAGCTATTAAAGATAAAACTGCTATTGTAAGTATTATGTATGCGAATAATGAAATAGGTACAATTCAGCCTATTGCAGAACTTGGTGCTATTTGCAGAAAACATGGTGTCATTTTCCATACAGATGCTGTACAGGCTATGGGAAATGTACACATTGATGTGCAGGAACAATGTATTGATTTACTCTCTATAACAGCTCATAAATTACATGGCCCAAAAGGTTGCGGTGCTTTGTATGTAAGACAGGGAATTCGCCCACAAATCCTTATTGATGGTGGGGCACAGGAACGTGGTATGCGTGCCGGTACAGAAAATGTTGCCGGTATAGTTGGTCTTGCAAGTGCTGTTAAGCGAGCAGCTGCCACTATTGATGAAAGAAGCGAAAAACTTACTAAAATGCGTAACAAACTCATTGATAGTCTTTCTAAGATAGAACGTAGTAGACTCAATGGTGATAGAGATAAACGTTTACCTGGTAACATTAATATGTGTTTTGAAGGAATTGAAGGCGAAGCTCTATTGCTAAGACTTGATTTAAAAGGTATTTGTGCATCTTCGGGTTCAGCTTGTACATCAGGTTCGTTGGATCCAAGTCATGTATTACTTTCAATAGGTCTTCCTCATGAAATTGCACACGGTTCTTTAAGACTTTCATTTAGTGATGAAACAACAGATGAGGATATTGATTATATTGCTGAGTGTGTACCACAGGTTGTTGATACTTTACGTTCAATGTCGCCTGTTTGGGAAAGAATAAAAAACGAAGAAAACGAATAATAAACACATTATTAAAGGAGAATTATTATGGCATACAGTGAAAAAGTTATGGATCACTTTGCTAATCCTAGAAATGTTGGCGAAATTGAAAATGCTGATGGCATTGGTGAGGTTGGTAACGCTAAATGTGGTGACATTATGAAAATGTACATCAAAGTTGAAAATAATGTTATTACAGATGTTAAGTTTAAAACATTTGGATGTGGTGCAGCTATTGCCACAAGCTCAATGGCTACGGAACTAATTAAGGGAAAAACAATAGATGACGCATTGAAACTTACAAATAAGGCTGTTATGGAAGCTCTTGACGGTTTACCACCAGTGAAGGTTCATTGTTCTGTACTTGCAGAGCAAGCAATTAAATCAGCAGTAAGCGACTATTACACAAAAATGGGAATAGATCCTATTAATATTGTCGGGAAAATTACCGGGTGCGATCATGAACATGGGTGTGATTGTAAGATATAACTTGCATTAACAAAAATATTATTTATAAAATTTGACCCAATTTTGATAGTTGCAATAACTTTAATGCAATAACTTTAAAAAGAAAAGTAATTAGCAAGTGATAGTTTAAGCTGTCACTTGCTTTTGCTTAAGAAATAAAATGTACAAAATATAATTTCTGAGTTTAAACATAGAGTTTGTTATAATAAATTGTAAATAATAATGATTATTTCTGTTTGTTATGGAATATAATTAATTTTTCTGTTAGCTTTTCTGTATTCCAAAGGAGTTACCCCATATACTTTTTTAAATTCACGGTTAAATAAAGATATATTGTTATATCCTGACGATATTGCTATATTAAGCACGGTATTGTCCGTATCTTTAAGCAGTTGAAGTGAGGATTCAAGACGGTATAGGTTTATATATCTTTTACAGGTTGTATTTGTATATTCTTTAAATATACTCATAAATCTACTTTTACTGAAACCTGCATTGTTAGCTAGATCATCCACGGTAAGTGGTTTACTATAATTTTTTTCTATAAAAGTTATTGCATCTCTCACAGCAAGATAATTTTTATCAGCTATGACACTGTTCGCCTTTATACTTACGTAGTTGTTAGAATATAAATAAACAAATATTCCGGTAAGTCTGTTTAAAATCATAAGTTCATAACAATCAGGTTTTTCTTTTACAATACGAATTATTTCATCAATACAAAATCTTATGTCTTTATAACCTTTATCATCAGGATGAATAACATAGGGAAGACTTGCTGTGCGATTAATAAAAGGATTAAAATATTTTTGTATACTATTCTCACGATTTTGAGGACATAGTACCTCTATATGAAATACCAATGTATGAGTTTTAATGTGTGGGGAATTTGAATAACCAAAATGAATAGATTGCGAAGGTATAAACAAAATATCATTCTCATTAATTTTAACTTCATTATTATCAATGGTTATATTGGCATTTCCTTGAGTAAACAGTTCTATTTCAATTTCATTATGCCAATGTGCAAACATTGTAAGGTCGCTAGAATCTGAAGAATTTACATAGTAATACCTTAAAGGCATACCAAAATCGTTAGTATCGATTTTTTCTTCATATGCTTTTTTTATTTCATCCATTTTCTCTCCATCCATTCAGTTGAAATTTAATTATAGTTATTTAATGCAATAACAAAGTATTTTTGTGCAAGATTTTACAAAGTAATTATACTACAATAAAGACAACAAAACAACACCAAAATAACAACAAATCTTAATTCGGTTTTTTAATATGATTTGTTATGTAAAGAGGTGCTTGTTTTAAGATAAGCGGTTTGTGATTGCTTGATAGTTTTAACATATGGCAATAAAAAAGCTCACGTTATAGCGTGAGCTTTTTTGTTGTATAATATTATTTAATTGATTGACTTAATAATAAAAATATGTAACATATTATATATTTTTCGGGAAATTAGATCAAATTATAATTATGCGATAATGCAAGAAGTTAGTTGTTATGTGCAAGATTTTTGCTGGAAATTGTTATAAAATAAGGTCATTCCAATAGATAAATAAGCGTACGACCTCTTTAAAATACCTCATTATATATCTGTATTTCAGGGTTGTACAGCTTTAGGCTGTACAACCTGGTAAAACAGATACAGGAAAAGAAGAGATTAAATATAATTGATTGTTTATTAATAATCATTATCTATTAATGTAAACTCATGTTCAAACATGGGTTTTATTTTTTTCTCAAAAGTTCTAATATAAAGGTTTTATTATGGTTTTATCGCAAATGTTGGGATAAACAATTAAAGTTTAGGTCGAACCTTTGCAGATTTTAAGGACAGCATCATTAACGAAATATTTTTCAATAATCTTTTACACCAACATTTATTAAAGGGACTATATTATTAAATAAAAAAGCACCGCTCAGAAATAAGCAGTGCATAAATATTGACTTTTGTCGAAGTAAAACTTATACTATTTAAAGATTAGTTAAGTTCAGGATAAGCCATAAAAGGTGTTAAATCCTTTTTAAACTCATCTGTAACCTGATCACTGGTTTCAAGGGTGAGTTTTTTATTAAGGTCAAGGCTAAGAACACCCATAATTGAATGGGGATCTATCTCTAAATTATCACTCTTAATTAGCATATTTACGTTGGGATATTTCTCGGCAATTTCAACAAACCTTTTAGCTGTTGCTATGTCAGGAATATAAATCGTTGTGGAATACATTTCAGTGTCCTCCTATTTAAGTATGTCAATATTTTACCACTTTCTCAACATAAAATCAATATAAATAGTACAGTTTTATTATATATTGCGACAATAAATTAACATTATTTGCATTTAATGTCAATTTATTTAAAAGGGGTTTATTATGAAATTTTATATATTTACATTAGGTTGTAAAGTAAATCAGTATGAATCACAGATTATGCACGAAAGGCTATGTGAAAATGGCTTCTCATATACTTCGGATTATAATACTAGTGATATTATTATTGTAAATTCGTGTACAGTAACATCTGCCAGCGATAGCAAGGCTGTTAAGCTGATGCATAGAATTAAACGAGAAAATCCAAATTGTGTGTTAGTTCTTACAGGTTGTTTGCCCCAGGCTTTTCCGAATGATGAGCGTTTTGCGGAGGCAGATATTATTTTAGGCAATAAATCACGCAATATAGTGGTTTCTGCTATTCAACAATTTCTTATGAACAGGACAAGAATTATAAATATCTCTCAACATCAAACAGGTGATGAATTTGAAAGTATGTCTATAAGTAATTTTACTGAAAGAACCCGTGCTTTTGTAAAAATTGAGGATGGCTGTAATCGTTTTTGTTCTTATTGCATTATTCCTTATGCCAGAGGTAGAGTGCGTTCTAAGCCGATAGAACAACTTAAGTTAGAACTTATAAATTTGAGTGAAAAAGGATTTAAAGAGGTTGTACTTGTGGGAATTAACCTATCTGCTTATGGTCAGGAATTTGGAATGGATTTGGCAGATGCTATTGAAGTGGCTTGTAATATAGACGGTATTGAGCGTGTTCGTCTGGGTTCACTTGAACCTGAGCGGATGGATAGAGATACAATCGCACGTATTGCTTCACAATCAAAGCTTTGTCCACAATTCCACTTATCTCTTCAAAGTGGTTGTAATGCTACATTAAAGAGAATGAATCGACATTATACAGTAGAAGATTATGCAGAGATTGTGCAAAATTTAAGAGAAGCCTTTGAAAATTGTGCCATTACTACTGATATAATGGTGGGCTTTCCTGGAGAAACTGAATCGGAGTTTAAGGAATCTTTGGCTTTTGCAAAAAAAATATCTTTTTCTAAAGTACACGTTTTTGCATATTCACGTAGACCTGGAACAGTTGCAGATAAGGCTGATAATCAGGTGCCTGAACATATAAAAAATATACGTTCAAAAGAGATGATAGAACTGACTGATAGAACAACAGAAAGTTTTCTTGATTCACAGGTAGGAAGAATGGAATCAGTTCTTTTTGAACGTAGGAAAAATAGGATTTGGGAAGGTCATACAATGAATTATACCCAGGTTATTGTGGATACAAATGAAGATTTAAGTAATGAAATTGTTAATGTACGAATTACATCAGCCGAAAAAAATAAATGTATTGGTGTTATAGAATAATTTTTATTTCCATATACTCTTCATACTTCTAAAAAATATAAAAACGTGCCTTTTAAAATGTAGGCACGTTTTAATGATTTTGGATTATATATTTGGATTATATAATTGTAGTAATGACAAAGTAAGGAAATAAACATTATTTAAAGTACTGACATTACATTTTTTATTTCATCAGCAGTGTTTTCGTTCTCAAAATAACTAATATCATATATAATGAAATTGTTTATATTATTTTTTTGACAATATTCAACTTCTTTTTTTAGTATTTCATCACTGTTTTTCCACGTGCCTTCGTCATAGTCGCTATTAGCTTTATATAATGCCAAACCGACGCAAAGTGTTATTTTGTTATTTTTAGATATTTCTTTCCATTCTTTTAGCATTGTATCAAAGGGAAGAACTGAATGTTCAAAATTTACATAAAGTTGTGGACATATATAGTCCATATATCCATAAGTGTTGCACCACGTATTTACATCAGCACCAATATCCAAACAGTTACTTATATTTCCCTGAGGCGAAATACCAAACAGTACATCAGGTTTTAATTGTTTTATAATACTGTATACAGAACTTATAAGAATATTTACATTAGATTTTCTCCATTCATATTGAGTAAGCGGTATACATTCACCATCCAGTTGTGATTTATACTCTTCATAAGAAAATTTGTCAAGTTCTGTTTCAGATGATGGATAGAAATAGTCATCGAATTGAATTCCGTCAATATCATAATTTTTAACTACCTCTTTAACACCTTTAATAATTAAATCTCTTCCTTTTTGGCTTGCAGGATTTATATACTTACCACCATCATATTCTAATATATCACTGTCACTTAAAGAATTTATAATACTGTTTTCGGCAAGAGCATCTGGGGTATCTTTTGTAGAAATGCGATATGGATTAATCCAAGCGTGAAATTCCATATCGTTTTTATGTGCTTGCTCAATCATATAATCAAGAGGATCGTAGTCTATTGTTTTTCCTTGGGTACCGGTAAGAAGATGTGAATATGGAAATATTTCTGATTTATAAAGTGCATCAGCAAAAGGTCGTATATGTACAAATAGTGTATTTATTTTATGTTCTTTTGATATTTTAATGATATTATCAAAATTTTTTTTGAACGCTTCTTCTGTATACTCATCATTTTGCAGTGACATATATGGAACCCACACACCTCGCATATCACTTACCTTTTTATTACTTTCACTACTTTGATTAAGTTGTATTGCAGATGTTTTAGTACTATTGATATTTACTTCTTTTGGTATCGCAATATTAATTATAGTTGTAATTATAGTTACTATAAGAAGTATAGCAATAGCTGAAAACCATATTTTATCTCCCTTTACTTTAAAAATCATATAAATTTCCTTTCTTTAATTACTTTTAAAAATAAGAATAACATAAAATCTCTGAAAATGTATGTTATTTTATATATATTAAAATAAAGAAATAATTATTCTGGAAGGAGTGATTTTATGCCATTTGTTACATTGGTTTGTTATTTGATTATAATTAATATTGTAGCTGTAATAGTAACTATTATTGACAAGACAAAAGCAAAAGCACACCATTGGAGAATTAGTGAAACAACACTCCTTACTATATCCGCAATAGGTGGAGCTATCGGAATGTATATAACAATGCGTATAATCCATCATAAAACACGAAAAACGAAATTTATGATTGGAATACCTGCTATATTTATTATAGAATTATTATTGCTGCTTATTTTATTTTTTATGATATGGTGAAGCTATGAATGAAATTATATTAAAATTTAAAGTTCCTCAGCAGTTTGATAACACTCAAGCAAAGTGGTTTTTGCGTAACTATTGTAATATTTCCGCCAGATTGCTGACTTCTCTTAAAAGAGTAGAACTTGGTATATCTCGAAATGGTAGTCTTTTGCGTGTAATCGACAATATTAATTCAGGAGATATTATTGAGATTAAGTTGCCTGAAGACAACAACACTATTATACCGGTTAAAATTCCCCTTGATATCTGCTATGAAGATGAGCATATTATGTTACTTAATAAGCCATCATATATGCCAGTTCATCCTACACACGATCACGTTTATGATACGCTTGCAAATGGTGTTGCATATTATCTTGAAAATAAAGGGTGTAATTCTTGTTTTCGTGCAATTAACAGACTGGATAGGGACACAACAGGTTTGGTGCTTGTAGCAAAACATAGTTATGCAGCTGCAAATCTTGTAAAAAATGTAAAGAAAACATATGTAGCTGTATGTGAAGGAATAATTGAAAATTCTGGTACTGTAAACGCAAAAATATCTCTTTTAGAAGGACATACTATTCAACGTATTGCTGGTACAACAGATGGTATCAATGCCATAACGCATTATAAACCGCTTTTATATAATAATAATCATACTCTTACTGAATTTAATTTAGAAACAGGGCGTACACATCAGATAAGAGTTCATATGTCATATATAAACCATCCACTAGCAGGAGATGATATGTATGGGGGTTCACTTAAGTATATCAAGCGACAAGCTCTTCATTGCAAAACCATAACTTTTAAACACCCTGTTGCCCATAATATAATTACAATAGATACACCACTTCCTTTTGATATGCAGAAAATTGTTTCTAAGAAATAAAATCCAATATTGTAAACTTTTGTTTAAATCTTCTCGAAATTATTGATAAATCTTCTCTATTATGTTATATTTAACAAAGTTATTAAATAATGACAGGTGGGAAATATGAAATTTATTGATAATATAAAAACACTTTTTTCTGAGAAAAACAAAAAAGCAATAACGATATTTTTTACAACTATTGCTGTAACAGTTGTATCTTTCACTGCTGGTGCTGTGGTTATTGGAACAGGTATAGTTTCCAGAGAAGCATCCTCTGATAAACTTTCAGCTAATAGCACTGCCAAAAGTTCATCTGTTAAAAAGGCAGATACTGACACTAATGAATTATTAAAAGCAAGTGAAAATATAAATGATACAGAAAATAAGAACAGCTTAAAACTAGCGAAAAATAAAGTTGCTATAATTAAAGGAGAATCTTATTATGTCGAGTTTGCTGAAGGTATAAATAAAGAGAAATTTAATCTTAAATGGAGTACAAGTGATAAATCGGTTGCTACTGTTAACGAAAAAGGAATTGTAAAGGGGATTGCAAAAGGTAAGTGTGAAATTGTGTGTACTAACATCGATGATAATAGTACTGTCAAACTTACTATAACAGTTTCTGAACCAGTATATCCTGACAATATAACTTTAGATAAAGAAATATATACACTTACTTCTATTGGACAACCTTTAAAACTTAATGCAACACTTGTTCCTAATGATGATACTGTTACAGAAACTAAGTTAACTTGGTCAAGTGACAATGAATCAGTTGCTACTGTAAAGGATGGTCTTGTTACCGCAACAGGTGAAGGAGTAGCAGTTATAACATGTACCACTGTAAATGATATTACAGCACAATGTGTGGTAACTGTAACTCCTGTTGTAAAAGCAGAGGAAATTTATCTTGATTATATAGGATATGATTTTGACGGGCCTCAAACTCAGTCAGTTCCCCTTACAGCCACTGTATATCCTGATAATACCACTAACTCTGCTGTAAGCTGGCATAGTACCGATGAAAATGTTGCAGTGGTTGATGCTGAAGGAAATATTACTGCTGTTGGTGATGGCGAATGTGAGATTATTTGTACTACAACAGATGGTACATATTTATCAGCAAGCTGTGAAATTAAAGCAACAAATACAATGGCTGTTACAACTCATACACCGGGAACAAGTGTATATGTGCCTGTTAATCCTGTCCCTGCCGATACAGTTCTTGAAGAAGCATTGAGATATGTTGGAGTAATACCTTATGTTTGGGGGGGAACAGACCTTTCTTCAGGTGTAGACTGTTCAGGATTTATATGTGCTGTTTACAGTCGTTTTGGTATAGATTTATGGGGATTACGCACAGACTTATATCTTGCCGGTGTCGAAGTTCCTTCAATAGAAGAAGCTAAAGCTGGAGATATACTTTGTTACCCCGGACACGTTGCTATCTATGATGGGAATGGTGGCAGAGTTCATGCATATGATGAGGGTTATATGATATTGAGAGATACTAATATTGACGGCTATTATACAATAAGACGAATTATTGAATAAATCATAATTACAGAAACAAAATTTCAGACCATCACAGGTTGTTGGCATTTTAAACAACCTGTGATGGAATTTTGCTGTATATACGGAGGTTGAATATGCTAAAAAAATTTATTTCATTTTTATTGGTAGTTGCAATGCTTTTTACATTAGTACTTACAGGTTGTAATAAAGCAGAAGAGGAATTAAATGGAAAAATAAATGTGGTTTCTACTATTTTTCCTCAATATGATTTTTCCAGACAAATTGCAGGAGATAATGCAAATCTAAAAATGCTTATTCCACCTGCTGGTGAATCACATACTTACGAACCTACCCCACAAGATATTATCAGCATAGAAAATTCTGATGTATTTTTGTATATTGGTGGAGAAAATGACAAATGGGTTGATGATATTATGGATGGAATTGATACCAATAAAACCAAAGTAGTAAAACTTATGGATTGTGTTAATACCGTTGAGGAAGAAATAATTGAAGGTATGCAGGAGCACACTGAAGAACACGAAGAATATGATGAAGCTCATAATAAAGATGAGCATATATGGACATCACCTATTAATGCTATATCAATGGTAAATACTATATGTGATGCAATGTGTAATGCTGATGAAAAAAATTCAGATGTATACAAAGAAAATGCTAAGAAATATATTTCTCAGTTAGAAGAATTGGATAATAAATTTAGAAATGTTGTAGATAATACGCAAAATAATGAACTTGTTTTTGGTGACAGATTTCCATTGAGATACTTTACAGATGAATATGGATTGAAATATTATGCCGCTTTTCCAGGTTGTTCGTCCGAGACCGAACCAAGTGCAGCTACAATAGCTTTTTTGACAGATAAGGTTAAGGAAGACAAAATTCCTGTTATATTGAAAATTGAATTGAGCAATGGTGTGGTTGCAAATACGATAGCAGAAGAAACAAATACAGAGGTTATGACATTTTACTCCTGTCATAACCTTACAAAAGAACAATTTGAAAACGGAGAAACTTATCTTTCTATGATGACAGAAAATATTACTACGCTAAAAAAAGCATTGAGCTAATAAAATATAAATTATAGCAAGTTGTAAATGTTCAATTTTATAATATACAACTTGCTGTTTTTTTATTTGAATTGATTTCATTTTATATTAATGCTATAATTAAAATGATATTGCTATCTAATAAAATAAAAACTTTTTATTTGGTAGTTCTGTGTCAGTCTGCAATAAAGCAGATTGTTTCATTTATCCTCTGGAGGAATTATTTATGGCTATAACTATGGCAAATTTATGCCAAAATTGTGAAAATATTTATGGAATGAAACTGATGGCAGGTGCTAACGGACTTGACAACTATGTGCGTTGGGTACATTTAATTGAGGATAGAGATGTACCTAACTTTTTACACGGTAGTGAGCTTGTGTTTATTACAGGCATAGGTCAACAGAGCAGTAATGATAGTTGGTTATTTGACTTCGTCAAAAAATTATTCGACCAAAAGGCAGTTGGTTTAGTTGTAAATATTGGACCATATATATGTAGTATTCCAAAAGAAGTAATGGATTTTTGTGAAGATAACGCTCTTCCTTTATTTGCAGTTCCTTGGTCAGTGCACTTAGTAGATATAATATACGATTATTGTCATAAAATTGTTGAGAGCGAAGAAAATGAAACAAGTTTGGCTAATGCATTTAAAAATCTTATATTTTCTCCAGAAGATAGTGAATTATATTATAATGTATTGAATAAAAGAGGATTTAAAGATAGTCATTACTATTCTGTTGTTACAATTCAGCTTATTACACAGGATAATAAAATAAAAGAATTTGATAAAAAAAATATTCGCTTTCTAGCACATAAAAATCTTGGGAAGATTACAAAAAAATTTAGCTTACTTGAATTGAATGATTGTTTGACTTGTGTTATTGAAAATTTTACTCCAGAACAATCAGAAGCCTTTTTAAAGGAATTGATTTTTGTGTGTTCAACGCAGTTTCCTAATTATAAAATCTATTCAGGAATAAGTCCTGTTTGCTGTGGCTATATGGAGATTTCCAAAGGTTATATTAAATCTGTGTCAGCTATCAAAATTGCTGTTATTAATAATAAAAGTATTTATCACTACAATGAAATAGGTGTGTATAAATTACTACTTTCAGTAAAAGACACAGATGTACTTAACGACCTTGTTTTGGAACATCTCGGTAAACTAGAGGAATTTGACGTTAAAAACGGTACTGATTATGTCAATACATTAAGATGTTATCTTATGAATAATTCAAGTGTACAAGAGGTAGCAAAACAGACATTTGTACATAGAAATACTATTAATTACAAAATTAAAAAGATAAAAGAAATTTTAAATTGTGAGCTTAACTATGATGATAAACTTAATATTATGCTTGCATTTTATATAAAAAAACTTTTGAATAATTGAGTTGAAATCAAATGAACGAAAATATACTTAGTCATTTTAATGAATATTGCTGTATATTCAGATTGGTTAATTCTGCAGTTAATAATATAACCGTGGATATTAGTGACCTGAAAATTGATTGGACATATGTATTTAGATTGTCAGACTATCTTAGTTTTACAGCTTTGGTAAAAAGAGGAATAGATTTATTATGTGATGAACAAATGCCATCTAATGAATTAAAAAAGATATTTGACAGCGAATTTAAACGTCAGCTTATCATTGATTCTAACCAACTTTATGAAATTGAATTGCTTACAAGTGCTTTTGAAGAAGCAAGAATAGATATGCTTTTGCTTAAAGGCACATATATGAAAAATATGTATTCTTCTACGGTTTACAGATATATGGGTGATATAGATACATATATTGACTATTCCAACAATGATAATGCAAATATTGTATTAACTAATTTAGGTTATAAAATATACGATAGTAGTGCAGATGAAAAAATTTATACAAAAAAGCCTTTTATCTGTCTTGAGGAACATTTTACTTTATCTGATAGCGAATTTAAGGTAATTAATGATTATTATAAAACTATATTTAAAAAAAGTACTTTAAAGGATGGTTATTCACATATATATGAAATGACTCTTGAAGATATATACATATATTTGTCAGTTCACGCCGTACATCATTATTACTATGCAGGTATTGCTCCACGAATTTTTCTTGATTACTATGTTTTTCTTGAAAAATATAAAAACAGTTTAAATATGAATTATATCGAAAATATCCTTAAAAGTTTTGGCTATTATGAATTTAATAAAAAAGCTGTTGATCTTGCTTATAAGTGGTTTGGAAAAAATGGTACAGGACTTGATAAAAACAATAATATGGATCTGTTCATTGCAAGTTGCAGTACATACGGTACAGATGAACATAATGTTGGAATTCGTGCTACAAAAATGACTGATGAAGGTGAATCCCCCAGTAAAATCAGATTTTTGATGAAACAACTTTTTCCAAAATACAGTGAAATGAAGGAAAAATTTCCAGTTTTAAAAAAATTACCTTTGCTTTTGCCTGTTATGTGGGTAAGATATGTAGTATCAAAAATGGTTAATCAAAGAACTGTTAAGTATTATAAAAGTATTAATAGCGATACTGCAGATTTTTATAAAAAGATAGAAAGTGAGTTTGGGCTTAACAATAAAAAGAATTAAGGATTTGATTATATAATGAAAATAGGTATTAGAATCGGGTTGATTTTGTGTTTTTTTGTTATACTTACAGGACTAGTTTATGTAAGTTCTATACAAACAGTAGCACCAGAAACATCAATATCTGATAGTGTAAAAAAAACAAATACAATTACAACAACTGCACAGGAAAGCACACGTCCTTCAGAGCCTGCCACAGAAAAAATAAAATCAGCTTTTTCTGAAAAACAGCTCAAACAAATTGATAATATAGTTACTTCTAAATTAGAAGATATCAACTTTAATGGTACATTTCTTGTTGCAATAGGAGATCAGGTTGTTTATCATAAGGCTATTGGTTATAGTGATGTAAAAAAAGAGAAGAAAAATACACTTGATACTAAATATGAAATAGGTTCTTGTTCAAAGCAGTTTACAGCAACAGCTATCGCAAAGTTAGTACAACAAAAGAAAATATCACTTACTGATAAGGTAACAAAATATGTAGAAGATGCAAAAATTGCTAAAAACATTACCATAGAGCATCTTGTCAATATGTGTTCAGGTTTACCTGATTATCTTAATGAGTATATTTACGCTGTGGAATGTGGTGATCGTGCTGAAGATTCAACTTTATCAAAAAAAGAATTTATAAATTGGCTTAATAAACAGGAAACAAATTTTGAACCAGGAGAGTATTTTGCATATTCAAATACAAATTATTATTTGTTGGGTCTTATAATTGAAGAAGTTACAGATAAAACCTATGAGGAATATATTGAACAGGAGATTTTTTATCCTTTGTATATGGATGATTCCTCTTTGAATATGAATGATACTAACTGTGAGGGATATCTTGATTCAGAATGGACAGAAGGTATAAAAATAGACAGTACATATTTTTATTCAGCGGGTGAAATTGTATCTACTACAAGTGATATGCTTAAATGGTTAAATGCATATAGCAGAGGTAAGATATTAAATTCAGAAATGCTCAAAAAAGCTACAAATACAGGCTCAGATGGCTTTAATTACGGCTTTGGATGGTTTGTTGGCGATGATTATTATTACCATACAGGAAATACAGAATTGTATTATTCAATAGATGTAGTTACGAGAGAAGATGACATTAAAATTATTGGATTGAGTAATATTAATAATACTCAATTACAGCCGACCGGATTGGATATTTTACGTGCTGTTGAAGATGAACTTTTCCCAGGTAAACACATACAAGCAACTGAGTCAACTGAGTAAACTGAATAAGTAAAATTTTTAAGATAATCAATATTTTTAATATTGGAGGAAATATGAAAACTACCGCAATAATAGTAGGGGCAGGCTCATCAACAAGAATGGGATTATCTGTCAGTAAACAGCTTATAAAATTAAATGGTAATGAAACTATTGTGCATACATTAAAGGCTTTTCAACAAACAGACAGTATAAATGAAATAGTGATTGTATGTAGAGAACAGGACGAGAAAATAATTAAAAATTTAGCAGAAATTAATGGTATTACCAAAGTAATTGGAATTACAGCAGGCGGTAGTACTCGTCAACAGTCTGTTGCAAAAGGTATAGATATGGTAAGCAGTGATACAGACTATATTGCAATACACGACGGAGCAAGACCGTTAATAACTCCTTCTGATATAAATTCAGTAATAAATAATGCCATTAAATATAGAAGTTCAGCATTGGGAGTATATGTAAAAGATACTATAAAAATTATTGATGAAAATGGATTTATTGAATCAACACCAGATAGAAGTAAACTTATCGCAATCTATACTCCTCAAGTATTTGAATTTGCTTTGTATAAAAAAGCTATGAAAAAGGCGGATGATGAAAATAAAGATTATACTGATGATTGTCAGCTTATTGAATCACTAGGTGAAAAAGTGTATGTAACACAAGGTAGTGCCACAAACATTAAATTGACTACTCCGGATGATATAATTATTGCAGAAAGTATTTTAAATAACAGAGGTGAAAATTATGAGAATAGGACACGGATATGATGTTCATAAACTCATTGAGGGAAGAAAATTAATTTTAGGCGGAATAGAGATTCCCTATGAAAAAGGACTTCTTGGACATTCAGATGCTGATGTACTTGTACATTCGATTATGGATGCTTTGCTTGGTGCGGCAGCACTGGGAGATATAGGAACTTTATTTCCTGATACTGATTCAACATATAGTGGTGCAAATAGTATGTTGCTTTTATCAGAAGTTTGCAGAATACTTATAAAAAATAATTATCGTATAGTGAATATTGACAGTACAGTTATTGCACAGGCTCCAAAATTAAAAACATATATTCAACAAATGAAAGAGAATATAGCGATAGTTTGTAATATTGATATAAATCAGATAAGTGTAAAGGCAACAACTGAAGAAAAATTAGGATTTACAGGCAATGGAGAAGGGATATCATCACACGCAGTTTGTTTGATTGAAAAATTTTAATTTTCTTAGAAAGGTTGTTATATACAATGAATAATCCTTGTGGATTGTATATTCATATTCCATTTTGCACATCAAAATGTCTGTACTGTGATTTTTTTTCAAAACCACAAAATTCTGAGGAGATAAACATATATGTGTCCAATCTTCTCAGAATTATTTCTTATTATGGTGAACTTTATAGTGATAAAGTTTTTGACACTATTTACATTGGTGGGGGAACTCCAAGTATAATAGGCACTGACAATTTATCAAGTATTATTAGTAAAGCAAAAATTTGTTTTAATATAGTAGCTCCTGAAATTACAATAGAAATGAATCCGAATTCAGTACAATTTATTGATTTTGAAAAGTTGAAAAATTTAGGTGTAAACAGAATTTCGTTAGGCGTTCAGTCATCTGACAAAGAGGAGCTTAAATTATTGGGTAGAACTCATAATAATAATGATGTTATTAGTGCTGTTAATAAGATTCAAAATGCAGGTATTGATAATATATCCTTGGATTTAATGATTGGAATTTCAAGACAAACCGAACAATCTCTTATAAACTCAATGGATTTCTGTATTGAATGTGGTGCAAAACATATTTCTGCATATATTTTAAAAGTAGAAGATAATACACCTTATAAAAAACTTGCACCAAATCTTAATTTACCTGATGAGGACAAGCAGGCTGAACTTTATGAGATAATGCAAAACTATTTGAATAAAAAAGGGTACAATCAATATGAAATATCCAATTTTGCTTTAAAAGGATTTGAAAGTCGTCATAATCTCAAATATTGGAATTGTGATGAATACCTTGGATTGGGTGTTTCAGCACACTCAATGATGAATAGAAAGCGTTTTTATTTTCCTCGTAATTTTTATGATTTTTATAATAATAAGATTGTGTCTGATGGCGAAGGAGCAACTCCACAGGAATATATAATGCTTAGATTACGTCTTGTTGATGGTATATCTTTTAATAAATATGAAAAACATTTTAATTTACCGTTCCCAAAACATTGTATTAAAGTAGCTGAAAAGTATAGTAAATATAACCTTACAAAAGTAACAGATTGCGGTATATGTCTTACAAAGAAAGGTTTTTTGGTTTCAAATTCTATTTTAGCTGAAATGTTAGCAGAAGAATAATAACATATGATTATGATACATTGATTTATTAAAACATAAATGATAAAATAAAATATATGTATGGCATAAAATAGTGAAATTATCCTGAAAAAGGAGGATTATAAAATATGAAAAGAACGAGACAGGTTAAAGTTGGCAATATTCTTATAGGCGGTGGCGCCCCTATATCTATTCAATCAATGCTTAATATTCCTGCTAATGATGTTGAATGCAGTGTAAAGCAGGCTAAAGCTCTTGAAGAGGCAGGTTGTGAAATTATAAGAATAGCCATTCCTGATATGGAGGCACTCAAACTTATTCCTGCTTTAAAGGAGAATGTAAAAATGCCTGTTGTTGCCGATATTCATTTTGATTACAGGTTGGCTATTGAATCTGTGGCTGCCGGAGTTGACAAAATACGTATAAATCCTGGCAATATTGGTGAAATAAGCAGGGTTAAGTCTGTTGTAGATGCTTGCAAGCCTAAAGAAATTCCTATAAGAATTGGTGTTAATTCTGGTTCGGTAGAGAAAGAAATACTTGCAAAATATGGTGCTCCAACTCCTGAGGCTTTGTGTGAAAGTGCTCTTTATCACGCTTCACTGTTAGAAAAATTTGATTATACCAATATAGTTTTGTCAATGAAGTCCTCAAATGTTAAGACAATGGTAGAAGCGTACAAGCTAGCTTCACAGCAGTGTGATTATCCTATGCACCTTGGAGTTACTGAAGCAGGAACAGAACATATGGGAGTTATTAAATCTTCAGCAGGATTAGGTGCGTTATTATTACAGGAAATAGGGGATACCATTAGAGTATCACTTACAGCGGATCCTGTAAAAGAGATTTATGCAGCTAAAGATATATTAAAAGCACTTGATATAAGAAAAGATGGTGTACAATTTGTTTCGTGTCCTACTTGTGGCAGAACAAAAATTGATTTAATCTCTATTGCAACTGAAGTGGAAAATCGACTGAAAAATTGCAATAAAAATATTAAAGTTGCTGTTATGGGATGTGCTGTTAATGGGCCTGGAGAGGCTAGAGAAGCTGATATAGGTATTGCAGGTGGTGTTGGCACTGGTTTAATATTCAAAAAAGGTGAAATTATTAAAAAGGTGCCTGAAGAGAATTTAATTGAAGAATTAATTAAGGAAGTTGAGCTTTTGTAATGGCTTTATTTAAAGATTTATTTTTTGATGTGCTTAATTTTGAAAAAATGCCTGATGTACTTCGTGATGCTGAAGTTATAAATATCAGATATGAGAAAAATTTAAGAAAAATTACAGTGAACTTGAAATTGAGCAGTCTTATTGACAGAAAGAGCCTATACTCTGTTGAAGATGAAATAAAAAATTCAATATTGTCACCTTATATAGTTTCTATTAATCCAAAATATTCAGGTGAACTTTTTACATCTCAGTATTATCCTCAGTTGATTATACAGTTAAAAAAAGAAACTCCATCTTTTAATGGTTCGCTTAATGATTCTGATATTACTATAAATGGTGATGTTATCACGGTAAATCTTAAACACGGTGGTAAATCTATTTTGCAGAAAAAGGGATTTGATAAAGCTCTTGCACATATCATAAATGATGAATTTGGTTTACAATTCAGAATTGAATATGATGGAGTTTTAGAGGTTGATTTTAAAGACCCTGTAAGTATATCAAAACGTGAAAATGCTATTGAAAAAGAAATACGAGAAACTGTTGTAACTCATATTGAAGATTATGAAAGTTCAATGGAAACAGCTATAAAGAAATCTGAGAAACAAAAAGCTGAAAAGATTAATAAAACTATTGAGATACGTAGTGGAGATTCATTATACCCACAGTTGGTTACAGGTAGTTATACATCTGTGTATGGCACAGTTACTAAAGAAAAACCTACCCCCATTAAAGAGCTTACCGAGGACTTGGGTATTACCAATATATGGGGAAAGGTTTTCAATATGGAAACCAAAATAACTAAAGATGGTAAATATTCTATTTCTAATTATAGTATTACGGATTATACAGGTTCGATTGTAGTAAAGGTATTCGACTCAACAAAAAAAGCGGAATGTCTTAGCGGTATAAAAAAAGGTGATATAATTGTAGTTAAAGGTAAGGTTGAGTATGACAGTTATGCAAGAGATACTATTTTTTCAGGTAAAGCTGTATCCACTGCGGAAATTACGGAAGTAGTAGATAATGCTGTAAAAAAGCGTGTTGAACTTCATCTACATACAAATATGTCATCAATGGATGGGGTAAATGCAGCGGGAGATCTGGTAAAACGTGCCCATAAATGGGGGCATAAGGCTATTGCAATAACAGACCACGGTGTTGCACAGGCATTTCCGGAAGCTATGAATACAGCAGAAAAAATTAATGGTATAGCTTTTAATGAAACAAAGCAAAAAAAGTTTTATGGTATAGAACCTTATGAAGAAGGCGAAGAACGTATTGAAGAAAAAATCAAAGTAATATATGGTACAGAAGCGTATTTTGTGAATGATATGATTTCATCTGTCAAAGGTTCTACTGAACGTAACTTGGATGAAGAATTTATTTGCTTTGATATTGAAACAACAGGTCTTAGTCCTCATAAGGACAGAATAACCGAAATTGGTGCAGTGAGGGTTATAAATGGTGAGATTACAGACAGCTTTTCTACTTTTGTTAATCCTTTAATGCCTATACCTGCAAAAATAACTCAACTTACAGGAATTACCAATGATATGGTAGCAGATGCTCCTGCTGAAGAGGAAGCTGTAAAAAAATTCTTTGAATTTTGTGGTGAAAATGCTGTTTTAGTAGCACATAATGCAGATTTTGATACATCATTTATGCGTGTTGCTTCTGAAAGATGTGATATTCCATATAATTACACTTCAGTGGATACATTGGCTATTGCAAAATCTATTCTCAGAGATATAAAGGATTATAAACTTAATACCATAGCTGAATATCTAAGATTGGGTAGTTTTAATCATCACAGAGCAACAGATGATGCAGAAATGCTTGCCAAAATTTTTATATGTTTTGCTGACAGGCTTAAAACGGATTATAAAATCACTGATATTAAAGATATAAATACAAATATTGTAGGTGCTAACCCTAATAAGTTAAGGGCACACCATCAAATTATACTTGTTAAAAATAAGGTTGGGCTTAAAAATCTATATAGATTAATTTCTATGGGGCATATGAAGTATTTTTTCAGAAATCCTCGTATTCCAAAATCAGAGCTTATAAAATATCGTGAGGGACTTTTAATAGGAAGTGCCTGTGAATCCGGTGAACTTTTCCGTGCCATTCTTGATGGTAAACCTATGAATGAGCTTAAAGAAATAGCTTCATTCTATGATTATCTTGAAATACAGCCATTGGGTAATAACGAATTTATGCTTCGTAATGGTACTGCTAAAGATGAGAAAGAATTGCAGGATTACAATAGAACCATAATAAAAATTGCTGACCAACTGGGTAAACCTGTGGTTGCTACTTGTGATGTTCATTTTATGGATCCGCACGAAAGTGATTACAGAAAAATATTAATGACCTCAAAAGGTTTTACTGATGCTTCACAGCAAGCACCATTGTATTTCAGAACCACAGCAGAAATGCTTAAAGAATTTGAATATTTGGGTAAAGATAAAGCATATGAAATTGTGGTTGAAAATCCTAACAAAATTGCTGATATGATAGAACAGGTAAGACCCATACCTCCCGGAGTATTTCCACCGTTTATTGATGGAGCAGAGGAACAACTTACAACTATTACATGGCAAAGAGCGAAAGAAAAATATGGTGACCCATTGCCTGATATTGTAAAAGAAAGGCTTGACAGAGAACTGGGAGCAATTACAAAGTATGGTTTCTCAGTTCTTTATATGACAGCTCAAAAGTTGGTTGCTGACAGTGAAGCACACGGATATCTCGTTGGTTCAAGAGGTTCAGTAGGTTCTTCTTTTGTAGCTACAATGTCAGGTATATCGGAGGTTAATCCGCTGTGTCCTCACTATGTTTGTCCCAAATGTAAAAATAGTGAATTTTTTACCCATGGTGAATATGGTTCAGGTTTTGACCTACCACATAAAAACTGCCCCAAATGCGGTACTCAGTATTTACAGGATGGTCACGAAATTCCATTTGAAACGTTTCTTGGGTTTGAAGGTGACAAAACCCCTGATATTGACCTTAATTTCAGTGGTGAATATCAATCCAGCTCTCACAGATATACTGAAGAGCTTTTCGGCAAGGATAATGTGTTTAAGGCAGGTACAATAGCTACTGTTGCAGATAAAACGGCATATGGATATGTAAAAAAGTATGTTGAGGAAACCGGTGTAACCTTGAATAAAGCAGAGATGGAGCGACTTTCTATTGGGTGTACAGGAGTAAAGCGTACAACAGGTCAGCATCCAGGTGGTATGGTTGTTGTGCCTAGAGGAATGGAAGTTTATGACTTTTGTCCTGTTCAACGTCCTGCCAATAAACAAGATTCTGATAATATCACTACACACTTTGATTTCCATTCTATTCACGATACTATCTGTAAACTGGATGAGTTAGGACACGATGTTCCTACTATTTATCACTATCTGGAAATGTTTACAGGAATACCGGTTATGGAAGTATCAATGAGTGATCCCGCTGTTATTTCGTTGTTTACTTCACCAAAAGCACTAGATGTAGAACCAGAAGATATTGACTGTGAAACAGGTACTTTCTCTCTGCCTGAGGTTGGCACACCTTTTGTAAGACAAATGCTTTTAGAATCACAGCCCAAGACTTTTTCTGACCTTTTGCAGATTTCAGGACTGTCACACGGTACTGATGTATGGATTGGCAATGCTGCTGATTTAATTAAAAATGGTACCTGTACTATATCAGAAGTTATTGGTACTCGTGATAGTATTATGACATATTTGCTTCATAAAGGTCTTCCACCTAAAATGGCATTTAAGATAATGGAAATTGTCCGTAAGGGTAACGCTACAAAATTGCTTACAGAAGAACATTTCCAATTAATGAAAGAACACGATGTTCCTCAATGGTATATAGACTCTTGTATGAAAATCAAGTATATGTTTCCTAAGGCACACGCAGCGGCTTATATGATAGCTACTTTACGTTTAGGCTGGTATAAAGTTCATAAACCTGTGGAATATTATGCAGCTTATTTTACTGTGCGAAGCGATGGTTTTGATGCTCTTACTGTTTTAAAAGGAAAAGAGGCAGTAGTAGTCAAGATAAATGATATAAAGAATAAGCAATCACAAAATCTGGCAACTGCGACAGATAAAACTGAACTTGATACTTTGCAGATTGTAAATGAGATGCTTGCAAGAGGAATTTCTGCATTACCTATTGACATATATAAATCAGAGGCTAAAATGTTTGTTATAGAGGGAAATAAAATAAGACTTCCTTTCTGTTCTCTTGCAGGAGTAGGAGAGGCAGCAGCTCTTGCTTTAGCTGAAGGTGGCAAACAAGGAGAATATCTCTCTATTGAAGAACTTAAATCACGTACAGGTGTATCCACAGCTGTGGTGGAAACTTTAAAAGAATCAGGAGCTCTTAAAGATATTCCTGAAAGCAGTCAGATGTCACTGTTTGGATAAGGAGGAAATTAATGAGTAAGAAAAAATTTAAACAAATGGTTGCATTAATTGCAATAGGTATACTCTTCTATGTAATAGCGGGTAACTTTATTGTTGTATGGAAGGCGATAGGTACTATTTTTACTGTTGCAATGCCTTTTATAATAGGATTTTGTATTGCATTTCTGATTAATAAGCCTTATGTATTTTTCTCAGAAAAGGTATTTAAGTCCTTTGAAAAAAATAAGTTTACATTTGTAAGAAAAGCTCAAAAACCATTATCTCTTGTTTTAGCATATATGATTGTTTTGGGAATAATTGTGTTTCTTATATGTATAATTATACCTCAGCTCATCGCCAGCTTTAATATGCTTGCTGAAAACTTTTCAAATTATGCAGAAACATTTAAAGTATGGCTAGTTGATGTTTCAAGCAATTATTTGAACATTGAGCTTAAAGAGGATAACGACCTGTTTACAATGATAAATAATCTTGTAAAAATTATTACAGGTGAAGAATTACAAAATTATTTTACAAATCTTGCAAACACTTTTGGCCCTGGTATTTTCGATACGGCTATGCAATTTACTACCAATCTATATAATATAGGTATGGGTATTGTAACATCTATTTATTTTTTAGGCTGTAAGGAAAAACTTATTTTTCAGACTAAAAAGTTTGTAGTTGCCTTTATGCCAGAAAAGGCTTTGCCTAAAATATTTGAAATTGCAGAGCTTACTAATAAGATGTTTGGTAGATATGTATACGGCAGAATTATTGACTCGCTTATTATTGGTATGATTTGCTTTATATGTATGAGCATCTTTGGCTTTGATTATGCATTACTTATCAGTGTTTTGATTGGTATTACAAATGTAATTCCGGTATTCGGACCATTTGTGGGTGCAGTACCAAGTATTTTGATTTTGTTAATTGTCAATCCGATTGAAGCTATATGGTTTACAGTGTTTATTTTCGCATTACAGCAGGTTGACGGCAACTTGATCGGACCTAAGGTTGTAGGCAACTCCATAGGTATATCAGGTTTCTGGATTATGGCAAGTGTTATTATAGGTGGAGGATTATTTAGTGTAGTTGGTATGTTTATTGCAGTACCTGTATTTGCTATATTCTATGTTTTGATTGGCGGTGCAGTAAATAATAAACTAAAAGAAAAAAACCATCTTCAACAGTTTGGCAATTCTCCAGTTAATGATATTATTACAGATGCAGAAAAACCGGCTATTGATTTCAATAATATAAAACTTTATAATGCAATTAAGAAAAATGTAATTAAAAAGGTCGGAAGCAAAAAAGGCAATAAACATACTAAAAATACAGATAACGAATAATCATATATGTATTGTTGTTATTAAGTTTGTTTATATTTGTTACAATATTTGGAAAAGGCAGGGATAACCTGCTTTTTTCTCATAACAAAAAACAGAAGAAAATATTTTATACTAGGGTGCTGTTTGAAAAATCAAAAACACTGTCTATTTTGCCCCCAAAGCGGTGCTTTCTGCGATTTTTGCCTTGAAATCACTCGTTTTAAAACAAAATCCAGCACTTTTTCTATTTTCAAACAAGCCCTAGTATAATTTGTTAAAATAAATTTTAAATACGAATTATATGTTGACAAGTATATTTTAGTGTGTTATTATAGTAGCACGCTAAAGTGAATTAAAAAAAGAGGTAGATTTCTATGAAAAAATACTATATGCTGACTCCCGAGGGAACCAGAGATTTGCTTTTTGAAGAATCAACTGCAATAAACACAGTTGGCAATATGATAAATGAAGTTTTTAAAGAAAAAGGATATCATCAGGTTATTACACCTGCTCTTGAATTTTATGATACATTCACATTGGACGGTTTTGGGTATTTATCAGAAGAAATGTTTATTTCTACTGATAAAAAGGGCAGACTTCTTGCAATGCGTCCAGATTCTACTGTTCCTATGGCTCGTGTAGTATCAACTAGATTGCAAGATGAGGTTTTGCCTCTAAGATTATGTTATAATCAACCTGTTTTCCGAAATAATAAATCTTTAGCTGGAAAAAGTGATGAAGTACGTCAGGCTGGTATGGAACTCGTGGGTGCAGGTGGAAAACGAGCTGATTTAGAACTGTTGGTTTCGGGGATTGAGGTTCTTAAAAAAATTACCCCTGATTTCCGTTTTGAACTTGGTCATGCAGTTTTTCTGAAATCAATTCTTGAAAAACTTGATGTTAATGAAGATAAAAAAGAAGAAATAAGAGAATATATTGAGTCAAAAAATTACTCTGCTCTTACTACGCTTCTTGATGAAATTCCTGAAAATGATACAACAAAGGCACTCAAAAAATTACCTCGTTTATTTGGTGGAGAAGAGGTATTTAAAAAGGCTCTACCACTGTTTCAAGGTACAAAAGCAGAATCAGCCCTATTTTATTTAAAGGATTTATACAGAGATTTATCAAAGTTATTGCCTGAGGATAAACTGATGATAGATCTTGGTATGGTTCAGAAAAATGATTATTATAGTGATATGATTTTCTGTGGTTATGTTGAGGGTAGTGGTGATGCTGTGCTTACAGGCGGAAGATATGACCATATGCTTAATCAGTTCAATAAATCAATATGTGCCGCAGGTTTTGCTGTTAATGTTGATGAACTTGCAAGAATATATATGAATATTAACGGTGAAGATAAGCCTGCTACCGCTGATATTATGGTACACGGAGATGCAGGTTTTGAAATTGAGGCTCTTAAAGTAAAAGAAGAACTTACAAAACAGGGCTATATATGTGAGTATAGTGTGTTTCCTTCAGAGGACAGTGCTAAATTTTATGCACAGAAAAAAGGAATAAAAAAGCTGTGTGTAGTTAATGTAAAAACAAGAACAGAAGAAATATAAGGGGATAGTAGATTATGAAACCACTTAGAATTGCACTTACCAAGGGCAGACTTGAAAAAGATACAATAGCTTTGCTTGAAGAATTAGGCTACGATTGTTCGGCTGTAAGAAATAAAGGCAGACGGCTTATATTACCTATTGGTAATGGAGAAATTGAAGCTGTACTTGCAAAAGCGGCAGATGTTATTACATATGTTGAACACGGAGTATGTGACCTTGGTGTTGTAGGTAAAGATACTATACTTGAAAATGGCACAAAGTTTTTTGAATTGCTTGACCTTGGCTTTGGCAAATGCAAGTTTGCTCTTGCAGGAAAAAAAGGTACAGATTTTTACAGTGGACACAATGTAAAAACAATAGCTACAAAATATCCAAACGTTGCACGTTCTTTCTTTGAAAAGAAAGGCATAGATATACATTGCATCAAAATTGAAGGAAGTGTTGAACTTGCACCACTTCTGAATTTATCTGATGCTATTGTTGATATTGTAGAAACTGGTTCAACTCTTAAGGCGAATGGTCTTGAGGTTTTTGAAGACATTGTTCCTATTTCTGCAAGACTAATCGCCAATACAGCATCTCTTAAATTCCGTAAAAAAGAAATTGAAGATATTGTAGATAAAATATACAGTAAGATTAATGAAGAAAAATAAACGGAGGTGTATTGATTATGATTACAAAGGTTATGGCAGATGGAAATGCCGAATATAAATTTATTTCAGAGTTAAAAGCTCGTTCCGAAAATAATGATAGAGATGTTACAGAAATTGTTTCTGGAATTTTGGCTAATGTAAAAGTAAATGGAGATAAAGCTGTTGAAGAATATACATTAAAGTTTGATGGCTCTAAGATTGAAAATCCGGAAATAACAAAAAAACAGCTGGAAGAATATGCTGCAAAGTGTGATAAAGAAGTTTTTGAATCTTTAAAAAAAGCTTGCAAAAATATTGAAGATTTTCACAAGCGTCAGCTTCAGCAAAGTTGGTTGACAACTAAGGAGAATGGTGTAATTTTAGGCCAGCGTATAAGAGGATTAAAAAGAGTTGGTATATATGTTCCAGGGGGGACAGCGGCTTATCCTTCATCTGTACTTATGAATGCAATACCAGCTAAAATTGCGGGCGTTGAAGAGTTGATAATGGTTACACCACCGGGAAAAGATGGTATGCCAAATCCTGACATTATGGCTGCGGCACTTGTTGCAGGTGTTGACAGAGTGTTCCTTATGGGTGGTGCTCAAGCTGTTGCAGCATTAGCTTATGGAACAGAAACTGTACCAAAGGTAGATAAAATTGTAGGTCCAGGAAACATCTTTGTAGCTACTGCTAAAAAATTACTATTTGGTACAGTTGATATAGATATGATTGCAGGACCATCAGAGATACTTATTATTGCGGATAAGACTGCAAGAGCAGATTATCTTGCGGCTGATCTTATGTCACAAGCTGAACACGACGTTCTAGCATCGTCAATACTTCTTACTGATGATGAAAAGCTGGCTGATGATGTCATATGCGAACTAAAGAAACAAAGTGCTGTTCTTGAAAGGAAAGAAATTATTGAAAAATCCCTTAAAGATTATGGTGCAGTTATTGTATGCAGAAATATAAAAGAGGCTACGGAGTTTGCTAATATCCTTGCACCTGAGCATCTTGAAGTTTGTGTTGAAAATCCTATGGAGTATATCGGTAAGCTGGATAACGCAGGTTCTGTGTTCCTTGGTAATTATTCACCCGAACCCCTTGGAGATTATTTTGCAGGCCCTAACCACGTTTTGCCAACAAGCGGAACAGCAAGATTTTTCTCACCGTTGTCAGTAGACAGCTTCATAAAAAAATCCAGTTTTATTTATTATACAAAGAATGCATTGCTTGATGATGCTGATGATATTATCAGGATTGCCAATGCAGAGGGTCTTACAGCACACGCAAATTCAATTATTATTCGTAAAAAGAATGAAATAAAGGACTGATACAAATATGTATAAGTTAAATAAAAAAATCTCTGAGCTTACACCATATTCTCCTATTACGGGAGAGTATAAAATAAGGCTGGATGCTAACGAGTCTTGCTTTAATCTTCCTCAGGATATTTTAGAAGAAATAAAAAAAGCGGTGGAAACTATTGATTATAATAGATATCCGGATCCATATGCTACTGAGCTATGTATGGCTTTTGCAGATTACTATGGGATTAATCCTGAAAATGTAACGGCATTTAACGGTTCGGATGAGCTCATAACACTGATTATGACTACTTTTATGATGTCAGGAGAAACTATTGTTACTGTTGAGCCGGATTTTTCTATGTATCGTTTCTATACAGCTTTGGCAGAGGTGAATTGTGTGTCTGCACCCAAAAATACGGATTTATCAGTTGACATTGATGCTGTTATAAGAACTGTTAAAGAAAGCGATGCGAGAGGAGTAATTTTTTCTAACCCTTGTAATCCAACTTCAAAAGGAATAAGTAAAAGTGATATAATAAAACTTATAGAATCTGTGGAAGCACTTGTTATTTTAGATGAAGCCTATATGGATTTTTGGGATGCATCTATTTTAAATTTTGTAAATAACTATGATAATCTCATAATTATGCGTACAGCATCAAAGGCTATTGGTGCAGCGGCAATAAGATTAGGTTTTGCAGTTACAAATGAAGTGAATACAAAAGCATTAAGAGCGGTTAAATCTCCATATAATGTGAACACAGTTTCACAAAAAATAGGAACAATTATCTATAAAAATAAAGAGTTCCTACAAAATAGACGTAATACTATTGTAAGTTTAAGGAAAAATCTGTATAATTATCTAAAAGAAATTGAAAATAGATATCCTGATAAATTAAGCATAGTAAATGGTTGTTCAAACTTTCTGTTTATAAAAACAGAATTTGGAAAAGAAATTTTTGACTTTCTTTTAAGCAGGGGAGTTGCAATCAGATTTATGAATGAGTACATTCGTATAACAGCAGGAACAGAGAAAGAAAATAAAATTGTTGCTTCGCTGTTGGAAGAATTTTTAAGTTAAGGGGTAACTTGCAATGAGAAATGCGATAGTAGAAAGAAAAACAAAAGAAACCCAAATCTATGTTGAACTCAATTTAGATGAGGGTAATGCTGATATAAACACGGGTATAGGTTTTTTTGATCATATGCTTACTGCTTTTGCAGTACACGGTGGTTTTGGGCTAACTGTAAAAGTTAAAGGTGATTTAGAAGTTGATTGTCATCATACCATTGAGGATACAGGTATTGTTTTAGGCAAAGCCTTTTACAAAGCACTGGGTGATAAAAGTGGTATAGAAAGATATGGTTCATTCTATATTCCAATGGATGAAGCTCTTGCTTTTGCAAGTGTTGATGTAAGTGGCAGACCATTTCTTGTGTTTAATGCTGAATTTCCTCAGGCTGTTGTTGGTGAGTATTATGCTTGTATGACTGAGGAGTTTTTTAGAGCATTTGCTTTTAATTCTGGTTTGACGCTACATATAAAAAGTGAATATGGAGCAAACAGCCACCACATTATAGAGGCAATTTTTAAGGCAGTGGCTCATTCGCTAAAATGTGCAGTGGTTAAGAATAAAAATGGTGAAACTCTTTCTACTAAGGGTTCTCTTGATTGATATTGTTCTTATTGAAAGGAGAGCTTTATATGATTATTTTACCTGCTATTGATATTAAAGATGGTGAATGTGTGCGTTTGCAGAGGGGGGACTACAATACTGTTGAAAAAGTTGCAGAAAGTCCTTACAAAACTGCACAATGGTTTAAGGAAGCAGGTGCTCAGTGGATGCACATGGTAGATCTTGATGGTGCAAAGGATGCTTCCATTCAAAATAAAGACCTTATTATAGAGGTAGCGAAAACTTCAGGACTTAATGTTGAGGTTGGCGGCGGTATAAGAAATATGGAACGTGTAGAAATGTATCTAAACAACGGAATTAGCCGTATTATTTTAGGTTCTGCTGCTGTTAAAAATCCAGATTTTGTAAAAGATGCAGTCAAAGAATACGGTGACAAAATCGCTGTTGGTATTGATGCAATGAATGGTATGGTCTGTGCTGAAGGATGGATAGATCAGTCTGAAATTGAATATATTGAGCTTGCAAAAAGAATGGAAGATATCGGTGTAAAATATATTATTTTCACAGATATTTCAAAGGATGGTATGCTTTCGGGACCTAATTTGGGTCAGCTTGACGAGTTGCATAATGCAGTTTCTTGCAATATTATTGCAAGTGGTGGAATTTCTTGTTTAAAGGATATTCTAAATGTATCTGCATTGAAGCTGTATGGTACTATTACAGGAAGAGCGATTTATACAGGTGATTTAGATTTAAAAAAAGCTATTCAGGTATCTTCGCTTTCTGATGAAATAGTAAATAGGGAGATTATAAATGAATTTTGATAAATTTTTTAAAAAAAGTGAACTTATTCCTGCTATAATTCAGGAAAAATCAACCGGCGAAGTTTTGATGCTTGCATATATGAACAAAGAATCAATGCAGAAAACTTTTGAAACAGGCTATACTTGGTTTTATAGTCGTTCTCGTCAAGAGTTATGGAACAAAGGTGCTACGTCAGGTCATCTACAAAAGATAGTTGATATATATGGAGATTGCGATGATGACACACTTCTTATAACAGTAGAGCAAACAGGTGCTGCTTGTCACACAGGTAATCACAGTTGTTTTTATACAAATTTGAAAAGTTTTAATACAGGAGAAGAAGAAAATGAGTAATGATGTTTTACAGGCACTCTATCAGACAGTAATCGAAAGAAAAGAAAATCCACAGGAGGGTTCATATACTTGCTATTTGTTTGATAAAGGCTTAGATAAGATTTTGAAAAAAGTGGGCGAGGAGTGTAGCGAAACAATCATCGCAGCTAAAAATAACGATAACAGTGAAACTGTTTATGAAATTGCAGATTTAATGTATCATCTCACAGTAATGATGGTTAATCAGGGAATAAAAATGGACGATGTTCTTGCCGAACTTGATAAAAGAAGTGCAAAAACAGGTAATCTTAAGAATTTTCATCAGGTTGACAAAAACACCTAATTATATACCCAAAATTAGTATATACAACAAAAAGACAACACCTCTATTTTTAATAGAGTGGTGTTGCCTTTTTTATTTGAGAATAATATTATAAATCAGATCGGCCACAGCAGATTTATTGTTACTTCCAATTATATAATTGGCTTTTTCTTTTACTTCATTCTTGGCATTTTTCATAGCAACGCCTAAGCCTGCAAATTCAATCATACTTATATCATTAAGTTCATCACCAACTGCCACAAGTTCTTTTCTTGAAATATTGTATAAATCACAGAGTTTTTGCAATGCTAGTGCTTTTGAAGTTTTACTATTAAAAAATTCAAGAAACCAAGGTTTTGATGTGCAACAAGTTACATCTTCTGAAACAGCTCCGTTTATATTGTGGAGATACTCATTAATTTTATATTCTTTATCATACCAAAGTATTTTTGTTATAACTCTACCAGAAATATCTTTCCATTCATTAAATTGAATGGGGGATACGCTACTGATTTTACTATACTCAAGAGTATAAATGTTTATTTTATTACAATAAAGAGTATTATCAATCCATACACAAATATTCGTATCGATTTCGATTCCTTTTTTTACAATAAATTCTGCATCCTTTTTCAATAGTGGGCAATGAAACATCATTTCATTATTTGCAAGATTTACAATCATACCTCCATTGTAAGCAATAGCTGGTGAATTTAGGTTTGCAAGAAAATTGTATTTGGTAATGCCTTGTATTGCTCTTCCTGTACAAGGCACAACTAAAATTCCATTTTCTATTGCACATAGTATTGCATTCATATTTTTATCAGAGATTTCTTTATCATCATTTAAAAGTGTACCATCAAGGTCTATTGCAATCAATTTATATTTCATAATTTATACTATATATTTTTTTAATATTGGTATATGATTAAGTATTGCCGAAATTAATAAGGATATTAAAAATATTAAAAGACTTGTCATTATAGGAGATATAATAATAGAGCATGAAAGTGGAATAATTTCAAAATCCTTTAATATATCCAATATCAATAAATGTACAAGATATATCCCAAATGTATATTTTGAAAACCTAATAATGATTTTCGTAATTTTCTTGTTAAAAAATTTCTTATTAAAAATATTTTTAATAAGAACAAAAACAAAAATGCTTTGAAGCATAACCAGAAGTGAAAAGTTTTCCAAAAATGCATCATAGAATTCATTATTTTTTAATGAACTGCAAATTGTTAGTATAGGAAGTAGCAAAAAACTTATTACACCTAAGCTATATATTAGGATATTTGCTTTTTGACTAAAATTTTTATGGGTCAAGTAGTAGCCTGCAACAAAATAAAACGAATAATTTACACAAAAACCTCTGATAAATTGTTCATATATAACTTCAAAATTTTCGAAAAAGCTAATATTAAATAATGTAGGACATATTACTATAAATAAAACTGACACAATAAGAAAATAAAAAGTAATTTTCTTGTTTTCAGTGATTTTTCGTAATACTGGGGTTATTATGTAAAGACCAATAAGCATTGGTAAAAACCACAAGTGGTAGGCACTTGTAAATAGCTCTTCTGATGAATTTGGTTTATCATGAAGTATATAAATACCCATCCAGAAAATAAATGCTATTATAATTTTAAATATATTTTTTTTATAAAATGTTTTTATGTTCAAATTTTTAGTATTATCAAGAAAAAGCGAACCACTTATCATAACAAAAACAGGTACTGCCCATCTGAAAAAACTGTCAAAAAATACATAGATTATCCACTCTAATGAAAGTTCAGGATTGGGAGTATAAACATTTATAGTAGTTGTATGAATTACTATAACTGCAAATGCAGAAATTATTCTTAATATATCTAGATATATTAACCTTTTGTTTGTTTGTTCCACTGAATTTTTGTTCAAATTTTTTTCCTTACACACTATCCTTTTACACCTCCTGATATTGTGTAAAATAGTAATTACCCACCTAATAATAGTTAGTGGGTAATTACTATTACAATATGAAATACAATATGAAAATTAAAAATCAACCAAATACATTGTTGAATGGCTGGTCAGCATAAATTCTTTCAATAGCTCTTGCAAAAGTAGGAGCAACAGGAAGAACTGTAAATTTATCAATTAACTTCTTGCCTTCAACGGGAACAGTATCAAGTAGTACAACTTCAGAAATTACACTGTTCTGAATTCTATCAATAGCAGGACCTGAAAGTACAGCATGGGTAGCACAAGCTGTTACACTCTTAGCACCGCCCTTTTCAATAAGTGCAGCAGCGGCATTACAAAGTGTACCTGCTGTATCAATCATATCGTCAACAAGAATAACCTTCTTATCGCTAACGTCACCGATAATATTCATAACTTCAGATACATTGGCTTTCTGTCTTCTCTTATCAACAATAGCAAGACCACAGCCAATCTTATTCGCAAAGTTTCTTGCACGTGTAACTGAACCAAGGTCAGGGGAAACAACAATGTAATCGTCCTGTTCGTTACCAACCATTGCTTTCATATGTTCAGCAAGTAATGGTGCACCCATAAGATGATCAACAGGAATATTAAAAAATCCCTGAATTTGATTAGCGTGAAGATCCATTGTCAAAAGTCTGTCTGCACCTGCTGTTGTAATAATGTCGGCTACAAGTTTAGCTGAAATTGGATCTCTTGGTTTAGCTTTTCTGTCCTGTCTTGCATAGCCAAAATAAGGCATTACTGCTGTAATTCTTGCAGCAGAAGCACGTTTCATAGCATCGATCATAATAAGAAGTTCCATAAGATTATCGTTAACAGGATCACAGGTTGATTGAACGATAAAACACTCAGAACCACGAACTGATTCGTTTAGTGAAACAGCAATTTCTCCATCACTGAAAGTACAGCAGCTAGATTTACCTAATGGCAAACCAAGGCTATCTGCGATACCTTGAGCTACCGTATTATTTGAACTGCCTGCAAAAATTTTAATGTCCTTACCATGAAAATTCATTTAAAAATCCTCCTATATTCAGTTACACAAAAGTGTACAATAAAGTTACATAGTTTATTCGATTTTTTTAATATGGGTATTTACCATATTTAGCTTTTGCAATTTTATTAAGCTCTTCTAACTGTGCAGGGTCATTAGCTCCTAGTACAGTGTCACTGGATTCAGCTGTGTATGCACTTACAACCTTTCCAGTTTCTAACAATAGTTTTAAAGCATCTGGCAAATAATATTCTTTAGCAGCATTGTTGGCACGAATGTTGTCAAGCACACTCAGAAGAGCATTACAATTAAACCAAAAACCACCTGAATTTACTTCATTGATGTCAAGAGTGTTTTCGTCTGCATCTTTCTGCTCTATAATAGCTTTTAATGAACCATCATCAGCTCTTACAATTCTGCCATATCCCGTAGGATTGTCAACTTTAGCAGATATAACAGTAGCACTACTGTTACTATCGTTATGTTGTTTGTAAGCCTTGCTTATTGTTTCACTATCCATAAATGGTGCATCACCATTAAGAATAATAACATCTCCGCTATTTTTTATCAAAAAATCTTTAGCCATCATAACAGCGTGACCTGTACCAAGTCTTTCAGCTTGATAAACAGAAGTTATATCATATGGCAAGGTTTCAAGATATTCTTCAATACATTCTTTTTTATAGCCTTTTACGACACATATATTTTCTATACCACTTTTTTTTAGGGCATCAATAACCCATTGTAACATAGGTTTACCCATAACCTCAGATAGAGTTTTGGGTTTATCGGATTTCATTCTCTTGCCTTCTCCACCGGCAAGAATTACAGCACTTTTATTTGCCATAATTCCTTTCCTCCAAACTTATTTTCTCATAACAAAAATCAGCAAACATATACAACAGACTGATTTTTTTACACACACCATATTATCTCATATATACAAATTTTTTCAAGCCTTTTCAACAGATAAATCTATAAAAAAAGTAATTTTATCGTTTTTCACAGTAAATAATTAATTTATCTGTCGATAATTAGTTTGTTTTTTTACAATTATAATTTGATAAAAAAGAAAAATTTTGAAATTCTTCTGAGAAAATAGAGAAAAGGTATGGTAATTTTTAAATTTATTTGTTATAATACCTTGTAGACTTAGATAAAGTCGGTTAATAATGCGTTGTGGGTTTACCACAGCGTTGAATTAAATTTTTTCAGGAGGTATCTATTCCCATGAGCCAGAAGTATGTTTATCTTTTCTCTGAGGGTAATGAAACAATGAGAGAACTGCTGGGTGGTAAGGGTGCTAACCTAGCTGGTATGACAAATCTTGGTATGCCAGTTCCACAGGGCTTTACTGTTTCAACAGAAGCTTGTACTCGTTACTATGAGGACGGCAGAAAGATTGCTAGCGATATTGAAGAGCAGATTTATACTGCACTAGCAGAAATTGAAAAAATTAATGAGAAGAAGTTCGGAGATCCTAAGAACCCACTGTTGGTTTCAGTTCGTTCAGGTGCTAGAGCTTCAATGCCAGGTATGATGGACACAATCCTAAACCTTGGTATCAATGATGAAGTTGCTGCAGGTTTAATCGCAGGTAACCCTGATCCTAAGTTTGAGAGATTTGTTTACGACTCTTATCGTCGTTTTATCCAGATGTTCTCAGACGTTGTTATGGAAATTTCTAAGAAGCGTTTTGAAGTTATCATTGATGAGTTGAAAGAAAAGAAGGGCGTTAAGGACGATATTGATCTTGACGTTGATGATATGAAGCAACTTGTTGTTCTGTTTAAAGAGTATTACAAGGAGCAGAAGGGTGAAGACTTCCCTACTGATCCAAAGACTCAGTTAATGGAAGCTGTAAAGGCAGTATTCCGTTCATGGGACAACCCTCGTGCTAATGTATACAGAAGAATGAATGATATCCCTTATTCATGGGGTACAGCTGTTAACGTACAGCCAATGGTATTCGGTAACTTGAATGAGAATTCAGGTACAGGTGTTGCATTTACTCGTGATCCTGCTACTGGTGAAAAAGCTCTGTTCGGTGAGTACCTAATTAATGCTCAGGGTGAGGACGTTGTTGCTGGTGTTAGAACTCCTAGCACAATTGATAAACTTGCTGTTGATATGCCAGAGGTATACAACCAGTTCGTTGAGATTGCAACAAGACTTGAGAACCACTATAAGGATATGCAGGATATGGAGTTTACTATTGAAAACGGTAAACTTTATATGCTTCAAACAAGAAATGGTAAGAGAACAGCAGCTGCTGCTCTGAAGATTGCTGTTGATCTTGTTGACGAGGGAATGATTACAGAAGAAGAGGCTGTACTAAGAGTTGAGCCTAAGCAGTTGGATGCACTTCTTCACCCTCAGTTTGATGCTAAGGCTCTTAAGAGTGCTACACCAATTGGTAAGGGTCTTGCTGCTTCTCCTGGTGCTGCTTGTGGTAAGGTTGTATTTACAGCTGAAGACGCTAAAAATTGGGTTGAGAACGGTGAAAAGGTTGTTCTTGTTAGACTTGAAACATCACCTGAGGATATTGAGGGTATGAATGCTGCTGAAGGTATTCTTACAGTTCGTGGCGGTATGACATCTCACGCTGCTGTTGTTGCTCGTGGTATGGGTACATGCTGTGTATCTGGTTGTGGCGAAATTGTTATCAACGAAGAAGAGAAGCAGTTCACACTTGGTGGAAAGACAATTAAAGAGGGCGACTACATTTCTCTTAATGGTTCAACTGGTGACATCTATGGCGAAGCTATTGCAACAGCAGAGGCTGCTATTGTAGGTGACTTTGACAGATTTATGAGCTGGGCTGACGCTGAAAGAAAGCTTTTGGTTAGAACAAACGCTGATAATCCAAGAGATACAGCACAGGCTGTTAAATTTGGTGCAGAGGGTATTGGTCTTTGCCGTACAGAGCATATGTTCTTTGAAGGTGACAGAATTAAGGCTATCCGTGAGATGATCGTTTCTGAAACTGTTGAAGAGAGAAAGAATGCTCTTGCTAAAATTATGCCTTTACAGCAGGGTGACTTTGAAGAGATGTACAGAGTTCTTGAGGGTCGTCCTATGACAGTTAGATTCCTTGATCCACCTCTACATGAGTTCGTTCCTACAAAGGAAGAGGATATTGTTGAGTTGGCTGGTGAAATGAACATCACTGTTGAACATTTGAAGGATATCATTAACGGACTACACGAGTTCAACCCTATGATGGGTCACCGTGGTTGCCGTTTGGCTGTTACTTATCCTGAAATTGCTGAGATGCAGACAACAGCTGTTATCAACGCTGCTATTGTAGTTAACAAGGAGCATCCTGATTACAACATCGTTCCTGAGATTATGATTCCACTTGTTGGTGAAGTTAAAGAGCTTAAGTATGTTAAGGATGTTGTTACAACAACAGCTGACAAGATTATTGCTGAGGCTGGCGTAGATATGCAGTACAAAGTTGGTACAATGATCGAGATTCCAAGAGCTGCTTTAACAGCTGACGAAATCGCTAAAGAGGCTGAGTTCTTCAGCTTTGGTACAAACGACCTTACACAGATGACATTCGGTTTCAGCCGTGATGACGCTGGTAAGTTCCTTGATGCTTACTATGATACAAAGATTTACGAGTCAGATCCATTTGCTAAACTTGATCAAACAGGTGTTGGCAAGTTGGTTAAGATGGCTGCTGAGCTTGGTAAGCAGACAAGACCTGACATCAAACTTGGTATCTGTGGTGAACACGGTGGCGATCCTTCATCAGTAGAGTTCTGTCACAATGTAGGTCTTAACTACGTTTCTTGTTCTCCTTTCAGAGTTCCAATAGCTAGACTTGCTGCTGCACAGGCTGCAATCAAAGAGAAAAGAAGCAAGTAATTTATATTTGAATTTTTTATAAATAAATATAAGTTAGTTTATGGGCAAGCTGTTTTACATAGCTTGCCCATTCGTGTTTAATGCTATAAAAAAACAATATCTAGGCTCTTTGTTAATAGTTGTGGGGAACCTTAAGAAAAATAATTAGCAAGTGATAAAACACTCATATTATAGCTTTATTGCAAATGTTGGGGAAGATAATTAAAATATTCATTTCTATTTTTGCAACAATTATGTGCTAAAATTGAACAAAACACCTCTTTAATCTAATCATATGTAGGTATTTTTGCAAAAATTTGCAATTTATTCAAAACTTTGTTGCAAAAAATAGCGTTTTGATATTGCACATTGGAAAATTATGTGTTATAATTCTAAATGTCAGCAACGGGACTGTGAATTCGTAGTGTAATACCTCTGCGACAGTTGACCTGTTGTGGATGTATTTTTGTTTTATCAATTATATATTAATCACAATTTTAAGGAGGAGTATTTCAATGTCATACGTTAGCGAGCAGTTAGAAATACTAAAAGAAAAAAATTCAAATGAGCCTGAGTTTATTCAGGCTGCTACTGAAGTTCTGACATCACTTGAGCCTGTTTTTGAGCAGAATCCTAAGTATCAGGAGAACAGTATTCTTGAGAGAATTACTGAGCCTGAAAGAGTAGTTATGTTTAAGGTGCCTTGGGTTGATGACAACGGTAAGATGCAAATTAACCGTGGTTTCCGTGTACAGTTCAACAGTGCTATCGGACCTTACAAGGGCGGTCTAAGACTTCATCCTTCTGTAAACTTGGGCGTTATTAAGTTCCTTGGTTTTGAGCAGATTTTTAAGAACTCACTTACAGGTCTTCCAATCGGTGGCGGTAAAGGTGGTTCTGACTTTGATCCTAAGGGTAAAAGTGACAGAGAAATTATGGCTTTCTGCCAGAGCTTTATGACAGAGCTAAGCAGACACATTGGTGCTGATACTGATGTTCCTGCTGGTGATATTGGTACAGGTGCTCGCGAAATCGGTTATATGTTCGGTCAGTATAAAAGATTGAAGAATGTTTATGAGGGTGTTCTCACAGGTAAGGGTCTTTCATACGGTGGTTCTCTTGCAAGAACAGAAGCTACTGGTTATGGTCTATTGTACTTCACAGAGGAAATGCTAAAACAAAATGGTCGTGACATTAAGGGTATGACTGTTTGTGTATCTGGTGCGGGTAATGTTGCTATTTATGCAACAGAGAAGGCTACACAACTTGGTGCTAAGGTTGTTACACTTTCTGATTCAACTGGTTGGATTTATGACGCTGAAGGTATTGATCTTGATGCTGTTAAGGAGATTAAGGAAGTTAAAAGACAGAGACTTACTGAGTATAAGAATTATCGTCCTAACTCTGAGTACCACGAGGGTAAGTTCGATTGGTCAATTAAGTGTGACGTTGCTCTTCCTTGTGCTACACAGAACGAACTTCTTGAAGATGATGCTAAGAGATTGGTTGCAAACGGTGTAATTGCTGTTGCTGAGGGTGCTAATATGCCTACAACTATTGAGGCTACAACATACCTTCAGGAAAATGGTGTTATGTTTGCTCCTGGTAAGGCTGCAAACGCAGGTGGTGTTGCTACATCTGCTCTTGAAATGAGCCAGAACTCAATGCGTCTATCATGGACATTTGAGGAAGTTGACCAGAAACTTCAGGGTATTATGGTTAATATCTTTAATAACGTTTCAACAGCTGCTAAGAAATATGGTTTTGAAGGTAACTACGTTGTAGGTGCAAACATTGCAGGTTTTGAAAAAGTTGCAGATGCTATGATCGCACAAGGTGTATAATTGAAATAATTATCTCTCATATAGAATTTAAAAAGGAAATGGCTACACTGAAAAGTGTGGTCATTTCCTTTTTTTGCTGAATATCAATAACTAAGCTGATAATTTATATTACATAACAGTTCTATATTTGTTTAGTTGTCCATATATATGTAACAGGAAATTTAAAAGGAGGAATTTTAAATGAATGATACTTGTGCAACAGAACGCTTTAACTTTTGTGTAAAAGGGCTTAATCAACGTCTTTATCAAGCAGTTATGAAGGTTCCTAACTATATAAAATCTCAGGTACAGGAAGTACATATCCGTACCAATAGACCAGTTGCTTTATATTGCGGAAATATAACATATTACCTTACAACAGATAATCAGGCAGTGTCTTGCTCTACGGATAATATGCTTATAGCCACAGTAAGTGATGTTCAGGAATGTTTTCAGAATATATGCTGTTATTCTGTATATACAAGACAATCAGAAATAAAAAATGGCTATGTTACTATGCGTGGAGGACATAGAGCGGGAATATGTGGAACAGCAGTTTATAATAACACGGATATTATGAATATCCGTGATATTTCTTCAATTAATTTGAGAATAGCTCGAGAAATAAAGGGTGTTTCAGAAAGTATACTTAAAAATATTAATCTAAATAAAGGTGGAGTTCTTATATGCGGAGTACCTTCCTGCGGAAAAACAACAGTGCTGAGAGATATATCGAGAGTTTTGTCAACTGAAAAAAATTTGAAAGTATGTGTTGTGGATGAGCGTGGTGAGCTTGGAGGCACATATTCCGGTGTTGTGCAGAATGATTTGGGTATGTGCGATGTTCTTGATGGTTATCGCAAAAAAGATGGAATTATGCACGCTATACGATGTATGTCGCCTGATGTAGTTGTGTGTGATGAAATTGGTACAGATGAAGAGGCAGTAAGTATCAGAGAGTGTCTGAACAGTGGTGTTTCTGTTCTTGCCTCAGCACATTGTGCCGATTTAAAGGAATTGCTAACAAAACCTCAGACACGCAGTTTGTTAGATACAGGTGCCTTTGAATATATTGTGTTCTTATCAGACAGAAGAACTCCCGGAGTAATGAAAGAAATATACACGTTGGAGGAATTACAGAATTATGAAAATGATAGGATGTATTCTAGTAATTATAAGCAGCACAGCCACAGGCTTTTATCTGTCAGCGATGCTCAAACGAAGAATGATGTTGTTTAGTCAGCTCGCATTGTTTACAAGTAATATTTCTTCCTCTATACGCTACAATGCCTTTGATATTTACACTGTTTTACAGCAAGAATGTGTAAATACATATGTGCCATTCGTAAATTGTGCTTTAAATAATCTTCAAAGTGGATTAAGTGTTTCTCAAAGCTGGAGTAGTGCAGTTGATTCTTTACCATCATATTATGGTTTGTCAAAAGACGATAAAAATATAATCAAACAATTCGGAAGTAAACTTGGTGCAACAGACACAGAAGGGCAGACAATTCATTGTGAATATTTTAAAAATATGTTTTCAGCAAGAGTAGAGCAACTACAAGACGAATATTCAAAAAAATCAAGACTTTACCGTTCACTAGGTTTTTTTTGCGGACTTGCATTAGTTATTGTGTTAATTTAAAATTTATCAAGAATGTAATTATTAAAGGGTTGTGTATAAATGGATGTTGATTTGATATTTAAAATAGCCGCAATAGGCATAATTGTTGCGGTTCTTAATCAGGTGCTTATCCGTAGCGGACGTGAAGAACAGGCTATGATGACCAATCTTGCCGGACTTATTGTGGTGTTGCTTATTATTGTTCAGCAGATAAGTGAATTATTCAACACCATTAAAAATCTATTTGGGTTGTGACTATGAATATTGCAGGAATTTGTGTTATAGCTGTTGCGGGTGCTATTCTCGCAGTAACATTAAAACAAACTACACCGAATTTTTCTGTTATGCTTGCCCTTATAACCGGAGTAATTATTTTAATTACTATATGTGTATCTTTGCCAACTGTGACAAGTAAAATAGAAAGTCTTATGAATTCCACAGGAGTTAATGCAGAGTATACAACTGTTTTATTGAAATCGGTTGGGATATGCTTTATATGCCAGTTTTCATCGGATATTTGTAAAGATGCCGGACAAAATGCTTTATCCGGTAAAGTAGAGCTTGCAGGAAAAATATTAATATTAATTTCTGCATTGCCATTAATGGAGGAGGTACTCAACACCGCAACATCACTACTTGGCGGTTAATGTAGTTAAAATGAAGAAGTTTATATTTATTTTGATGTTAATAATTTTTATGATATTTTTTACTGTTACGGTGTATGCGGATGAAGAATCAGTCGGATATACACAAGAAGATATTTATAATAGCCAGTATGAACTTAGCGGTGCTGATGCTTTAATAGATGAACTTCCTAAAGAAGTTAGAGAACAGCTTGAAGATATCGGAGTAACTTCCCCAAGTTGGCAACAACTTAACTCTTTTTCGTTTTTTGATATTTTCAGCAGTATTATAAATACAGTTCAGGAAAAATCAATTACCCCTTTAAACTGTATTGTGAAAATTATGGGAGTTATTATGTTGGTAGCATTAATTGACAGTGTCAAGTCTACCATAGCTTCCTCATCTCTTACATCAGTACTTAATTCAGTTGCAGTACTTGCAGTAAGTATTATATTAGTTAGACCTATAAGCCAAACAATATATTATAGTGCCAATGTTATAAAAATATCATCAGACTTTATGCTGATTTTTGTACCGATAATGGTAGCGATAATGCTTGCAATGGGACAATCTACTCAAGGTGCAGGTAACTATACACTTGTTATGAGTGCTGGCACAGTAGTGTCCCAAATTTCTGAAAATATCCTTGTACCTTTACTTAATACTTTTATGGGAATGTCGATAGTAAGCGGAATATCGCAAAAGGTAAACTTAAATGGATTTTGTGAGCTTATAAATAAAATTGTAAAATGGGTGCTTACGTTTACAATGTCGGTTTTTACTGCAATTCTAACTATGCAAAGTTTTATTTCTTCGTCAGCAGATTCAGCAGGAACAAAGGCAACACGTTTTGCGATAAGTAGCTTTGTTCCACTTGTTGGTGGTGCCTTAAGTGAAGCATATCAGACAGTACGCAGCTGTATGGGTATGCTAAAATCGGGTGTAGGAGTATTTGCTATTCTTGCAACAGGTACTGTATATTTGCCTTCTATAATTTCTTGTGTACTGTGGCTTATATCAATAAATATTGCAATAGCTTTGGCTGATGTTTTTAATATGGGGCAGATTATAAAATTACTTAAAAGTGTTGCAACAGTTATCAATGTGCTTATAGCAATATTACTTTGCTGTATGATGATTTTTATAGTTTCATCAACTATTATGCTTATGGTAGGGGGTGTAACTTAATGCAGGAAATTACCTTATGGGCAAATGCGGTGTGTGCAGTTGCAATAATTTGTGCTATTTTTGAAATGCTTGCACCGGATGGTAATGTTTCAAAAATGCTTAATTTTGTATTAGGTTTATTTTTAGTGGTAGCTGTGCTTGTTCCATTTGCAAATCTTATAAAATCGGGTGTTATAGAACCTGACAAGATAGATATTGAACAGGAAGAATTTACTTTTGATGAGCAAGTAGGAGATTTAACCATAGCCTGTGGAAAATCAGTAATAGAAAATGTTGTTGCAGATTGTCTTAAAGAAAAAGAGATAGAGTATAAAAAAATACAAATTAATATGGATAGTTCAACAGGTGAAAGCATAGATATTATAAGGGTTGAAATATATGTAAGTACTACATACAGAAATCAATTAACAGAAATTCAAAATACTGTAAAAGAAAAAACAGGAATAACACCTGATGTATATGTGGGGTGATTACTTGGAAGAAAAAAACACCGAAAGCATTTTTTCAAAATTAAATGGTTTTACAAAAAATCCTAAATTTGTAAAAACTGTAATTATTGCGGGATTTGTAGGAATTTCTCTTATTCTTTTTTCAGAATTTTTTAAAGATAATAGGCAGAATGATGAGATGAAAAACAATAACTCTCAGATTGCATATGTAAGTCTTACAGAGTATGAAAATCAACTGGAACAAAATCTTGCAGAAATTATATGCTCTATTAACGGTGCAGGAACAACAAAAGTAATGCTTACTATGGACAGCACTGTTGAACAGGTATTTGCTTCTAATAAAAATATGTCGCAAAATAACAGCAACAATGAAAAACAATCTGATATAACTAGCAACAAGGATATTACAGCCGAAAGCACTTATATTACAGTTGAACTTTCAGATGGTACAGAGCAAACTGTGCTTGTAAAAGAAATTCAACCAAAGGTGCGTGGTGTTCTTGTAGTGTGTGCAGGTGGTGACAACAGTGTTGTAAAAGAAAAGGTAATTGACGCAGTAACAAAAGCGTTAGATATATCATCATCAAAAGTCAGCGTAGTAGGGCTGTCACAATAGGGAGGAATATTTAATATGAAATTTGGAAAAAAGCAACTGATATTAGCAGGATTGGTTCTTACATTGGGAGCAGCAGTTTATTTGAACTGGCAGTTTTCTAGCAACACAGATTTACTCTCGGGAGCAGATGTAGTAAGTGTATCAAAAGAGCTTGGTGAGGCTGAATTTGTGAATACCTCAAGTGACAAAAAAGCAGGAGAATCAGCCACAGAAAAAACAACGCAGTCAGAAAAATCTACAAACTCAGAAAAAACGACTACTGCTGAAAAAGGAAGTGACGAGTATTTTGCACAGGCGAAGGTAGATCGTCAGCAAACACAAGATAAAATAGCAGAGATGACTCAAGATGTACTTGAATCTTCAGAGGAGAGTGAAAGTGCAAAAACAGAGGCAGTGGCAAAAGCTGCTGAACTTGCAACCATTATGGAACAACAAACCAATGTAGAAAGTCTTATTAAATCAAAGGGTTTTGAGGAATGTATGGTTTTTATACAAAATGGTGAGTGTAGTGTAGTAGTAAAAGACAGCGACCTTACCTCTGATGATGCAATGATTATAAAGGATGTTGTTGTTGGGCAAACTGGTATATCTTCCGATAAGGTGAAAATAACAGCTGTATGATAATATTAGCAGTATTATAATATGATTTATGTACCTTGAAATAATTTGATATATAAACAAAAGAAGCAGAATCTTACCGAATTCTGCTTCTTTTGTTTATATAAATGTATAATTCAAAACTTAGATGTCTACACCAAAGTTTTGACAAAGTGCTGCCAAACCGCCTGAAAATCCGCTACCGATAGCATTGAATTTCCATTCGCCATTGTGTCTGTATAAATCAGCAACGACAACAGCTGTTTCAACTGAAAAATCTTCGCCTAGATCATATCTTACTAATTCTGTACCTGTAACCTCATCTAAAACACGAATGTAGGAATTTTCTACCATACCAAAATTTTGATTTCTCTCCACTGCTTGGTCAATAGTAACAGTAAAGCTTATTTTTTCCACATCAGCTGGAATTGAATTAAGCTCAACTCTGATAACTTCATCATCACCTTCACCATCACCAGTTCTATTATCTCCCAAATGTTCTATACCGGGACCTGTTTTCTGATTATAGAATATAAAATCATCAGTGCTTCTTACTTTACCTGTGTTTGCAAGCATAAATGCTGCTGCATCCAAATCAAACTGAGAACCACCATCATAACGGTTTACGTCCCAACCTAATCCTACGATAATTTTTGTTAAACCTCCGCTTATACCCGCATCAGTGGCTACTTTTGCTAAACTTATTTTGCCACCTTTTTTTAAGCTTACTGGCATAGTTAAACACCCTTTCTTGTTAATTAATAATTATTATTAAAATTTAAAGTCCAAACATACCACCGAGACCGCCAAGGCCGCCAAAACCGCCGCCTCCATTATTATTACCGTTGTTACCATTACCACCCAGCATATTTCCAAGCTGACCAAGAGTTCCTTGTACACTTTGAGCAGCACCGCTTAATGATTGATTGTTTTGAGCCTGAGCTCTTTGGCCTGAAGGACCACCGTCCATACCAATGTTGACACCGGATTCTCTCTCTAATGGCTGAATAATAACTGTTGCTGGGCTATTTCCTGTCCACTCAAACATATATGATTCACCTGATGCCTGACCGATTAGATTTTTCCATGACAAATCTAGTTTGAATCCTGGATCTCTGCCTACCCAACAAATTACTGCATCGGGGTCAACTTCTAAGGTAGAACCATTCTGTACGTTGCTAAGTACAATAGGGTTACCATCTACAAGTACCGCTACCTGTGCATTTGGTCCCACACCTGTTAATGTTGAAGTTGCAAGACCCTTTTGAGAAATAACACCTTGTGCTAAAAATCTTACTCCATATTTACAATCGGAAGTAAAAGCCAAAAGATTCTCGGATTCAACAGAAATTGTTTCACCTTGTCTTAAATTATATACAACAACGTGATTTGCATTATTAGCATAGTATGTAATATTATCTCCTCTGTTTGTTACTTTCATCAAAGGCAAATTTTCACCTGTAAAACGGCGTCCCAGTTGTCCAAGTGCTGCACGAAGGGGATTTCCTTCCGGACCTAACAGGACTTTTTCAAACTGATAGTTCTTTGAGCCATAACATTCACCACAAATAAATGAACCTGCCTTTGTATAAAGAACATCGCCACCACCTTGTGAGGTTACTTTAAGTGTTAGCTCATTTAAAGTTTCTAGTTTAAGCATAAAATAACTTCTCCTTTACCGTGTTTTTATTACTATAATATTTTTATGTTTTTAAATTTATACTGTAAATTTGACAGATTGTTAGTCAGCTACATTAACACCATAAACATTACAAAGACCTGCAAGATCCTCTGCAAATCCGTTTCCAACGGGATTAAATCTCCATTGACCACCTTTGTTGTAAACCTCGCCTACTACCATTGAGGTAACATTTGAAAAATAGTCTGTCAACAGAAATTTTACAAGCTCTTTTCCAGTAGATTTATCCAAAACCCTTACATATGCGTTTGATACCATACTAAAGTTCAAATTATTTTCACGAGCTTCATTTATCGTAATTACAAAGGCAATCTTTTTAACCATTTGATTTATCTGATTTAATTTAATATCAATTACCTCATCATCACCAATGACTGCTCCATCGCAACTGTCACCATGGTGTATAATACTTCCATCAGGACTGACAGGTTGACCATAGAACACAAACCAATCATCGCCTACAACTTTATTGTCATCACCTAACATAAATGCTGATGCATCTAAATCGCACGCTTGATTTGAGATATCCCAACCAAGGCAAACCTGAATTTCCGATAAATTGGGATTCATTTGCGATAAAGAAGTTTTTTGCCCTTTTTTTAAATGTACACCGGTACCAGTAGGTCTTTGTTTGGGTGCCACAGGTTGAGTTTGAGGCATTTGGTAAGACGTTTGCGGTTGTGTATTCTGCACAGGCTGAGTATAAGGCGTTTGCGGTTGTGTACTTTGCATAGGCTGAGCCTGAGGCATTTGTGGTTGCATATTTTGTGTGGGCTGAGCCTGAGGCATTTGTGGTTGCATATTTTGTATAGGCTGAGTTTGAGGCGAAACTGCTCCGACATTGTTTAATGACATTAAACTGTCTGCACTCAATGCCCCTTTTGTGTTCATAGGTATATTAAACATTTATTATCTCCTCCTTTTTTTCTAAATATTACAAATATTAACTATTTCGTTGACTATTTTATCACTATTTGTGTGTAATGTCAAAGTGTATTTCGACTTTTTTCACTAATTTTATCAATTATTTTCTGAAGTTTTCTTATTAAGTATTCAAATTAAGTATTCAATAAATTTGTAATTAATTCTTATAATGTGATTGAACAAGGTGATGAGTTGTTTATTGACCCACAGACATAGGTAGTGTACTATGAAGAAATATCTTTTATTATATGTATATAAGTGATATTATAGGATTGACAGAAACAGTAAAAAGTTGTAATATATGTATATGGTATTACTTTATACAGAATTCTGAAAGGAGAAATTACTATGAAAAGAATTAATACTCTGAACACAAGAGATCTTGCTAAGAGCGTTAAAACAGGTGGTTGTGGTGAGTGCCAGACATCTTGTCAGTCAGCTTGTAAAACATCTTGCGGTGTTGCTAACCAGCCTTGCGAAAAGAAGAGCAAGTAATTTTAATTTTTCAGTAAAAAGTGCCGTTGCTCACTTGCTGTGTGTTACGGCATTTTATTTTGTAGTAAACGAGGTAAAATAATGGTTCACCAATATAAATTAAATGGTTATAACATTGTTATAGATGAAGGTAGCGGTTCAGTACATAGTGTTGATGAGGTTGCCTATGATATGATAGAAATGTATCCAAATTATTCAAAAGAGGATATAATAAATAGAATGCTTGAAAAATATTCTAAAAGTGAGGGTGTAAACCGACAGGAGCTTGATGAATGTTATGAAGATATAACTCAACTGAAAAATGATGGAAAACTGTTTGCAGACAGTAGTTATGCACAGCAGGCAGTTGACTTTAAAAATAGAAATAATGTTATTAAAGCACTTTGTTTGCACGTCGCTCATACTTGTAACCTTAATTGTAGCTATTGTTTTGCGAGTCAAGGCAAATATCAAGGTGAAAGAGCCCTTATGAGTTTTGAAGTTGGTAAACAAGCTATTGATTTTCTGGTTGCAAATTCTGGTACAAGACATAATCTGGAGGTAGACTTTTTTGGTGGCGAACCTCTTATGAACTGGAATGTTGTAAAAGAAATCGTAAAGTATGCAAGAAGTATTGAAGAAAAGTGCAACAAGCATTTTAGGTTTACCCTTACAACTAATGGTGTGCTTGTTGACGATGAAGTTATAGAGTTTGCTAATAAAGAAATGCATAATGTTGTTCTCAGTCTTGACGGCAGAAAAGAGATTCACGATCATCTTCGTGTTGATTATGCAGGTAAAGGAAGCTATGAAACTATTGTACCAAAGTTCCGCAGATTTGTTGAAAAACGTGGTAATCGTGGATATTATATGCGTGGTACATATACCCATAACAATGTTGATTTTACAAATGATATTTTTCATATGGCAGATATGGGTTTTACAGAATTAAGTATGGAGCCAGTAGTCTGTTCTCCTGATGATCCATATGCTCTTACACAGGAAGATTTACCGAAAATTTTTGAACAATATGAAATTCTTGCCAAAGAGATGCTGAAAAGAGAAAAAGAGGGCAGACCATTCACTTTCTATCATTATATGATAGACCTTGAACACGGTCCTTGCATTTATAAACGTGTTGCGGGATGTGGCAGTGGTACAGAATATATGGCTGTTACACCTTGGGGAGAACTTTTCCCTTGTCATCAGTTTGTCGGTGATCTTAAGTACAGTCTTGGTGATGTATGGAATGGTGTAAAAAACACTGAAGTGCAGGATAAATTCAGAAAATGCAATGTATTTGCAAGACGTGAATGTGATAATTGTTGGGCAAGATTGTATTGTAGTGGCGGTTGTGCTGCTAATTCATATCACGCAACCGGCGATATTATCGGAATATATGAATACGGTTGTGAGCTTTTCAGAAAACGTATTGAATGTGCTATTATGTTGAAGGTTGCTCAGGCTGAAGAAGGGGTAAGCAGTTGCTTACAGACTGAATGTGACAGTGATTGTACAGGAAATTGCAATAACTGATTAATTAGCAGATTTATAAAATTTATTATTGCAATTTTGGTATAATATATAAGAATAAATAATAAGTTTATATAAACCACAATTTACAGTAAAGAGTAAATTGTGGTTTTGTTATTATAAATTTTAATTTTGAAAATAATAGTTAATATTTTTATGAACTTGACACAAGCTAATAAACAGAGTAGAATATAATAAATGTGTGTTCGGATTTTATTTTTTTATCGGTAAATTCTTAATTATTTATAAATAGCTTTGTGTTGGCACCGTTTGCGGCACAAATATAGGGGCTGTTTTGTAATAATTATTAAATAAATATTCATATACATAATTTAATAATGGAGGTTTGTTTGTGACTAATAACGTAAAAAAACCTGTCAGTGACGGAAAAAAAGGCAGGAATATGTTTGATTCCAAGAAAATTAAAGGGAAGCAAATTGCAAAATCGGGCAAAAAAACTATGGCTAAGGGCAAGAGTAAAGGTAACAGAACAAGAGGAAAAAAGCCTTATGTAAAGAGAGATAATGTACCTACAATTAAAATTGCATTTCTTGGCGGTTTGAATGAAATTGGTAAAAATATCACATTATTTGAATGTTGTGGTGATATGTTCATTTTAGATTGTGGTATGGCATTTCCTGATGGAGAAATGCTTGGTGTAGATTTAGTGTTACCTGATTTTACCTATATAAAAGAAAATATAAACAGAATAAAGGGCATTGTCATTACTCACGGACACGAAGACCATATTGGTGGTTTGCCTTATCTTTTAAAAGATTGTAATATACCTGTGTATGGTACACCTTTGTCGATGGGATTGGTTGGCAATAAGCTGAAAGAGCATAATTTGCTTTCGTCTGCACAACTAAATGTAGCTAATGCAGGCGATGTAATAAAATTGGGATGTATGAGTGTAGAGTTGATACATGTTAATCATTCTATTCCTGACTCTGTTGGTGTTGCAATTCATTCACCCGCAGGTACTCTTGTTCATACAGGTGACTTTAAAATTGACTGCACACCTGCTTCAGGTGAAATGATTGACCTTACTCGTTTTGCAGAACTTGGAAAAGAGGGTGTACTTGCCCTTATGGCTGAATCTACAAATGCAGAACGTCCGGGATTTACAAAAACTGAAGCTAAAGTTCAAGAGAGTTTTGAACACCTTTTTGTAAGAGCACAAAATCAAAGAATTATAATTGCAACATTTGCATCTAATGTAAACAGAATACAACAAATTATTAATTGTGCATATGCTAATGGAAGAAAAGTTGCATTCTCAGGCAGAAGTATGCTAAACTATATGCAGGTTGCAACTGATTTGGGGTATATTGATATACCTGATGGTGTAGTAATTGATATAGATCTACTTAATGAATATACTCCTGAGCAAATAGTTCTTGTTACAACAGGTAGTCAAGGAGAACCTATGTCTGCTTTATCAAGAATGGCTTATTCAGATCACCGCAAGGTAGCTGTGGGTAAAGGTGATTTTATAATTATTTCTGCAAATCCTATACCAGGTAACGAAAAAATGGTGGGTAATGTAATTGATGAATTATTAAAACTTGGTTGTGATGTAGTATATGAATCTATGTACGAAGTTCACGTTTCAGGTCACGCTTGTCAGGAAGAACTTAAGATTATTCATAGTTTGGTAAAACCTGAATTCTTTATTCCTGTACACGGTGAGCAGAAACATCTTCGTAAACACGCAGATTTAGCACAAAGTCTTGGTATGGTAAGTGACCATATTTTTATTGGCGATGTAGGCAATGTAATTGAACTAAAACCTGGCACTATGAAACAGTTACCTTCTGTTGCTTCAGGTAAGGTGTTTGTTGATGGTCTTGGTGTAGGTGATGTAGGCAGTATTGTACTGCGTGATCGTAAGCATCTTGGACAGGATGGTTTGATTATCATTGTTGCTGCACTTGATATTGTAGATGGTTATGTTGTAAGCGGTCCTGATATTGTCTCAAGAGGTTTTGTATATGTAAGAGAATCAGAGGAGCTTTTACATGAAGTAAGACGTATTGCAACTGAAATATTAGTCGAGTTTGCAGAAAAAAATGTTCACGAGTGGAACGTAATAAAGAATAAAATTAAAGATGATGTTTCAAAGCATATTTTCAATAAAACAAGACGTAGTCCAATGATACTGCCTATTATAATGGAAGTATAATTAAAAAATTTATAAAGAATAATGTAATTCATATTTTTAATTTAAAAATATGAATTACATTTGTTGTGAAAGGGGGAAAAGAACAGTGAAACGTAAAATATGGACAGTTACACCATTCTTTATTGTGTATACTGTGGGAATATTGGCTATGGCGTTCTTTTCCATCCGATGGAATTTATATGTTTTTGCAATAGAAATGACGATTGCATTGCTGTCAGTTTTAATTGTTGTATTCGGTGTAAGACGTTTTGATCAACATATAAGCCGTACTGTAAAACAGGCGGCATCAAAGCTAGGTAGTGAGAATTTAGAATACCTTAATCAATTTAAAATTCCTGTTGTAGTAACTGGTTCTTATGATGATGTTGTTTGGTTTAATGATTGTTTTCAAAAAGTTATGTGCAATGGTAGAGATTGTTCAGGTGACCTTATCAATCACTATATACCAAATACAACTGCACAGAATATATTAAAATCTGACGGTGCAGACGTTATGTATGGAGAAAGACGTTATACTGTTATTGGTTGTGCGTTGTCGGATAAGGTATCAGTATTCTATTTTATAGATGATACATATTATAAAGAGACTGCTGATGAGTATATGAACTCTCGTCCAATGGTTGCTACTGTTGAATTTGACAACTTAAGTGAATTTGAAAAAGATGATGACCAACAGCAGTCATATATAACTGTTAATGTAGAGAATGCCATACAAAAATGGGCAAATAAGTTTAATGGGCTGTATAAGAAGATGTCCAACGGTAGATATATAATAGTGTTTGAAGAAAGAGTTATTGATGCTCTTACTGATGATAATTTTTCTATTCTTGAAGATGTAAAGCAAATATCTCTTGAAAATGTAATGTGCAAACCTACAATTTCAATAGGAATAGGCAGATGCGGAGAAAATTTTAAGCAATGTGAGTTATGGTCCAGAAATGCTCTTGATATGGCTTTGGGACGTGGCGGCGATCAGGTTGCTATTAAAACCAAAGACCAATATCGTTTTTATGGAGGTAATTCTCAGGGGTTTGAAAAAATTGATAAGGTACGAACAAGAGTTATTGCAGGTTCGTTAGTTCAGCATATAAAATCTAGCGATCATGTTCTTATAATGGGACATCATAATTCTGATATAGACTGTATAGGAACAGGTATAGGATTGTGGAGCAGTATTACCAAAGATATGAAAAAGCCTGCACACATTGTTGTAAAGAAGGAACGCACTGTTGCAGATTCATTGATATCTTTTATGGAAGAAATTGGGAACGGAAATATGTTTATGGAGCCTTCTGAGGCAATTATGACTATAACAGAAAGAACGCTTTTGATTATTGTGGATACACATTCTCCTGATTTTCTTGAAGAACCTGCTATTTATAAAAAAGCCTCAAGAGTAGTTGTTATCGATCATCACAGAATGATGGTTAATCATATTTCGAATGCTTTAGTCTTTTTTCACGAACCTTATGCATCATCTGCGGCTGAAATGGCAACAGAGCTTATACAATATATGGGCGATAAAGGAATTACCAAATACGAAGCAGCAGCACTTCTTGCAGGAATTACTCTGGATACTAAAAATTTTGTGTTAAAAACGGGTGTTCGTACTTTTGAAGCGGCAGCATATTTGCGTCAGAAGGGTGCGGATACGGTTGGTGTAAAACGTCTTTTTGCCAATTCTTTAGATAATTACAAAGCAAAATTTAAACTTGTTGCAGGTGCTGAAATTTTTAACAGTTGTGCTTTAGCTTGTTCTGATGATGAGTGTGACGAAGATATGCGTGTTACTGCTGCACAGGCGGCAGATGATTTGTTGAGTATAAATAATGTAACTGCTTCGTTTGTTATGTATAAACATGGAGATACAGTTAATATATCAGCACGTTCTCTAGGAGATGTAAATGTACAACTTGTTATGGAACAGCTCGGTGGTGGAGGACATCACTCTATGGCTGGTGCACAAATAAAAGGTGCAACTATGGAACAGGCGAGAGCGATGCTTCTGAACATAATAGAAAATAATGAAATTGAAGATACAGAAAAAACTGAACTTGATGATATTGATAGGAGTGAGGTTTTACCTGTATATAGAGAAAGGTTCCATAAGAAAGAGTTAAATACTTCTGATAAGGACCAATTATAAGAGAAAGGATTGAATGAATTATGAAAGTAATTTTATTACAAGATGTAAAGGGAACTGGAAAGAAAGGTGAGCTTAAAGAGGTATCAGATGGTTATGCAAGAAATTTTCTACTACCTAAAAATCTTGCTAAAAAAGCAACAGCTCAGGCTATGAGTGAACTTAAAAATGCAGAAGAGTCAAAGGCATTTAAAATTGAAGAAGATAAAAAGAAAGCAAATGCAGAGAAAGCTAAGCTTGAAGGTAAGTCGATAAATATAAAAGCTAAAGCAGGACAGGGTGGTCGTCTTTTTGGTTCAGTTACTGCAAAAGAAATTTCTGCTGAATTGAAAAAACAGTTTGGCATCAATATAGATAAGAGAAAAATTTCTATTGATGTTGACATTAAAGCCTTTGGAACTTATAATGCTGAAGTAAAGTTGTATACAGGTATAGTTGCAAAGGTGAAGGTTGTAGTTTCAGAAGCGTAATTAATATATTTACAACCCTTTGTGTATTAATATACACTTAGGGTTGTATTATTTCATAAAATAAAGAGGTGAGTAATTTGGCGGAAAGTTTTGGATTATTTGATGGATTAAAGTTACCTTATGACTTAAAGGCTGAACAGGCAGTTCTTGGTGCAATTATGTTGGATAAGGATTGTATGGATAGCGTTATAGAACTGATTCCTGACAAAGATTATTTTTATATATCAAATCATAAGTTAATTTATAATTGTATGGTAAATCTTTATAACAGAGGATTAGCAGTAGATGCTGTTACTGTTTTGAATGAGCTAAAAAAAGAGCCTGCTTTTGACCAAAATGATGGACGCACATATTTTATAGAACTTGCCAATGTAACCCCTTTTACTACAAATATCGGAGATTATGCACGTATAGTTAAAGAGAATTACGAAACACGTTCTCTTATTATTGCGGCTAAAAATATTATAGAAGATGCTTCAGATGGAACGTACACATCTCAGCAACTTCTGGATTCTGCTGAACAAAGAATATATGATATAAGAAAAGGTGCAGATTTAAAAAGTCTTGAGCATATTGAAAGCGTAATTTATGAAACTCTTTCAAGGTTGGATTCCTTAAATTCGCCTGATAATGATAAATCAAAACCTATTCCTTCCGGTATTTCTGATTTGGATAGAGTTATAACAGGACTTAATCGCTCAGACCTTATACTTCTTGCAGCACGTCCTGGTATGGGTAAAACTTCTTTTGCTCTTAATATTGCACGATATGTTGCTTCAAAAGCAAAAATGAAGGTTGCTTTTTTCTCACTAGAAATGACAAAGGAACAGCTTGTTTCCCGTCTTTTATCAACCGAAGGTCTTATAGAGGGTACTAAATTACGTTCAGGAAAGCTAAATAATGATGAATGGGCAAGACTTATGGAAGCAGCTGAAATTCTCAGCAAAGCTAATATGTATCTTGATGAAACAACAATGCTTACAGTACCTGCAATGAAGGCGAAGCTAAGAAGATTGAAAGATGTTGATCTTGTTGTAATAGACTATCTGCAATTAATGGGCAGTACATTGCGTACTGAAAATCTTGTTCAGGTAGTAGGTGAAAACACACGTTCTTTGAAAAGTATGGCTAAAGAACTTAATGTACCCGTAATACTTCTTTCACAGCTTTCTCGTGCAAGTGAACAGCGTGCCGAACATAGACCTATGCTGTCTGACTTAAGAGATTCAGGCTCCATTGAGCAGGATGCCGATATAGTTTTATTTCTGTATAGAGAAGGTTATTATAATGATAAAGATGGCAAAGAAGAAGATGCTGATATGAACAGTGGAGAATGTATTGTAGCTAAAAACCGTCACGGTGAAACCAATACTGTAAAACTTCATTGGCAAGGTGAATTTATGCGTTTTACTTCGCAGGAGGATAGGCGTGAATAATACTATAAAACAAATTATTCTTAATACATTGTCTGAAAATAATATGATAGGTTATGGTGATAGGATAATTGTTGGTGTTTCCGGCGGAGCAGATTCGATGTGTCTGCTCCATTTTCTTATTTCCATAAGAAAAGAGATGTCACTTGAACTTATTGTGGCACATATTAATCATAATCTACGTGGTGATGAAGCAATTCGTGACCAGAATCTGGTAAGTGACTTTTGTTGTAATAATAATGTACAATGTCAAATTTTGAGTGCTGATATAAATAAAATATCAGCAGAAACAGGAGAAAGCAGTGAAGAGTGTGGCAGACGTATACGTTATGAGTTCTTTAATAAGTTGTGTGGACGAAATGGAAAAATAGCAACAGCACATACACTATCAGATTCCTGTGAAACAGTTTTATTTAATATAGCGAGAGGTACAGGAATAAAAGGATTGACAGGTATTCCAAAATTAAGAGATAACATAATACGTCCATTAATTGATATTACACGTCAGCAGGTGGAGGAATACTGTAAGGAAAATAAAATAGTATTCATAACAGACTCAACCAATTTAGAAAATTATTACAACAGAAATAAAATACGTAATATTGTAATTCCGGTTTTTAAAGATATTAATCCATCTTTTGAATTTTCAGTTGGTCGTTTGTTAAAAATTGCAGAAGGACAACTATGTCTGCTTGATAAACTTGCCAGTAATGTTTTAAGCGATGCCATAGTTAAAGATGGATATAACTGCGATATTATAAGAAAAAATGATAGTATTATAATTAAGCAGGTTGTTATTAATCTTTTGAAAGAGAGAGGATGTACTTCTTTTGAGGAACGTCATATTAATTTGATTGTTGACACAATATATAATCTGAATGGTGTAGTACAACTGCCGGGAAGATTTATTTGCAGTGCAAAGCAAGGTATATTGCGTGTATATAAGTCTGTTGAACAAAATAATCATAAAAAATCAGTAGATACTAACAGAGCAATATTTCCTAAAAAAAGCTGTGAGTTTGTTATTAATAACCAAAAAGTTTCAATTCAAATAATTTCAAAAGAAGAATTTGACAAAATTATGAAAGTTAACAAATTATTAGTAAAAAATTCGTTGGACTATGATATAATACACGATGAAACACAATTTCGTACCCGTATGTCAGGTGATGTTTTTAAACAATTTGAAAGAGGTGTAACAAAGTCTTTAAAAAAGTTGTTTAGTGAAGCTAAAATCCCTTCTGAAAAACGTGACGATATTATTATTGTAGCTAATGGATCGGAAGTTTTATGGGTACAAGGTTTTGGAGTATCGCAAATTTCTGCTGTAACTCCGAATACAAAAAAAGTTGCTGTTATTTTGATTTAAGGTATTTTAATAAGCGGGGGGAATATAGGAATGTGTAATGAGGTTAATGACTTCAAAGAGGTGCTATTTACCAAAGACCAAATTGAGACAATGACTAAGTCGCTTGGTGAGAAAATTACAAATGATTTTAAAGATAAGGATTTAGTTGTGCTTGGATTACTTAAAGGCAGCATAGTATTTATGGCTGATTTAATCCGTGAAATAAAATTGCCCTGTCAGTTGGATTTTATGGCAGTTTCAAGTTACGGAAATGACACTGAGTCCATAGGCAGAGTTCAGATATTAAAAGATATTTCTGAATCAATACTTGGTAAGGATGTACTCATTGTTGAGGATATTATTGACAGTGGTATAACACTTAGTTTTATTGTAAATCATCTAAAAAATAAGGGTGCAAGAAGTGTAACGCTTTGTACTCTTATCAACAAACCTGAAAGAAGAAAAAAAGATGTTCACGTTGAATACATAGGTGCTGATATTCCAAACGAGTTTATTGCCGGCTATGGTATGGACTATGCAGAAAGATATCGTAATCTACCATTTATTGGTGTACTTAAGGAAGAAGTTTATTCAAAGTAATTTTTTTGAAATATATTTGCCTCTTGGCTAATAATATAAACATATTAAGGAGTGAAAATATTTGAATAAAGATGACAAGAAAAAATCAGGAACAGGAAGATTTTTGCTTTTGTTTGGTGTGGCTATCGCAGTAATATTGATGGTAGTTTTTGTTTTTAATACACAGACAAAAGAAAGATACCTGTATTCTGATATTATGGGCTATTTCCAACGTATGGAAGTTAAAGCCTTTACATTGGATTTTGGAAGTGGCGAGCTTAGACTGCAGTTACGTGCTGATGCAGAGGTACAAAATAATATTGTAAATAATGTGGATGATTCCGGATTATTTGCTTTTTCACAGCAAAAATCAACCTCAGATACAACAAAAGCTACTGAACCCAATCCAAAGCATAAAGGACTTTCTAATCTTACAAAAGACGGAGATAAAACAAATGGTGCAATAATTACCTATTATGTACCGGATGTTTCTGTTTTTTGGAAAACTCTTATGGGTGACCTTGGAAATACAAAAGGGGTAAACCTTATTGAGGCTTATAACGAAAAATATCCTGATTCACCTATGGTTTATAATTACAATAGGTCATCTGACAATAGTTGGATATGGGATATTATCCCTATGCTAATACTTGTTGTTGTTATGGTCGTTTTCTGGGTGTTTATGATGAAGAAAATGGCTGGAGGAATGGGTGATCCTACAAAGACAATAGGCTTTGGTAAGGCTAAGATTAAAAATCTTAATGATGAAAAACGTAAGACAACTTTTGAAGATGTTGCAGGTGCAGATGAAGAAAAGGAAGAACTTGAAGAAATCGTACAGTTCCTCAAAGATAGCAGAAAATTCAGTTCCCTTGGTGCAAGAATTCCAAAGGGTGTTCTTCTTGTAGGTCCTCCGGGTACAGGTAAAACCTTACTTGCTCGTGCTGTTGCAGGCGAAGCAGGTGTGCCGTTCTTCTCAATTTCAGGTTCTGACTTTGTTGAGATGTTTGTAGGTGTGGGTGCTTCAAGAGTTCGTGATTTGTTTGATCAGGCAAAGAAAAATAGTCCTTGTATTATATTTATAGACGAAATTGATGCAGTTGGTCGTCAGCGTGGTGCAGGTGTTGGCGGTGGCAATGATGAACGTGAGCAGACACTTAACCAACTGTTAGTTGAAATGGATGGATTTGGAATTAATGAAGGTATCATTATAATTGCCGCTACAAACCGTCCTGATGTTCTGGATCCTGCTTTAATGCGTCCGGGTAGATTTGATAGACAGGTTGTTGTAAATTATCCTGATATAAAAGGCAGAAAAGAAATTCTTAAAGTTCATGCAAAGGATAAACCTCTTGCTCCTGATGTTAAACTTGATGTTATTGCAGGCACAACTGCTGGATTTACAGGTGCAGACCTTGAAAATCTTTTGAATGAGGCAGCTTTGCTTGCTGCAAGAAAAGATCTAAAAGCTATTACTATGGCTGAGATCCAAGATGCTATGATGAAGGTTGTAGTAGGTTCTGAGAAAAAATCAAGAGTTATGTCAGATGATGAAAAGAAGCTTACAGCATATCACGAAGCTGGTCACGCAATAGCATTTTATGCTTGTCCTACACAGGATCCTGTTCACGAAATTTCTATTATTCCAAGAGGATTGGCTGGAGGATATACAATGCCACAGCCTACCGAGGATAAAAGCTATCGTTCTAAGCGTTCAATGGAGGAAGACATTGTTGTTTGTCTTGGTGGTAGAGTGGCTGAGTCTATCATACTTGGAGATATATCAACAGGTGCTTCAAATGATATTGAAAAGGCAACTGATACAGCACGTTCAATGGTAACAAAGTATGGTATGAGTGAGCTTGTAGGTCCTATCAACTATTCAGGTGGTCAGGAAGTATTTATCGGCAGAGATATGGGACACGCAAAAGATTTTTCAGATTCTACTTCTGCTGAAATTGATAATGAAGTTCATCGTATTATTACTGAAGCTTACAAACGTACTGAGGATATTCTTAGTTCTTATATTGATAAACTTCACGAAGTTGCACAATACCTGATTAAATATGAAAAAATGGACGGAGATGTTTTTGCAAAGATTATGGATGGCACATATATTGAGCCTGAAGAATCTGAGGAGATATGTGAAGATGATTTTTACGATAACAAATCAGATGTGGAGCAGGAAGATGAAATTGATGAAGATTAATATTAATTTCGTTTAGTAATAGTTTGACATTTTAAAATAATTATGATAGAATATCAAAGATCGAGTAGCGAAAGCGTAAGTCCGGATAACGGGCTTACGCTTTTTTTGCTTGTTTTGATATTATTGGTTTTAATACTAAACCTTATTATAACATTTTTATATTTGTCAGGTAATAGTTTGTTTATATCGTACTTATTTTATATAATTTTGCTTGATAACACTTTGAATGATTGGAATAGTGTTTAGTACAAGATGTGTTATTATTCCAATATATCTAATAAAATGGTTAAGGTAGCTTTCCGAAAAAGTTCCTGAGCTTAGGTATTATTATTTAAGCTCAAATAAAGGAGGAAATTTGAAAGAAAAAGTAAAAATCAACAAAATGGGAACACAACCGGTATCTAAAGTTATGCTTACGATGGGGATACCTATGATACTTTCAATGGTTTTGCAAGCGTGCTATAACATTGTAGATAGTATGTTTGTTGCAAGAATACCAAATACCAATGAAATTTCCAATATGGGTGAATACGCTGTTAATGCACTCACGTTGGCTTTCCCTGTGCAAATGCTTATTGTAGCATTTGGTATTGGAACAGGTGTTGGTGTAAATGCTTTATTAGCAAAAAGTTTGGGACAAAATAATAAAGAAAAGGTGGCTTTTGTTGCTGGTTATAATGTTTTCAATTTATGAAAAATTATTGCAGTCAACCGGTAAAACTGTTTATTCAACTATCGCACAAATTGCAGGTGCTTTAACAAATATTGTACTTGATCCCATTTTAATTTTCGGATATTTTGGTATTCCTCAAATGGGCATTGCAGGTGCGGCTTACGCAACTGTTATAGGACAATTTGTATCTATGATTATCGCAATGATTTTTCATTATTGTAAAAATAGTGAGGTAAAGTTTGGATTTAGATATTTTAGGCTTAAATTTTCAATTATTAAGGAAATTTATATAATAGGTTTACCCGCAATAATAATGCAAGCATTAATGTCTTGTATGTGTTATGGTGTAAATATCATACTTGGAACTATATCTATGAGTTGTGTAACAGCTTATGGAATATTTTATAAAATTCAACAGTTTGTATTTTTTGCTGGTTTTGGTTTAAGAGATGCAATTACACCAATAGTGTCCTTTAATTACGGAATGAATAGTAAAAAAAGAGTTAAAGACGGAATGAAATATGGATTATTATACATTTCTATAATATCGCTTCTAGGTTCTGTTGCTTTGGAATTATTTGCTCCACAGTTGATTTCATTGTTTGGTTTATCAGGAGGTACCGCTGATTTGTGTATTACAGCTACACGCATAATATCCATAGGCTTTTTATTTGCAGGTGGTAATATAGCACTTCAAGGAGTTTTTCAAGCATTAGGGTGCGGTGTTAGTTCACTGGTTATATCTTTATTAAGGCAGTTTATTGTTGTACTTCCATTAGCAATTCTATTTTCTGTATTTAACAACGCTGATTTTTGGGTTTGGTTTGCATTTCCAATAGCTGAAATGGTGGCATTTATTTGTGCAGTTGTTTTAATGCGAAAAGTATATAATGATAAGATTAATAAGATGGGGGATATAGCCGTTTGTGAAAATCTCTTCTGATTGTACTTTATTTTTCCTTGATGTTTATTATCTGTTATTCTTCTAAAAATATATTTAATAGCAGTAATAGTGGGGAACGGAGCATTGTAATAAAATCGTGATGTATTGTATAAAGCAAAAAAAGAATTATTGTTGACAATAGAATATTTACTGTGTATCATTGGAATAAGAAGCTAAAAATGTTAATTAAACAGATATTTATCTAATTAAAAGGTGGAATAACAAATGGACGATATTTTTTCAAGGACTCAATTAATTCTGGGAAGAGAAGCTATGGATAAACTTGCTAATGCAAGAGTTGCAGTGTTTGGTGTTGGTGGTGTTGGTAGTTTTACTGTGGAGGCACTTGCCCGAAGTGGAGTAGGCGAAATAGACTTAATTGATAGTGATAAAGTATGTATTTCAAATATTAATCGCCAAATTATTGCAACTTTTAATACAATAGATAGATATAAGGTTGACGTAGCAGCTGAACGTATAGCTACTATTAATCCAAAAGCAAAAGTAAACACATACAAAATATTTTTTACACCTGAAACATCAACAGAATTTGATTTTTCAAGATATGACTATGTGGTAGATGCTATTGATACTGTATCAGGCAAAATAGAATTGATAATGAAGGCTACTGAGGCTGAAACTCCTATTATTTCTTCTATGGGTGCAGGAAATAAATTGGATCCAACAGCATTTGAAGTTACAGATATTTATAAAACTTCTGTTTGTCCATTGGCTAGAATAATGAGATCGGAATTAAAAAAAAGAGGTATTAAAAAATTAAAGGTTGTATATTCGAAAGAAAAACCTATTAAATCAGTTAACAATTATCAAATAAACAATATAGCTGATAGTGATAATTTAGATATTTTCTCTAACCGCAAGCAAACTCCAGGTAGTATTGCTTTTGTTCCATCGGTCGTAGGACTAATTATTGCAGGAGAGGTCATAAAAGATATCATAGGGATATGATAATAAATTAAATTATATTATATCAATAAATTTCCCCTTAACTTTTCTGTTAAGGGGAAACAAAGTAATATTATCGAATAATCTGCTACATTTTATTTGTAAACCATTATTCTTTGATAAGATTTTTTAAAAATTCTTCAAATTTTTCTTTTTTATCCTTATTTAGTACTCTGTAAGAAATTAATACTTCTTTTTCTTCCTTACTCAAGCCATATATTCTGTCATCTGCATTTATTATGAAGTCACCATCGTACTCATTATCAGATTTTTTTCTTCCGACACTGTCAGCTACTTTAGAGTTTAATTTTAGTTCCTGATTGATACTCTCCAGAAAAACAGCACAAGGCACATTAAAGATCTTAGATAATTTTAAAAGTGTGCTGGCACTGGGAGTTGTTTTTCCTGTTTCGTAATAGGTATATGTTGAGCGGTCAATATTTAAAGTATTAGCTACCTGTTGTTGAGAAAGTTCGCAATTTTCACGGTAGTACTTTAATTTCATACCTAATTCCTTCATTTGTAATTTACACCTCCATTAAGATATCTTGTATAACTATATTATAATTATACAACAAAAAATTGTTAAATCAGTGAGAAACTATCACGAGAAAGTGTGATTTTTTGTTTATAAGTAAATAATTTTACTTATCAGTTTATAAGTTAGATAAGGCAAAAAACGCAAATGGTATTGTATAAATATTTATTATAATTTGTGTTAATATTTGACAGATATATTATTAATAGATATTACTATTATAAGCAAATAATTAAAATTATAAAAATAGTATTGATTTTTTTAAGAATAAATTATATAATCTATTTGTATGCTGGTGTAGCGTAGTTGGTAGCGCAACTGATTCGTAATCAGTAGGTCGACGGTTCAAGTCCGTTCACCAGCTCCATATAAAAATATCGGACTCTCTAAAACAGAGTTAAAAAATAAAACAGAACGTATTTTGATTGCCTTAAAATAAAAAGATGCAAATCTATAATTTAAGGTTTTCAAAATATGTTCTGTTTTTATTTATGTAAGCATTGTTTGAAAAATAAAAGTTGTAAAAAATATTTTTTACTATTTTCAGATTATTACTTATCAAAGGTTTTGCTGTCAAGATAGCCAATAGTAAATTCTCCCCAACTGTAATTCATCATATATTCTCCAGTGTAGGAATTTATTGCATCTTTATCGCCATTTAGAAATTTATAATAGTCACAATCAATTTTATTAGTATCAATAGATAAATGATTATAACGTTTTATGACTATATCTCCTATATTTTGTGAGTTAAGTGTTTTCATCATTGTTGCAATGATAGTTTGCAGTTGACGCTGTAATGATGAAGTATATTCTTTATCTTCATATAAAACTGATGAAAGCTCTTTCAAAGAACAGCCTGTACCATTTTTGTGAACAAGATACGCAAATAACTCCTTAGATTTTGCACGAGGAAAATGCAGAGGAGTTCCGTTTACATAGACTTCAAAGTTGCTGAAGGTTTTAACAATTACTGTTGGACGCTGTATTTCAACAGGATATCTCAAATTTGAAAGTGCTGTAAGAACAGAGTTTTTTTCAGCAGGTTTTAAAATGTATCCGCTTGCATACACTGAAAAGGCCTCCAATGCGTATTCAGAATAGCCTGTAACAAATATTATATTTGTTTTTTCGTTTATTTCTGTAAGTTGTCCTGCAAGCTGAATACCAGTTATATTATTCATTTCTATATCAAGAAATGCAATATCTACACTGTTTTTTCGTGCGTATTCAAGTGCTTCTTCTGCTTTCTGAAAGCCCTTTACTTTAATATCAGGCAAACATTCTCCCAATACTTCAATAAGGTCATTAAGTGAAAAAATCTCATCATCAACCGCAATTACATTCATTTTTGTCATCTCCTTGATACACTAAATCTTTTGAGAATTTATAAGTAAGCGATTTTAATTATAAAATTACTTACTTAAACTTTTGTTTCATCACTTTGAGTATTTTTGGGTATTGTCATAAGAACCAGCGTTCCTATATTAGGTGTACTCTTCATAACAAGAGTACCATTACACATTGACTCAATTCGTTTTTTTGCATTATCAATACCAATATGGCTTCTGTTGTCATTATGTTCAGGTGGCCTTGTCAAATCTACACCTACTCCGTTATCCCGTATTTCAACTGTAAAAGAATCCAATAATTCGCAGGTTTTTATAGTTACTGTACCGCCTTCTTTTCTTTTAGTTATTCCGTGACGAATTGCGTTTTCAACAACAATTTGAATAGTAAGTGATGGAACTTCAAATTCGGTAGCCTCAATATCATATTCTATATTAATTTTATCACCAAAACGCTTTTTTTCAAGAGAAATATAATTTTCTACGTGTTCCATTTCCTTTTCAAATGATATTGTTGTATTTAATGTCAGAGAATCCAAATTACCTCTCAGATAATTTGCAAACTCTGTTATAGCTTCCTTTGCCGTTTTAGGATTTATGTCACAAAGTTGCCTTATTACAACCAGAGTGTTATATAAAAAGTGAGGTTGAATTTGACTAAGCATAACCGATATTTTACTTTGTAAAAGCTCGGTTTCCATTATATCGGCTTTAGAAGCTTGCACTATGCTTCTTTTAGCGATTATCATAATAACTAAAAATTGAGTAAAAGAAAATATAATTAACCCTAAATTAAATATATAACCTACATAATATCCTATTTTGTATTTTCCTAATAACTCAATTAACAGTGAAATGCTTAATATAATTCCTGTACTTATTATTATACGGGAATGTGGTATCGTTAATTTGTTATAGTCTATACATAAAAATAGCATAGTAAACAAGACTATCAATATACGAGATAAACTAATACAATTTTCAAAATTAATGTAATCCAATACACCTGTTATCTGTAAAATGAAAAAAGCTAGTATGACAAATATCCATATATTAATAAAAATTTGTATAGCTTTTTTGACGGCTTTTCCTTGAATATATGGTTTGAAATATAACAAAAGAAAATAGATTAAGAAAATATGATTAAGGAAATCGAATATATTTACAAGAAAGGTATTTCTAAATATCAATGTTATATAGTCATAATTCATAAAAAGAGAAATTGAACCGCTAATCATCAGCAAACCACAAGAAAAATCACCTATTTGTACAGGAGATTTCATTATTTTTAATGTGAATATAACAACAATAAGAACAAAGCCCATTATAAAAATTAGAATTGACGAAATAAGAGTAATAGTATTCTTTTCAAGCTGAGTTGTCAAAAGATCATATTCACTACCCTGAATAATATTATCAAGGAATTTGTTTATATAGCTTGTATGAATTTTGTTGTTGTAGCTTTTCAGCTTTATGGCAATAGTGTCATTTTCTGTAATTCCCGGAGAAATAAAATCTACCCATTCTTTACCGGCAGATTGAACAATATCAGGGTAATTTTTTTCGTATCCATATGAAAAAAATATATTTCCATTTTTATAAATATCCACTATTACATTATCTATAAAAAGATTAATTTGTTGACCTGATTCTATTTCTTTATTAAATTTTATAATAAACATAATATCGTTAATTTCTGTATTATTAAAATTAAATTTATTATCTTTTGGTATTTTAAAGGATTGCTGTAAACTATTATCAGAGCTATTAATAACATATAATCCACTGAAACTACATTTTGTAACATTCGGAGAATTTATATTTCCGGATACAGTAATGCAGAATAATATAAATAAAAAAGTAAATGTAAAAAGTACAACTGATACATAAAAGCTATTTGAAAGTTTTGTAGTAAAATTTCTCATTTTTAAACCTCTTATTTATTTTAATATCTCATTAATATCTCAAATTTCCCATTTTATACCGAAAAATACGGACATTTTTTTGTATAATATAACATATTTTAACAGCACTTGCAAATAAATTAAATTAAAAAGCGATTAAAAAGCATTGTAATAATTTATATTTTATAGTAAAATGAACGTGTTAACATTAACAGAGAAATAAGATTTTTTATTAATCATATGTTGGGAGGATTTTATGTGAAACAAGATGTAAATTTAGCAAATTTTACTCCCAATGGATATGATACACGATATAGTGGTAGTTTTTATAAGAACGATGCTATAAAAATTGAAAACAATTATGAAAAAATAAAAGATAATATTTTGAAAACAATATCTATTGTATCAACAAATATTGTTATTGAAAATAATTCTTGCGAAACTTACAATAAAAAAGCGGATATTCTTGTTGAAAATAACCCTTATGAAACTTGCAAAAAAGAAACGGATAAAGAGATTTCTTTTGAACAATTAATATCAAAAGCGAAATCAGATTTTCTTGCTGAATTTGTAATTGAAAAATTATTAAATAAAAATTTTGATAATGAATCTCTTAAATATATTACCATATTAGAAAGTAGCTTTTTAGAAAAAGAAAAACTCTTGCCAAAAGATGTATTTGTTGTTTTAGGTAAAGTTGTTAATGCAATTAATTTAGAACTTTCGGCAACAGAAAGAGTTGTAATTTTTAAAGAAATATGTAAGAATTCAGAATATACCTATGATGAAAAAATTGTAGCATTAAATATTATATCAGAAAAACCTGAGTTGTATAATGAAGAATGTTATAAACATATAAAGAATAAGATAACTTTGCTTAAGATTGTTAAAAACAGTGGTTTTATTGTGGATTTTTCTGAAATAAGAGAAAAAGAACGTAAAAAACGAGAGTATCAAAAGAAATTTAAAAAAGATATTCATGAAGAAACAAAAAATGTTGAGAAAGAAAAATTAGATAAATCAAAAGCTTTGGTTACAAAAACAGCTGAAAAAATAAAAATGCTTACTCAAAAAGCAGAAAAAGAAGAAAGAAAACTCAAAGTTGTTGCAGATATTCTTACAAATAAAAAATCTTCGTCAGAGGACAAGTTATATTCTATAAATAATGTATTATCTGATTTAAAACAACCTAGTAAAGATACTCTTACTAAAATTATGGTAAATTCAGATGAATATTTTAAGTTTGGTGCAGGTATTACTCTTAGTTGTAATGATTTTAGAATAACAGTACCAAGTGGCTATATAGCCGAAACGACTGTTGAAAAGAATGAAACTATTATTTATTATCAGGGTGTTTCAAAAATTGTAAAGAAAAATAATTTTGTTACATCACCATTAGTTATAAATATAAAGAAAGAAAAAGCAGATGGTATAAACAGTCTATATCAATTTTTTAATAAATATATTGAAGTTTGCAGACGAACTGATATAAAGTATAACCAAACCACAGTAAGCGGTTTGCCGGCTGTTTTTTTGCGTAATGATAATAAATATATGATTTTTGTGTATAACCATAAACAAAATATGGTTATGGTTATAGAAATTAAGTTTAATATTACTGTGTTAAATAAAGAAAGCATTGTAAAGAGAATTGTGTCGCAAATTAAGATTGGAGGTAGAGTCTGACTTGCCGTTTGATTTTCCTATTTTGTATTTTATTCAGGAACATCTTACTGCTCCATTGATTGATAGTGTAATGGTATTTATCTCTGCTATTGGTGAAGGCGGTATTGTATGGATTGTTTCTGCATTAATAATGCTGTTCTTTAAACGTACTCGTAGGTGTGGTTTATTGGTATTGCTTTCAATGCTGATTTGTTTTATTGCAGGAGAACTGATAATAAAAAATCTAGTGTGCAGAATTCGCCCTTGTTATGTAGATACTGCAATGGAATTATTAGTAAGCCGACCCAATAGCTATTCATTTCCGTCAGGTCATACAGCGTCATCTTTTACCGCAGCAAGCGTAATGTTTTATTTTTTTCGCAAACTTGGAGTTTTTGCACTTTTATTTGCAGCACTTATGGCTTTTTCAAGAATGTATCTGTTTGTGCATTTTCCCACAGATATACTTGGTGGAATTTTGCTTGGAATAATGGGTGCAACGCTTGTAGTATTTGTATATAAGAAATGTTTTGAAAATCAGGCAGATAGATTAAATCATAATTAATAGTACAATATACAATAAAAATTCATTTTGCTATCTTCACGATGAATGGATTTTTTATTATAAATTAAATTAAATTTAACTTTGTTGGAGGAACATATGAATAATAAAATAGGTACTAAAGCACTTTTAGATTGCTCACACACAATAGCCACTGAGTTGTTTGAGAATATTGAGTTTCCTTGGGAGGCTCTTAATCATATAGAGGAATTTATTATGGCGATTGGTCCTACATTGCCAAAGGATAAATATGACCTTATTGGTGATAATATTTGGATCGCAAAATCTGCTAATGTTGCACCATCTGCATTACTTAATGGGCCACTGATAATTTGTGAGAGGGCAGAGGTAAGACATTGTGCTTTTATTAGAGGTAAGGCTATTATAGGAGAAAATTCAGTGGTTGGCAATTCAACTGAAGTTAAAAACTCTATACTTTTTGATAATGTACAGGCGCCTCATTTTAATTATGTAGGTGATTCTATTTACGGTTACAAATCACATACAGGAGCAGGTGTCATTGCATCAAATCTCAAATCAGATAAAACAAATGTTATTCTTAACATAGATGGCGAGAAGATTGATACAGGTCTTAAAAAGTTTGGTGCAATTATAGGTGATTATGTAGAAGTCGGTTGCAATTCAGTTTTGAATCCTGGCACAATTATAGGTAGAAATACAACAGTATATCCTGTATCAAGAGTGAGAGGATATATTCCTGAAGGAAGCATCTATAAGAGAGCAGATGATGTGGTAGAAAAGTTTCTGCCTGATGTAGAATAATTTACAAATTTAAGCCTGAGAATTTTTAAAAACACTTGAAAAAATTCTCAGGCTGTGTTATAATATCTAGGCATTACGCACGCCAACACTTGTTGCCAGGTGCTGTTAAGCCATAAACAGTTGGCATTATTATAAATAGTTTGGCGGAGGAATTATAACCTAAAGGAGGACTTTAAAATGGCAGTAGTATCAATGAAACAACTTTTAGAAGCAGGCGTTCACTTCGGTCATCAGACAAGAAGATGGAACCCTAAGATGGCTGAGTATATCTTCACAGAGAGAAATGGTATCTATATCATTGATCTTCAGAAGACAGTTAAGAAATTAGAAGAGGCTTACGCTTTTATTCGTGAGATTTCAATGGAAGGCAAGAGCGTTCTGTTTGTAGGTACAAAGAAGCAGGCTCAGGATTCTGTAAAGGAAGAGGCTGAAAGAGCAGGTGCTTTCTATGTTAACGCTAGATGGTTGGGCGGTATGATGACAAACTTCACAACTATCCAGAGAAGAATTAATAGACTAAAGCAACTTCGTGCAATGGAAGAGGATGGCACATTCGATCTTCTACCTAAGAAGGAAGTTATTAAGCTAAATCTTGAGATTGAGAAACTTGAGAAGTTTATGGGCGGTATCAAAGAGATGAAAGAGATGCCAGGTGCATTGTTCATCGTTGACCCTCGCAAGGAGAGAATTGCCGTAGCTGAAGCTAAGAAACTAGGTATTCCAATAGTTGCTATTGTAGACACAAACTGTGATCCTGATGAGATTGATTATGTTATCCCTGGTAACGATGATGCTATCCGTGCAGTTAAGCTGATTGCTGGTACAATCGCTAATGCTATTATCGAAGGTAACGAAGGTAGAATGGGTGCAGCTGCTGAGGAAGCTACAACAGAGGCTGAAGAAGTTACAGAAGAAGTTGCTGAGTAATTTATCAAATAATAGATTTGAATTTTTAAATTTACAGGGTAGATTGTCTGCCCTGTAAATTTGGTGTATATACAAAAAATAAACTGAAAGGATTGATATAAATGGCATTTACAGCTAAAGATGTAAAGGCACTAAGAGAGAAAACAGGTTGCGGTATGATGGACTGTAAGAAGGCTCTTACAGAATCAAACGGCGATATGGATAAGGCAGTAGACTTTTTGAGAGAGCAGGGTCTTGCTAAGCAGGAGAAGAAGAGTGGCAGAATCGCTGCTGAAGGTGTTGCTTTTGCTAAAACTAATGCTGATTCAACAGTTGGTGTTGTAATCGAAGTTAACGCAGAAACAGACTTTGTTGCTAAAAACGCAGATTTCCAGGCGTTTGTTGAAACTTGTGCTGATACAGTAATTGAGAACAACCCTGCTGATGTTGAGGCTCTTCTTGCTTGTGTTGCGTCAGGCTCAACAGAAACTGTTGATGCTCTGCTAAAAGAGAAGATTCTTACAATCGGTGAGAATATTAAGATCCGTCGTTTTGTTCGCTATGAGGGTCCTGTAACCGCTTACATTCACGCATCAGGTAGAATTGGTGTTATCGTTAAGTTTGATACTGATGTTGCTGATAAAGAGGGTTTCCAGACATATGCAAAGGATATCGCAATGCAGATTGCTGCTATCAACCCTGGTTTCCTTGACAAAGAGTCTGTATCTGAGGAAACAATAGAGCACGAAAAGAAGATTATGACTGAGCAGGTTATGAACGAAGGTAAACCAGCTGCTATTGCTGAAAAGATTGTTATGGGTAAAATTGGCAAATTCTATAAGGAAAATTGCCTTGTAGAGCAGGTATTCGTTAAGGATAGCTCTCTGTCAGTAACTCAGTATACAAACAATGTTGCTAAAGAGCTTGGCGGTTCAATTAAGATTACTGGCTTTGTTCGTTACGAAAAGGGCGAAGGTCTTGAAAAGAGAGAAGACAATTTTGCAGACGAAGTTGCTTCAATGGTAAAGTAATTTAAATAAACTTTGTTTATTTTTAATACGATTATAAAGTGGCAGATAACTGAAAAGTTATCTGCCACTTTATCTTTTTTAAAAGAGTTATATTTCAAAATTGTAATTCTATATCAAATGTCTGAGATAATAATTAAAGTTTATAGATTTATCAACCCTTTATCTAACATTGTTTGTGCTGCAAGCAAAACACCTATTCTTGCACTATGAAAGTTAAGTCCACCTTGCATCCATACAGCATAAGGTTCTCTTAACGGAGCATCAGCAGAAAGTTCAATGGTTGATCCAAGAGTAAAAGCACCGGCTGCCATAACAACTTGATTTTCATATCCAGGCATATCAGAAGGCTGTGGAGTTACAAAGCTGTCAACAGGACCACCTTTTTGAATACCTTCACAGAAAGCAACAAGTGCTTGATTTGAACCTAACTTTAAAAGCTGGATTATATCTCCACGAGTTTCGTTATATTTTGGAGTTGTATCAAAACCAAGAATTTCAAATAATGCAGAAGCATAAACTACGGTTTTAAGAGCTTCACCTGTTGCGTGAGGTGCATTAAAAGCTCCAAGGAAAAGTTCACGATTAACTCCAAGAGTTGCCCCTTGCTCTTTGCCAATGCCAGGAGTTGTAAGTCGATAAGCACATTGCTGAACTAAATCTGTTTTGCCTGCAATATATCCGCCAGTTGGAGCAATTCCACCGCCAGGATTTTTAATCAAGGAACCTGCCATAATATCTACACCTACTGTAAGAGGTTGTACCTTCTCTACAAATTCACCATAGCAATTATCAAGCATTACAATGGTATTTGGTGCTTTTTTCTTGACAATCTGTGCAATTTTGGCAATTTCATCAATTAGTAATGATGGGCGAAGTTCGTAGCCTCTGGAACGCTGTATATAAACCATTTTTAAATCCGGAGTAATGGCATTTTCTATTGCAGTATAATCAGGCTTGCCCTCAGATGTAAGTTTTACTTCGTCATAGATTATACCAAAATCTTTAAGTGAACCCGAATAATTACCCGATAGCCCTATTACACTTTGTAATGTATCATAGGGAGTTCCGGTAACTGAAAGCATAGTATCGCCGGGGCGTAACATACCAAAAAGTGCAACTGTCAATGCGTGAGTTCCGCACACAAAATTATGACGAACCAAAGCGTCTTCAGCCTCAAAAACTGTTGCATAGATTTCGTCGAGTGCTTCTCTTCCTCTGTCATCAAATCCGTAGCCTGTTGATGTGGAGAAATGACTTTCACTTATTCCTGCTTTTTGAAAAGCATATAACATTTTTTGTGTGTTATAGTCCTGAATGTCATCAATTCTTGCAAGGGTATCTTTTATTAACTCCATAGCTTTGTCTGATGCGTTCAATATTTTATCATCTATATTATGAAAAGGTACATTCATTCTTAATCCTCTTTCGTTTATGTAATTACTTATTATCAAATAAAAATTATAGTTAATATTGCAAATTAATCTGCTGAAATTCTGATATATTTTCAAAACCTATCTTATTGTAAAATGAATAGTTTTCATTTGAATTACGTTGTAAAAATATATTAATTATATCTTTGTTAATTAAGTGATAGCACATTTCTGTAACAATAGCAGTACCATAACCTTGACCTTTGTAATCCGGTAATGTGGCTACACCTGCAAGAACAGCTGAAGAATTATGTACAGCTGTTGCTGTGCAACAACTTATAAGTCTGGAATTATCATATAATCCTAAAATTTTTGCAGATTGTCTTCGCAAACGATGGTGCAAATCAACGTAAAAATCTTCAAAGTTAGGTACTGTAAATTTATCAGAGTTGTTTTCCTGCAATATTTTATAATAGTCAGTTAGATTTACATCTTCTGTAAAAGTAAATTTGATTAACTTATTACTATTAATTTTTAGCTTGTCCAACTTCATTATAATTCCTGTTTCAGAATCTGCTATATCACAAAAATCTGTTTTTCTGCACATAATGCAGGTTCCACCTGCCATTTTGCACATATTAATAATTTCATTGAATTGCTCAAAATTAAGATTTATAGAAAAATCAACTATAAATTCTCCACCATATTTGATAATATAAGCTGTTATATTATTTTCATCTTTTTCATCTTTCTGAAACCAGAAATTATATAGATTAGGATAATCTCCATAGGCTTTCAGAAGTCCCTTTACTCTTGTAGCGAAGGGACTTTCTGAAAAAGAATTTATATATTTTTGTGTGATTTCGTGATTAATATTTGCAAGATATATCATAGGCTGTTACTTAGGATTTTATCTGCCATTTTCTGTATAACTAATTTAGTCGAATTAAGGTCTTTAGCTGAAATTAAACCACAGGAAGAATGTAAATATCTACAAGGAATAGAAACAGCCAGAGTGCGTACTCCGCCTTTTGATGTCTGTATTGCACCTGCATCATTTCCTCCAGCAACAGCCTGTTTGTACTGAACCTGAATTTCATCATCAGCACACTCCATAGCTTGTAAAACCAAATGTTTATCATATATGGTACGTCTATCCATAAAGGATATAACTGCACCATTACCCACATAACAAACCTTTTTTTCATCCGGAACATTTGGAATGTCAGCGGCAGTTGTAGATTCTGCTACTATTGCAAAATCAGGTTCAACTGTAAAAGCGGCACATTTTGCACCACGCAAACCAACTTCTTCCTGAACTACAAAAGAAAAATATGTGTCATATTCTAGTTGTGAATTTATCATTTCAATCATAATGGCACAACCTGCACGATCATCAATGGCCTTACCTGTTATAATATCATCTTGCCACATAAAGTCACAGTCAAATTGAATACTATCACCAAGTGAAACATATTTTTCGGCTTCTGTTCTATTGCTTGCACCAATATCAATATACATATTTTCAAATTTTGGTATACTGTCACGTTGATCGCTTGTAAGTAAGTGCATTGGTGCTGCTATAACAACACCATTAATATCTTTACCCACAGTAACACTTTTTCCAAGCACAACACGTCTGTCTATTCCGCCCACTTCATCAAATTTCAAATAACCATCAGATGTAATATGAGTTACAATAAAGCCTACCTCATCCATATGTGCTGATATCAAGAGCTTTTTCTCTGGTGTTTGTTTACCTTTTTTAAAGGCAATAAGATTTCCCATATTGTCAATATAATACTCTGCTCCGGAATCTTTTATCTCAGATATAATTATATCTCTTATCGCAGACTCATCACCTGAAATGCCGTTAGCGTTACAAAGTCTTTCAAGAAGTTTTTTATCCATTTAAAGAAGCACCTCTTTCAACCACATATTTTGCAATAAGCTGTGCTGATTTTTCTATATCTTCCATATCTACAACCTCAGCTTGAGTATGCATATTTCTTAACGGAATACTTACTAAAGCTGTTTTTATGCCACTTCCGGTTATTGTTACAGCATCTGCATTTGTGCCAGTTGTACCACTCATAACTTCTATTTGATACGGAATATCCTCTTTGTTTGCAATTTCTTTAAGTTCTGCAAACATTGTTTTATTTAAAATAGGTGCTGTACCAATCATAGGACCTTTCGACATTTTTCCGCACTTATCGCTTGCTACACCCGGTTGTTCAGCAAAGCTGACATCTACAACTATGGCACTATCGGGCATAATTGAAAATGATGCTGTACGACTGCCTAAAAAACCTGTTTCCTCCTGACTGCTGAAAAGAAGTTTAGCACAACAATATAAGTTACTGTTTTTTATAATATGGGCAACTCTGATAAGTGTTGCAACACCGGCTTTATTATCAAGTCCTGCGGCTGTAAATTTTGTGCCAAGCAATTTTCTAGGTTTAGCATATACAACTACTCTGTCACCAAGTGTAATGTATTTTTCAACTTCATCCTTAGTTAGACCAGTATCAATATAAATTGAATCAGCAGACGGCGCCTTGTCCTCTCCGCCATCTGAAAGGTGAGGAGGTAGACAGCAAACTATACCACGAAGTTTTTTCTTACCCAATACCTCAACAATACTACCTGCTAAAACACGTCTATCAATTCCACCACAGTTGGTGACTTTAATAAATCCTTTTTCGTCAATTAATGTTACAACTAAACCAATTCTATCATTATGGGCATCAATCAAGATAATGTTATCACTGTCTTTATTTCCCATAGTTGCAATAATATTGCCATTATAATCAGACTCAATGATTGTATTTTGTGGTAAAAGTTCTTTTATAAGTTCAAAATTTTCAAGTTCGTTTCCTGAAACAGTATAGGAACTGCACAGAGATTTAAGTAATTTTTCCAAATTATTTCACCCTTTTAGTGTTTTCTATTGGATAACAGACCAACTTGATCTGCACAAATATATTTTAAAAATATGAGTAAATACATTAAACAAGGGCATTAACAATACTCTTGAAATGTTTTCCTCTCTCATTAAAGTTTTTATAAAGGTCAAAACTTGCACTTGCCGGTGACATAGAAACAATATCACCTTTTACAGCAACTTCCCTTGCTTTTGCAACAGCCTCTTCCATATTATTTACATTAATTATAACAGGATTCCCCTGCTTATAATTTTCTGCATTAAGTACAGCCTGTTGAATTTTTGGTGCTGTTGCACCCATCAGAATAAGATATTTAACCTTATCTACAATTACTGAACCAAGACCGTCATATGGAATTTTTTTATCATAGCCACCAGCGATCAGTATAATTTTTTCATCATACAATGATAGTGTTCCCAATGCTGTTCGTGTGGGGCTGGAAGCGATAGAATCATTATAATATTTTACTCCGTCAAGTTCACGTACAAATTCCGCACGATGTTCAACACCTGCAAAGGTTGTTGCTACTTTTACGATATTTTCTACATCAACATCGTCCCACACGGCGGCTATTGCAGCCATATAATTTTCTACATTGTGCATACCAGGAATTTTTATATCAGACATATTCATTACAACTGTGTTTTTACCATTTTGAGTATAAATTATTTTGTCACTATCATCAAGATATACTCCATTTGATACAAAACTATTTCTTGAAAATTTTAAAACTTTGCCACGACATTCGTCTGTAAAGTTATTTGTAATTTCATTATCCAGATTAAGAACAGTTTTTGTAAAAGCTCCCTGATGAATAATAAGATTTTTTTTGGAGTCGATATATTCCTGCATATCTTTATGAATATCCAGATGATTAGGTGCAAGATTGGTAATAACTGCAACATCGGGGGATTTTCTCATTGAAATAAGCTGAAAACTTGAAAGTTCTACAACAGCTATGTCATCATAATCTATGCTTTCGATCTGAGGCAATAGGGGAGTACCTATATTACCTCCAAGATGTACTTTTTTTCCCTGTGCTTTAAGAATTTCTGCAATAATTGATGTTGTGGTTGTTTTTCCGTCACTACCTGTTACTGCGTAAATCTTACAAGGGCATAAATCGAAGAATACTTCCATTTCAGAAGTTACAACTACACCTCTTTTACGCATTTCAACAAGTTCATCCATATAGTAACGCATACCTGGGGTTCTGAAAACAATGTCTATATCAGGAAGTTTCAGATAATCTTCACCTAAGCTCAAAACCGCACCTGCTTTTTCTGCGATTTCGGCATTTTCACCCAGTGCTTCTCTAGTTCGTTTGTCACAAGCTGTAACTTTAGCACCATATTTTACAAATAATTCTATAAGTGGTAGATTGCTTGTGCCTATTCCGCAAAAGGCAATTTTTTTGCCATTAACACTCTTAAAGAAATTTTCTATTCTTTTATCCATTATAAAGGTCTGCCTTTCTCTATAAATTACTAAACTATATTATACTTTTTTTACAGATAAATATCAAGGAAGTAGAGATATTTCATTTGATAATTATGTATGTTTTGTAAATTTATGTAATTGCTTGCAGTAACTTTGTGTTTGTGGTATTATATATTGTACAGTTTTATGATTGGAGTAGTTATATTTGCAGAAAATAAACGAAGTTAAAAACCTTGACAGCGAGTACATTCCTCTTGTTGCTCAGGTTATGGATATAAGAAAAAGGGGAGAAGTTCCCCTTGCATATGTACGTACATATGGTTGTCAACAGAATGTTGCAGACAGCGAACAGATAAAGGGATTGCTTGCTCAAATGGGTTATGAATTCACAGATACCCCTAATGATGCAGATTTTATTCTTTTTAACACCTGTGCTGTGCGTGAACACGCAGAGGACAGAGTATTTGGTAATGTTGGTGCTTTAAAAGCTCTGAAACGCAGACATCCATCAGTATTAATTGCATTGTGTGGTTGTATGATGGAGCAAGAACATATTGCCAATCGTATTTACAAGAGTTTTCCGTTTGTAGGATTGGTGTTTGGTACAAACTATATACACGAGCTTCCTAAACTCCTCTATAAATGCCTTGTAGACGGTAAAAGACTTGTTGTTCGTGGTAATCAAGATACAACTGTTTATGAAAATATTCCTACACGTCGTGATGGTACTTTTAAGGGTTGGTTGCCTATTATGTATGGTTGTGACAATTTCTGTACCTACTGTATAGTGCCATATGTAAGAGGCAGAGAGAGAAGCCGTGACCCGCAGAATATACTGACTGATGCAAAATCTCTTATAGACAGCGGTTATAAGGATATTACTTTGTTAGGTCAGAATGTAAATTCATATGGTAAGGGTTTGCCCGAAGATTCCAAAATGACTTTTGCACAGTTGATTTCACAGATTGATAAAATAGATGGTGATTACTGGCTCAGGTTTATGACATCTCATCCCAAGGACTGCTCAAAGGAGCTTATTGATACTATTGCCAAGAGTAAGCATATTTCAAAACATTTACATTTGCCTTTCCAAAGTGGAAGTGACAGAATACTGAAGCAAATGAACAGGCATTATGACAGAAAAAAATATTTGGAGATTATAGAATATGCTAAGAAGAGAATTCCTGATTTATCTTTAACAAGCGATATAATTGTAGGATTTCCAGGAGAAACTTACGAAGATTTCAAAGAAACACTTTCACTGGTGGAAGAAGTTGGATTTACATCTTTGTTTACATTTATTTATTCACCTCGTAACGGCACACCTGCTGCAAAAATGGATGATCCGATTTCATATGAGGAGAAAAATAAGTGGTTCCAGGAATTGCTCGCATTACAGGAAAAAATCTCAGCAGATCGATGTGCCAATATGGTTGGTAAAACTTATAAAGTGCTTGTTGAATGTCCAACAGGCAAAAATAATGAGTTACAAGCACGAACATCAGGAAACATTATTGTTGAGATTAAGGGAAATGAATCACTTATTGGTACTTTTCAGAATGTTGAAGTTACAGCTGCACGTAATTGGATATTAAAAGGAAAAATTATATAATTAAATAATGGAGGAATTAAAAATGAAAATGGTAGAATTAGCAAGAGAAATTGGTAGAGAGATTCAAAAGGACGGTTCATATATTAGTGTAAAAGCTGCTGAACAGGCTTGTGATGAAGATAAGGTATTACAAGAACTTATAGGTGAATTTAATATGAAGAGAATGAATCTTAATCAGGAGGCTTCTAAAACTGAAAAGGATGAAGAGAAGATTACTTGTTTAAATGAAGAACTAAGAGAGTGTTATGATAAAGTAATGGCTAACGAAAATATGAACAGTTACAATAACGCAAAAACAGAACTTGAGCATAAGTTGAAAGAAGTAATTGATATCATTTCAATGTGTGCAGAAGGTGCTGATCCTGATACAGTACAATCACAGCCTTCTTGTAGTTGTGATTGTTCCAGCTGTGGTGGATGTCACTGATAATTTATAGAAAATTTTATAATAGTTTTTATATTTTAAGGATAATTAAGATTAATATAGTAAGGTAATAAGGACGTGCTTTGCACGTCCGAACTACCTTTAAAAGTAATCCAGTATAAAGTAAATTTTTATTGGATAAATAACATAAGAGGTGAATTTGATGGCTGAGCTTTCTCCTATGATGAAGCAATATTTAAAAATAAAAGAAGAAAATAAAGATTGTATTTTATTTTTTCGCCTAGGTGATTTTTATGAAATGTTTTTTGATGATGCAAAGCTAGCCTCAAAAGAGTTGGAACTTACCCTTACAGGTAGAGATTGCGGTCAGACTGAGCGTGCACCTATGTGTGGAGTTCCATTCCATAGCAGTGAATCTTATATTGCACGTCTTGTTGCAAAAGGGTACAAAGTAGCAATATGTGAGCAAATAGAAGACTCGGCAACAGCAAAGGGACTTGTTAAAAGAGATATAATAAGGGTTATTACACCCGGAACTGTTACAGATAGCAGTATGCTTGATGAAAGTACAAACAATTATATATCTTGTATTTTTACACAAGGTTGTAAAATAGGTTTGTGCTATTGTGATATTTCAACGGGTGAATTTGCAGGTACATTTTTAAAAGGTGATGATGTTTTATCACTTCTTAAAAATGAACTTGGAAAAATATCTCCACGAGAAATTCTCATAGGCGGTGACACTGTTAAATTTAAAGAACTTGCTGAATTTATAAGAGAAAAACTTTCAGCAGGAGTTGAACTTATTAATGACGAAAAGTTTGAATATGGACTTTGTAAAAATATAATATCCGAGAAATTTGGCAACAATACCACAAGTCTGTTGGAAGAGAAAGATTACACCACTACATTGTGTGCCGCAGGTGCGTTGGTGGATTATCTCAAAGTTACTCAAAAAAATGGTTTGGACAGGCTTAAAACTTTTGAAATTTATATTGATACTCAGTTTATGTCTATTGATTTTAATACCAGACGTAATCTTGAACTTATAGAAACAATGAGGAATAAAGAGAAGCGAGGCTCACTTCTGTGGGTGCTTGATAAAGCAAAAACCTCAATGGGTAAACGATTAATACGTTCGTGGATTGAACAACCTCTTGTAAGTTGTGGTGCTATTATAAAACGTCAGAGTGCAGTTGAAGAGCTTGTTAATGATACTATGCTTAGGTTAGATATTACATCAGCATTGCAAGGTATATTGGATATGGAGCGTTTGATGACCAGAATTGTTTATGGAACATCAAATGCCAGAGAATTACGTTCTCTGGCAAGTGCTTTGGAGAAAATACCTAACCTGAAAAATGTAGTTTCATCTGTTAATTCAACAATGCTAAAAGATATTTATGATGGTATTGATACGTTGGAAGATGTATATAACAAAATCAATATTTCAATAGTTGACGAACCTCCTTTCAGTATTCGTGAAGGCGGAATGATTCGTCAGGGTTATAGTAAAGAGCTTGATGATATTGTGGCGGATATGAATAATTCTTCTGATATTCTTGCCTCGATAGAAGCACAAGAAAAAGAAAAAACAGGTATTCCCAAATTAAAAGTTGGATATAATCGTGTGTTTGGGTATTACATAGAGGTTACAAACGCATTTAAAAAAATGGTGCCAGAAACATATATCCGTAAGCAGACACTTTCAAACTGCGAAAGATATATTACTCAGGATTTAAAGGTTATAGAGGGCAGAATACTTGGTGCAAAAGAAAAATCAGTAGCTTTGGAATTTAAGTTGTATGAAGAAGTAAGGGCTTTTGTAGCGGATAATCTTATGAGAGTACAAAAAACAGCTGAGAGTATTGCAAAGCTGGATGTTATCTGCTCACTTGCTAATGTTTCATCTGATAACCGTTATTGCAAACCTAATATAAATATAAAAGGTGTACTTGAGCTTAAAGATAGCAGACATCCAGTTGTTGAACAGTTGCTTAAAGATTCACCATTTGTACCTAACGATGTATTGCTTGATAAAGACTTTAATCGTACAGCTATCATAACAGGTCCTAATATGGCAGGTAAATCAACATATATGCGTCAAATTGCCTTGATTGTGCTTATGGCACAAATGGGTTGTTATGTGCCTGCTACAAAGGCAAATATCGGAATTGTAGATAAAATTTTTACCAGAGTTGGTGCATCAGATGATTTAGCTTCAGGTCAATCTACATTTATGGTAGAAATGAACGAAGTTGCCAATATTATCAAAAATGCCACATCTGACAGCTTGCTTATCCTTGATGAAATAGGAAGAGGTACATCAACTTTTGATGGTATGAGCATTGCACGAGCTGTGCTTGAATTTGTAAGTGATAAACGAAAATTAGGTGCAAAAACACTGTTTGCAACGCATTACCACGAACTTGCAATTATGGAAGAATTGCTTGATGGTGTAAAAAATTATAACATAGCTGTCAAGAAAAATGGCGATGATATAAAATTTTTACGCAGAATAGTTCCCGGTGGTGCGGATAAAAGCTACGGTATAGAAGTTGCTAAGTTGGCAGGAGTACCTGATTGGGTAATAAAACGTGCAAAAGAAATTCAGAAAGAGTATGAAAAGGGTACAGGAGAAAAAATTAATGTTGTCAAGAAAAAACAGTCCAAAGAGAAAAATACTCAGCAAATGTCATTGCTTGGTAATGTAAATGACAGTGAAATTGTATCCGAATTAAAATCAACTGACTTAAACACACTTACACCAATAGAGGCTATGAATATTCTTTACAAACTTAAAAGTAAGGCAGAAAATTTATAATTTTAGTTTTCTGATATTTTAAAAGAAGAAATAATTAAAATTATATTGAAAAAGGAGGTAACATCTGTGGGGAAAATTAATGTGCTTGATAAAAATATTGCAGAACTGATTGCTGCTGGAGAAGTTGTAGAACGTCCTGCATCAGTAATAAAAGAACTTTTGGAGAATTCTATTGACGCAGGTGCAACCGCCATAACTGTCGAGGTTAAAAACGGTGGAGTAAAGTATATTCGCATTGCGGATAATGGCTCAGGTATTTCAAAAGAAGATGTGCCAAAGGCTTTTTTACGTCACGCAACAAGTAAAGTAGTGAAGGCTGATGATCTTGACAGTATTGCTACTTTGGGATTTAGAGGGGAAGCGTTGGCCTCTGTTTGTGCTGTATCAAAAGTACAACTTCTTACCAAACAACCCAATGAAGAAATAGGTACATTATATGAAATTTGTGCAGGTGAACAGATGGCATATGAGGACGCAGGATGTCCCAATGGAACAACTATAATTGTTCGCGATTTATTTTATAATGTACCTGCAAGAATGAAGTTTCTGAAAAAAGATGTGGCTGAGGGTAATGCTATCGCAAATATTCTTGATAAACTGGCTCTTTCACACAGCGAAATTTCCTTTACTTTTATACGAGAAGGAAAGCAGGTTCTTAAAACCAGTGGTGATGGGAATTTAAAATCAGCAATTTATTCGGTGTATGGTAAAGAGTTTGTCAGCAAACTAATTCCTGTGGATTATTCCCTCAACGGTGTGTCTGTAAATGGATATATTACAAAACCTGAATTTGCCAGACCAAATCGTAATATGCAGAATTTCTTTATTAATGGTAGATTTGTTAAATCACTAACAGCAGCAAAAGCACTTGAGGAGGCTTTTAAAGGCAGTATTATGGTGGGGAAAATTCCATCTTGTGTACTTCATATCAGCTTGCCTTTTGAAACAATAGATGTTAATGTTCACCCTGCAAAAACAGAAGTACGTTTTATAAACGAAAGACCGGTATTTGATGCAGTTTATCACGGTACAAAAACTGCACTGTTAAAAGGTGACTCAGCGAAAGAAATAAGTCTTAATCCAGTAGATGTTATACCTTATAAAAAGCCTGATGTTTTTTCGTTTGAACAATCGCCATACACTGTTAAGAAAGAATCTGCTCAACAGCTTAATTTTAGTAATGTAAATGTTCAGAAAAAAATTATTACAGATACGAAGAATAATATTACTAATAAATTTGAAAAAAGTATTGATAATTTTGATGAACCACAACTGTTTATTCCAAAGACAAAACCGTTTGTTCGCACCGAAACTCCAAGTGTTGATATTTTTTCAAACAATATTGTAAGAGATTCTCAAAAAGATACTTTTATTAAATCTAATACAAAAGAAAATGCAACTAACTGTAATTTTAATCACGTTTTAAGTGATGAAAATAACCAAATTACTAATGCAGAAGTTGATGATAATAAAACTGATAATAAAACTGATAATATTGTTACAGAAATAACCATAGATGAAACTTTTACAGATAAAAATAATAAACCTGTTGAAACCATTATTTTTGATACAGAAGATAACATAGTGCCGACTGTTTCTTGTGATATTGAATTAACTGATGATTTAGATGATATAAACGTGAAAGATAATTCTATATCAGCCAATGAACTTGAAAAAGTAAATGATGAAACCTTTGAAGAAAAAGATGAACTAAAATATCTTGGAGAGGCATTTGCAACATATATACTCGTGCAAAAGGGTAGCGATAAAATAATGTTTATTGATAAACACGCTGCTCATGAAAGAATTATTTACGAAAAACTTCTCAAAGAAAAGGGTAAAGGTTTTATGCAATGTCTGCTTGTACCTATTATTGTTACTTTACCTAAAGATGAATATAATGCAGTTATAGAAAATCTAAACAAACTTTCTGAATACAATTTTGATATTGACGATTTTGGTAATGGAAAAATAGCAGTAAGAGGTGTTCCTCAGTATACGGATAAATGCAGTATTGAAGATATGATTGCAGAAATAGCAAATAACCTTTTGGAGAAAAAGAAAGATATAAATACAGAGCAAATGGATTGGGTATTTCATAGTATTTCCTGTCGTTCAGCTATCAAGGCAGGAAACGTCAATTATGAGTGTGAGCTTATGGAAATTGCTAAAATTGTAGATACCAATAATGATATACGTTATTGTCCTCATGGTAGACCTGTTTGCTTTATATTGACAAAACGAGAGCTGGAAAAACAGTTTGGCAGGGTGTGATATTTTGAATAGTAAAAATAAAATACCGCTTATTGTAGTGTGCGGTCCAACAGCTTCAGGAAAAACAGGATTAGGTATAAAACTTGCACAACACTATAACGGAGAAGTTGTGTCTGCTGACTCAATGCAGATTTATAAGGGAATGGACATAGCCACAGCAAAGCCAAATGACGAAGAAATACAGGGTATACCACATCATATGATTGACTGTGTAGAACCGAAAGTAAGTTATAGTGTAGCTGAATATGTAGAGTCAGCAAGAAAGATAATAGAGGATATTTATTTGCGTAAAAAAACACCTGTGCTTGTGGGAGGAACAGGTCTTTATATAAATGCGATTCTTAATAATATCGAGTTTGGTCAAGATAATTTTGACGAGGAGTTGCGTAAACAGCTTAATAACCGCTTGCTTACCGAAGGTGCAGAACTTTTACTTAAGGAGCTTGAGAGTTTTGATCCTCAATCAGCCGAACGTATTGGTATAACAAACCATCGAAGATTAATCAGAGCAATAGAAATTTACAAAACAACAGGAAAAACAATGACTCAGTTTATAGAAGAGTCAAAACTTGTTCCTTCTCCTTATAATGATGTCAGGATAGGGCTTAGTTGCAGTAACAGACAAAATCTTTATAATAAAATAAACAAAAGAGTAGACATAATGATACAGCAGGGACTTATTGAAGAAGCACAGGAGTTCCGTACACTTTCATACTCCAAAACTGCTGTAAAGGCGATAGGATATAAAGAGCTTGAGTCTTATTTTACAGGTGAAATAACTCTTGAAGAAGCACTTGAAAACCTCAAAAGAGAAACCCGGCGTTACGCAAAACGTCAGCTTACCTGGTTCAGGCGTGACGAAAAAATTAATTGGATTTATACAGATCAAATTACATTACAACAGATAGTGAATTTGGCGATTGATTTTGTGGATAAAAGTGGTATTATGAAAAGTATATTATAGTATTAAGGTGATAAAATTGAAGAAAACTTCTAATTTAAAATATATAGTTCCTGTTATTGTTGCAGTTATTATAATATATATATTTGTTTCAATGATTGTACCAAGTTTTTCTATGGTCTATGTTGAACCTGCACAATATGAAACAGTATCAAAAACATTGACATCAGAAGCATATATACTTCGTAAAGAAACTTACATTACTAATGATAATGGTGGTGTTTTGTATTATAATATTGATGATGCAGGTTCTATAGCCGCAAATGGTGTAATTGCAAATATTTACGAAAGTGAAACAGATGCAATTAACATTTCTAAAATGGGTAACCTCAGTGAAGAGCTAGATAATCTTAAAAAACTTAATTCTATGTCACAAGTTATGGGAGCTTCGCTGGAATCTATAAATAAGTCAATTAATCAGAATTTGGCTGAATTTATTGAACATTCTCAGAATAATAATTTCTCAGAGGCTTCTGATTCTCTGGATGGACTTATTTACTCAATGAATGAAAAACAGATTGTAACAGGAGATGTTACAGATTTTAACACCAAAATAGCTGAACTTGAAAATGAAAAAGCAGTGCTTGAACAATCTACAAAGCAGGCTATCGGACAGATTATTTCACCTGTTGCAGGGACATTTATGAGTCAGGTTGATGGTTATGAAAACTCCTATGACTGTACAAATATTAGCAATATTAGTTTTTCAGAATTAACAGCATTGAAAGAAGCTCAGCCTACTGAAGTTCCTCAAAATATTATAGGGAAAATAATTTCAGATGTTAACTGGTATATATGTTGTCCGTTAAGTGAAAATGATGCAAAAGAGTTTGAGGATGTTTACGGATTAGTAGATGTTGATATTCCATATGCCTCAGCTGATACTTTATCAGCGAGAGTTATAGCTGTAAATAATGATGTTGCTACCGGAAATGCTGTGGTTATACTTGAATGTAAGTCTATGGATAGCACTCTGGCTAAAATAAGAGAAGAAGAAGTCAAGATATCAGTAAAGGAATATTCCGGAATAAAAGTTGAGAAAACTGCTGTTCATCAGGATAAAGTAACCAGAACAGTAGAAAATGAGGATGGCACAACTCGTACAGAAGAAAAAACTGTGGATGGTGTATATATCCTTTATGGTAATGAACTTAGGTTTAAGGAGATCGTAAAGCTTTACGAAACAGATACTTTTGTTATTTGCGATACTGATACGGAAAACGAAAAACTTTTCAGTGATAGCACAGTTAAGCTGTATGATAAAATTGTTACGGAAGGAACTGATTTGTATGCAGGAAAAATTGTCAAGCAATCAACAGAAATTGAATGATATTAATTATAATTTCAATAAAATAGAAGAGAATATTTGTAATACGGCAGTAAAAAGTGGCAGAAATCGTGAAGATATTATATTTCTGTCAGCCACTAAAACCGTAGATATTGAGTATATTAACTATGCAATAAGTCTTGGATTGAAGTATATAGGCGAAAATAAAGTTCAAGAGCTTTTAGCTAAGTATGATGGTTATAATCTTAATAATTGTTCATTACAATTTATTGGACATTTGCAAAGTAATAAAGTAAGACAGATTGTAGATAAGGTTGATATGATACAATCTGTGGACAGTGTAAAACTTGCTGAAGAAGTTGCAAAACAAAGTCTAAAGTATAATAAAGTTACAGATATTTTATTGGAAGTAAATATAGGTAATGAAGAGAGTAAATCAGGAGTATTATCTGAGCAACTTGAGGAATTATGCTATTATGCAAGTACTCTTGAAGGGATAAAAGTAAGAGGATTGATGACAATTCCTCCTATATGTGATTCCAAAACTGAGGTTTCAAAGTATTTTTCTGATATGTACAAGTTATTTGTTGACATAAAGAGTAAAAATATGGATAATGTTAGTATGGATTTTCTTTCAATGGGAATGTCCGGTGACTATGAAGAGGCAATAAAGTGTGGTTCAAATATGGTGAGAATTGGTTCATCTTTGTTTGGTGCACGTATTTACAAGTGATATGGAGGGATACAATACATATGGCAAAATTTACTGATAAGCTAAAGAACCTGTGGAATGTACCCGAAGAGCTTGAAGAAGATGAATATGAGTATAGCCACAGAGCTTCAAGAGATGAAGAATATAGTTCTTCTCGTAGAAGTAGACGAAATGATGAATATGAATCTCCACATAGAAGGGATTATGATGAAGAATCCTCTTCACGAAGAAACAGATATACTGAAGATGAATATGATTATTCCAATAATGATAGTTATAGTGAAGACTATGATGAAGATTATAGCAATAACTATGAAGAAAATAGAAGTTATTCAGATGAATATGGTAGGAATAATATTGATAGCAAAAATAAAGTACTAAATATAGCTGCCACAGCTAGACTTGAAGTGGTGTTTTTTAAACCAGAGAGTTTTATTCGTGATGCAGATAATATTGCTAAAGAACTTATGAAATCTCACACAGTATTGTTGAATTTTGAAGAAACACCTCGTGATGAATCAAAGAGGATAGTAGATTTTGTAAGTGGTTGTGCTTATGTAAGTAATGGAAAGGTTCAGCGTATAGCCCAGAATATATTTATTATTACACCCAATAATGTAGAATTAAAGGGTGATAGCCTTATAGATGAACTTGCAAGTAATGGATTGAAAATAGTTGAGTAATTATGACGAGTGAAAATGTTTTACTTATTGCAAGAATTAATGACCTTATAACAGCTTCAAACAAAAGGCATTTTCCTGTGTTTTTGGGATTTTTAAATGAACACGAAATTTCAGTTGCTTCTCAATACCTTAGAAAAGAAAAATCTATAAATTACAGATTTTTCGGGGGATACAACAGTAGTGAAAGGTGTATACTTGCAGTAGCACAGTGCAACTTTGATATAGAGGAATATTATTATCCTATAACAGGGCTGTGTTTTAGATATAAAACAGATTATAAACTGAGTCACCGTGATTTTTTAGGTTCTCTTATGGGACTTGGAATAAAGCGAGAATCTGTGGGTGATATACTTACAGGCAATGGTGTTGCTATTGTTTTTGTAAAAGATGAGATAAAAGAATATGTAGTTTCTCAGATACAAAAAATAGGTAATGTAGGTGTAACCATAGAAGAATGGGATAGCATTGAATTGCCGGTAAAGAATGAATTTGAAGAAATAAATTGTACTGTTTCATCAGCAAGATTGGACAGTATTGTATCGGCTGTTGTGCTATTAAGTAGAGAAAAATCCTCTGCTTTAATAAAACAGGGCTTGGTTTTTGTTAATGCTTTTGCAACAGAAAATGTAAGCTATACAGTTAAAAGTGGTGATAAAATTTCTGTCAGAGGAAAAGGCAAATTTATTGTTGGTGAATTTTCAGGAGTTACTAAAAAAGGCAGATTAAAACTTACTGTTAAGAAATATAAATAAAAGGAGTGTCCGTTGTGATTAGTATTGATGATGCAAAAAATGTACAATTTAAGAAAGGTGTAAGAGGGTATAACACTGAAGAAGTTGATAACTTTGTAAGTGAAGTTGTTGCTACACTTGAACAGAATAAAAAAGAAAAAATTGAATTGGTTAAAAAACTTGACATTCTTGCAAAGAGAATAGAGCAATATCGCAAGGATGAAGAAAATGTACGTGGTGCTTTGATTAATGCAGAAAAGGTTAAGGGTTCAGCAGTTAAAGAGGCAGAATCAAAAGTTTCTGCTCTTTTGGAAGAGGCAAAAGCAGAGGCAAAGCGTATTATCTATGATGCTAATGCAAGTGTAGAAGGACAGAAAACAAGTTATCTGAAATTAAAGGCAGATGCAGTAGTTTTAAGAGAACAGTTGCTAGCTACATACAATCATCATATAAAAATGCTGGAAGATCTACCTACTGCTGCTGATATTGGCAAAAAGAAGCTGGAGCTTGATAAAAAGTATCCTACCGAGAATCTTATGTCACCTGCTGCAAAAGAAAACGAAGAACCTCTTACAGATGAAGAACTTGCAAAGGTAGTTGCTGAAGAAGTAGCAGAAAAAGTTCTTGAAAAGACAGAAGTTGAACAAGTTCGTGAGGCGCAGGGTACTCAAGAAATTGACATTTCAGGCACAGCACAGTAAGAATACATATCTGAATGCGGTGTTATAACACCGCATTTCTTATTTAAGTATAGTGTCGAATATTATATGATATTTTCGTATTTTAAAAACTGATTTTTATAAGGGGATAAGCTATGATAATTTCTTTTATTGCCGCTGTGCTTATAGTAGTGATAGACCAACTTTTAAAATTGCTTGTGGTAAATACAATAAAAACGGGCGGTTCAGTTGAAATCCTGGGTGGACTTGTTAATTTTCAATATGTAGAAAACAGAGGAATGGCATTTGGTATGCTCAAAGATTGCAGATGGGTTTTTATTATATTTACTGTAATAGTAGTGGTTGGAGTAATAATTTATATGATTAAAACAAAACCACAAAGTAAGTTTTTGCTTACATCACTTGCGTTAATACTTGGTGGTGGTGTTGGTAATCTTATTGACAGAATATTTCTGGGTTATGTAGTTGATTATATTCAGTTATCGTTTTTTAGTCCTGTTTGTAATTTTGCTGATTACTGCATTACTATTGGAACAGTACTGCTTATAATATATATATTATTTTTCTCTCCAATTAATGAAAAAGATAATAACAAGAAAATTAAGGTTGAGTAAATATGGATATATATAATTTTGAAATTGATAATGATAGTACAGGAATAAGACTGGATAAATATTTATCTGAAAAAATAAATGATATAACTCGTTCAGCTTTACAAGGATATTTTTTAGATGGCAATATAACAGTTAATGGTATTGTTGTTAACAAAAACTACAAAACGAAAATAAATGATAATATACAGGTAAGTATTCCTGAGCCTGTACCTCTTGAGGCAGTGGCTGAGAATATACCACTGAATATAATCTATGAAGATGATGATGTAATAGTTGTAAATAAAGCAAAGGGAATGGTTGTACATCCTGCTGCTGGAAATTACACTGGTACATTGGTTAATGCTTTGCTTTATCACTGCAAAGATAGCTTATCTGGGATTAACGGTGTCTTACGACCGGGTATTGTACACAGAATCGATAAGAATACAAGTGGTTTACTTATTGTTGCTAAGAATGATATAACACACAAGGGATTGGCACAACAGATTAAGGAGCATAGCTTTACAAGGCAATATGAAACTATTGTTTACGGCAATATAAAAGAAAACAGTGGTACCGTGAATCAACCCATAGGAAGAAATCCCAATGATCGTAAGAAAATGACCGTAATTGCAACTAATTCTAAAGAAGCAGTTACACATTTTAATGTTGTTGAGCGTTTTAATGAATTTACACATCTAGCTGTTACATTAGAAACGGGTAGAACTCATCAGATAAGAGTACATATGGCTTATATAAACCATCCTGTTGTGGGTGATGATGTCTATGGGCCTAAAAAAGTTATAACAAAGCTCAGTGGGCAGTGCTTGCACGCAAGAAAAATAGGTTTTATACATCCAATTACAGGAAAATATTTAGAATTTACTTCTGATTTACCTGAATATTTCACAAATTTTCTTACAGAATTAAGGCAAAAATATTACAAGTAAATTTGTTGAAAAGAATATTTTTTCTATTGCATTTAATGACAAAGTATGATATAATCATTAAGCATTTGAGTTCCGTTATGAAAATAATGGGGATCAACGCCTGACGTATGTCAAGACATTGAAGCGGACAGTCCTCTACCATAATGGTAAGAATGTCTGAAAACTAGGAGGAATTTAGAATGAATGCACTAAAAACAATCGCAGCTGATTCTTTAAAGAACGAGCTACCACAGTTCAGTATCGGTGATACAGTAAAGGTTAGCGTTAACATCCGTGAGGGTGACAAAGAAAGAATTCAGATGTTTGAAGGCACAGTTATTGCCAAGAAGGGCAGTGGTGTGGCAGAAACCTTTACTGTAAGACGTGTTTCTTATGGCGTTGGTGTAGAGAGAGTATTTCCTATTCACTCACCTAATGTAAAAGATGTAAAGGTTATCAGATACGGTAAGGTTCGCAGAAGCAAGCTGTACTATCTGCGTGACAGAGTTGGTAAGGCTGCTAAGGTTAAAGAGCAGATTCGCTGATATCTGATATTAAGGGACGACTTACGTCCCTTTTTTCTTTATAATTATTATTATAAATAATTATAAATATAACAAAACATAAATATCTTTCGCTTTTATAGTCCGAATGGTATATGGGCAGAGTAATACATACAGGGGGTTTGGTTTATGAATAACGAAATTGTTGCAACAGAAGAAGAGCAGGAAGAATCTGTATCTCTTACCCATAGTTGTTATGAGTGGCTACATACTCTCATATTTGCTTTAATTGCTGTTGTGCTGTTACTAACTTTTGTATTCAGATTAATTAATGTAGATGGTCAATCTATGATGGATACTCTTTACGATAGTGATAAAGTTATCGTAACTAATTTTTGTTATACACCAAAAAATGGTGATGTAGTAGTTATTAGTCATGGACAGCACTTGTATAAACCAATAATAAAACGTGTAATAGCAACAGAAGGTCAGTCATTGCAGATTGATTTTAATACCGGTGAAGTTGCTGTTGATGGAGTTGTAATTGATGAGCCTTATATAAAGGATTTAACTACAAAACAAGGTGATGCAGAAATCCCTGAAGTTATTCCTGAAGGTATGGTTTTTGTAATGGGAGATAACCGTAATCATTCCACTGACAGTCGTTTTACCGATGTAGGTCTGATTAATGTTGAAGATATTATTGGTAAAGGTCAGTTAGTTATTTACCCATTTGACAGATTTAAGTTGTTATAATATAATAAAATTAATATTTTTGCGGGGGAACTGAAAAGTTGAGAAGGTATATAGCCTGACCCTTTGAACCTGTTAGTTAATACTATCGTAGGGAGCAAGTTTGTTTTGAACATTTCAGGCACCCATAATAATTGGGTGCCTTTTTTAAGATTTGATAAAAATTAATATATTTTGCAGGGGAACTGAAAAGTTGAGAAGGTATATAGCCTGACCCTTTGAACCTGTTAGTTAATACTATCGTAGGGAGCAAATTTGTTTTAAGCATTTTGGCACCCATAATTGGGTGCTTTTTGTTTAAAAAGAATATAGCTCGATAATATCTTTTTCAATTTATTCATCTGATTGCAAATTTCACTGAAGAGGAGGACATTATGAAAAATTGTGTAACGATAGCTGGTTCAGATTGTAGTGGAGGTGCAGGAATACAGGCTGATATAAAAACTTTTTGTGCAAATGGAGTTTATGCTATGAGTGTAATTACTTCAGTTGTATCAGAAAATACTAACAGAGTAATAGATGTATTTGATTTACCGGTCGAAATTATAGAAAAACAAATTGATGCAATTTTTGAAGATATTAGAGTTGATGCAGTTAAGATAGGAATGATTAAAAACACTGCTATTATGAATTGCGTAGCTGACAAACTAGTTCAATATAATCCACCTGTTGTGGTGGTAGATCCTGTTATGTCAGCTAAAGATAATCATTGTCTTATGGAAAAAAATGCTCTTTATACTCTGAAAAAAAGAATATTTCCACTGACAACAATAGTAACACCAAATATTCCAGAAACACAGGTATTAACAGGTAAAAGTATCAAAAACATACAAGACATATTTAATTGTGCTAAGGATATTTACAATATGGGTGTTAAAAATGTACTTATCAAAGGCGGACATTTTGATGGAAAACCTATTGATGTCTTATATGATGGTAAAAGTTTTTATAAATTTATTTCTGAACGTATACATACAAAAAATACCCACGGTACAGGATGTACATTTTCATCAGCTATTACAGCTTATATGGCAAGAGGATATACACCCCAAAATGCTATATTAAATGCTAAGAAATATATTTATAATGCAATTTTAAATTCGCTTGAAATAGGCAAAGGAAACGGTCCTTTGCATCATTTTTACGATTATTATACTATGAAAGGATTTGAATAATTATGAGAGAATATTCTACACAAATGGAAGCTGCAAAAAAAGGAATTATTACTCCTGAAATGGAAATTGTAGCACAGAAAGAAAATATAAATGTAAATGAACTTGCAAAATTGGTAGCAGTGGGTCAAGTTGCAATTCCTTGTAATATTAACCATAAATCAATTTCTCCCGAGGGAATTGGTACAGGGCTAAAAACAAAAATCAATGTTAATTTGGGTATTTCAGGGGATTGTAAAGATTATGATATTGAAATGCAAAAAGTAGATATGGCTATAAAATTTGGTGCTGAGGCTATTATGGATCTAAGTAACTACGGAAAAACCAATACTTTTCGTAAACAGCTTATTGAAAAATCACCTGCTATGATTGGTACAGTACCAATGTATGATGCCATTGGTTATCTTGATAAGGATTTATTGGAAATTACCGCACAGGATTTTCTAAGAGTTGTACGTGCTCACGCAGAAGAGGGGGTTGACTTTATGACAATTCACGCAGGAATTAATAAACGTGCAGTAGAAGCTTTCCGCCGAGAGGAGAGAAAGATGAATATAGTTTCCCGTGGCGGTTCATTACTATTTGCGTGGATGGCGATGACAGGTAATGAAAATCCTTTTTATGAATTTTATGATGAAATCCTTGATATTTTAAGAGAATTTGATGTTACAATAAGTCTTGGAGATGCTCTAAGACCGGGATGTATTGATGATAGTACAGATGCTGGTCAGATTTCTGAATTAATTGAACTTGGTAACCTTACAAAGCGTGCTTGGGAAAAGGATGTTCAAGTAATGGTAGAAGGTCCCGGACATATGGCTATGGATGAAATTGCAACTAATATGAAGCTTCAAAAAAGAATTTGCCACAATGCACCTTTTTATGTGTTAGGTCCTCTTGTAACCGATATAGCACCAGGTTATGATCATATTACAAGTGCGATAGGCGGAGCAATAGCCGCAGCAAATGGTGCAGATTTTTTGTGTTATGTAACACCAGCAGAGCATTTAAGATTGCCTGATCTTAATGACGTTAAAGAGGGAATAGTTGCAAGTAAGATTGCTGCACATGCCGCAGATATTGCAAAAGGTATAAAAGGTGCAAGAGATATTGATAATCAGATGGCAGAAGCACGTCACGCTATGGATTGGAATAAAATGTTTGAATTGGCTATTGATGGCGATAAGGCGAAAGAATATTTTGAAAGTACACCTCCTGCTGATAGACATACCTGTTCTATGTGTGGAAAAATGTGTGCAGTAAGAACCACCAATATGATACTTGAGGGTAAAGAAGTAAAATTTGTAACAGAAAAGTAATTTTAAAGGTATATTAAAATGAATAAAAGTAAAGTTGATTATACACTGTATTTATGTACCGACAGAAAATTAATGACAGCACCAACGTTAGAGAAAGCAGTAGAAGATGCTATAAAAGGAGGTTGTACTGTTATTCAACTTCGGGAAAAATACTGTACTTCACAAGAATTTTATGATCTTGCATTATCAGTAAAAAAAATAACAGACTATTATGAAATTCCTCTAATTATAAATGACAGAATTGATATAGCTGTTGCAATAGATGCAAGTGGTGTTCATTTAGGACAAAAAGATTTACCTTCGGATGTTGCAAGAAAAATTCTTGGAGAAGAAAAAATAATAGGAGCGTCTGCAAATAATCTACAAATGGCTGTAAAAGCAGAATCAGATGGTGTAGATTACATAGGTATTGGTGCATTATTTACCACAAACACAAAAAATGATACAAAACCTGTATCTGTTGAGCAACTTAAAAAAATATGCTCTGCTGTTAAAATACCGGTAGTTGCAATAGGTGGGATAAACCACAGTAATATACATCTTCTTAAGGATACAGGTATTAATGGTGTCGCAGTAATTTCTGCTGTAATCGGCAGTGAAGATATAACTTCTGCTGCAAAAAGATTAAAATTACTATTTTAACAATCTCTTCTGAAAATTCTCCTGAAAAAAATAAATCCTTTTTCATAATTTGCTGTTTTATTCTATCAATGCTGGTATGAATTTTGTGATGTATTACTAAGCTTATACTAGCAGTTGTTTTTTGATAAAATTTGTGTTACAATTCAACATTATGATTTAATATGTAGTTTTTAGTAAATTATAAAATAGATTATTCATTGGTGAAGAAATTTTAATTTGGGGGTAAATTAAATGTATAATTTCAAAAAAGTCAAGTTGGTAATATGGGATCTTGATGAAACGTTTTGGAAGGGTACTATTTCAGAGGAAAAAGTGAACATTCCAAATACCCATATTAATTTGATAAAAAAATTAACCGATATTGGAATAGTAAATGCTATTTGCAGTAAAAACGATGTAGAGCCTGTTGAGGCTGAACTTAAGTCCCATAACTTGTTTGATTATTTTGTATTTAATTCAATTAATTGGGAACCTAAGGGTGCTCGTGTTAAACAGCTGATTAAAAATATACAACTTAGACCTGAGAATGTTCTATTTATCGATGACAACCACTCCAACATAGAGGAAGTAAAATATTTTTCACCAGAAATTATGGCTGAAGGTCCTGAAATTATCCAACAGCTTTATAATGATGCAATGTTATGTGAAAATAAAGATATTGAACATAAAAGATTAAAACAATATAAGGTACTGGAAACAAAAAATAATGAAAAATTAAACTATACTTCTAATGAAGATTTTTTAATAGAAAGTAATATACAAGTTGAAATATTGCATAATTGCAATGATGAAATAGAGAGAATCCACGATTTAGTGTTAAGATCGAATCAGTTGAATTTTACAAAGATTCGTAGTACTATCGATGAATTGAAGATAATTTTTAATGATGAATCTATACAAAAAGGATATGTTTCTGTTTCTGACAGATTCGGAGATTATGGTATAGTTGGATTTTATGCCCTTAAGGATAATCAATTAATACACTTTACTTTTTCTTGTCGAATACTAGGTATGGGTATTGAACAGTATGTTTACAATACTCTTGGACGTCCAAAGTTGAATATATCTGGTGAGGTAATAAGTGACCTTAGTTCAAAAGAAGTACCAAAATGGATAAATCGTGAAAAGGTTAATAAATCTTTAGATAAAATGACTATTAACAATCTCAAAGAGCATATGGTGCTTATAAAAGGACCCTGTGATCTATTTCAAATATTTCCATATATATCGCAAACGGATTATTTTGATACTGAATTTACCTATGTTGTTCCTAACAGCAATCTTGTTATTGAAGGCTCTGGACATACAACCAATATTGTTGAATCTATACGCCTTACAAAAGAACAGAAAGATTTAATTCTTAGTGAAGTTCCATTTACTGATAAGGGAATGTATAGCGATAAAATAATAAAAAATAATTATAAAGTTGTGTTTATAAGTATCTTGGTTGATGCGAATTACGGTGTGTATAAGAGAAAGGAAACAGGTGAGAAGATAGCTTTTTTGGAGTATATTCATCCTATTACAGATCCTGAAAGTTGGTCGGGACTTATTGATGGTACGTATAATACTTGTAACTTTAAATTTAATGAAGAAATATTAAAAAAGTTTTCTGAAAAATATGAATTCATTGGTCGCAATACACCAGAACAGATTGTTGAAAATATAAAGTATATTAGAAAGAATTTATCAGAAGATTGTTTGTTGGTCATAATGCTTGGTGGAGAATTGTATTATGAGAAGAATACATATCCTGCATATAAAGACAGACATATTGTTCATAAAAATATTAATGATGCTTTAAGAAAATTAGCAGATGAAGTATCTAATATAAAACTACTAGATGTTAATAAATATATTGTTGACCAAAGCAGTTTTTATGACCACTTTAATCATTATACAAAGCCTGTGTATTATAGCTTAGCAGGTGATATGGTTGATATTATTAATGATTGGACAGGCAGTAAAATTTCAGAAAAATCTAAATTAAAGATGGTGCAGATAGTAGCTAAAGAGAAAATAGCTCCTCTTTATTATAAAATTTTAAAATTAATTAAAAGAATTTAACAATAGAATAGTATTACTGTATCACTTCTATATTTTAACATAATAATTAAATTCAAAATATTTTGATTAATCCAGTGTGTATTTAATAACAAGCACTGGGTTAATTTTTGTTTTTGAAATATTTGAAAGGTTGCAATAAAATTATTATGTGATATAATATTGTTGTAAATTTATTGAATTAAGGTGAATTAAGATGAATAAAATAGGTTTTATAGGTGCAGGTAATATGGCAACTGCCATTATCAATGGTATGGTAAGCAATAATGTTGTTGCATCTGATAATGTATATGTGTTTGACCTTGATACAGCCAAACTGAAAACAATGAGTGATAAAGGAATAAACACTTGCTTAAATGCCAATGAGGTTGTAGAAAACTGCCATTTTGTTGTATTGGCAGTAAAGCCACAGAACTATCAAGAGGTTTTAGAGGGAATAAAATCTTCTGTAACAGAAAATACTGTTATGGTTTCAATAGCTGCCGGTATTTCCATAGGTTATGTTGTTTCAGTTCTTGAAAAAAATTGTCCCTGTGTTCGTGTTATGCCAAATACTCCTCTTCTATTAGGCTGTGGAGCCACAGCTGTTTGTCCATCAGAAAATATATCTACTGAAGATTTTGAAGTTGTAAAGAGTATGTTTTCTATATCAGGTGTGTGTCAGGTTTTACCTGAAAGTCATATGAATACAATAATAGCTGTAAACGGTAGTAGTCCTGCATATGTTTATCTTTTTGCGAAAGCTATGCGTGATTATGCAGAAGAGCAGGGTATAGATACAGATGTTGCTATGGAGCTTATTTGTGCTACTCTTAAGGGAAGTGCAGAAATGTTGATGAAATCAGGTGATACTCCTGATGAACTTATAAAAAAGGTATCTTCTCCGGGTGGTACAACGATTGCAGCTCTTGATGTACTTGATAAAGGTGGATTTTATCAGAATATCAAGGATGGTATGGATGCTTGCACAAAGCGTGCAGAGGAGCTTGGCAGATAATCATATCCCAGATTAAAAATTCATATAATTTTCTAAAGTAAATTAAACAGGAGAGTTATATGAAAGGGATTTTATTATCAGTAGGAAAAAGCAGAATCAGCTTAAAAAAACATAATATACTCTACTTTTTTCGTAGATATGGTATTAATACACTACTAGGTGTTTCGCTCTGTATTGGTCTTATATTTGGTGCAATTTGTGCCGGAAATGCAGATGAAGCATTAATAAACAGTCTGGACTTTATTTTCGTTTCAGATTTTCATTCACGGTGTAACCAAACTGTGCTGTCGTCTTTTGTAGCGGCACTTACATCAAACTTTATTTTCTTTGCTGCAAATTTTTTGTTGGGACTTTCAGTGTGGGGAAGTGTTGGAGTACCATTTTTAATAGCATTTAAAGGTTTTGGTATAGGAATCACAGGAGGATATTTATATAAAAGTTATGGATTGAACGGAGTAGGCTTTTTTCTTCTTGTAATGCTCTCAGGCTATGTGATATCAGCGTTAGCACTTATATTTCAGGGTAAAAACTCTATATTGTTTTCAAACAGTTTGCTTGCCAAAATTCGTGGTGTATCAACTAAAACAGATGAAACTATATATAAATATATAATTAACAATAGTTTTATGCTAATAGCTTTATCAATAAGTTCAATGGCAGATGCTATTTTAAATACATTATTTGCAGGTTTGTTTGCTTTTTCGTGATTTTTATTTTACTATTTTTATTGTATTAAGTTGTAATAATTAAAAAAATAGTATAAAATATAAAACAAGGATAAATAAAATATGACAGAAACTAATGAAAAACTCGGCTTTTTTAAGCTGTATTTTAAAAATTTCAAACCTATGCTTATAGGTAATCTTCTTTTTTCAGTACCTTTTATTATTGCATCAACGTTGGTTTATGGTGTAGCTTTTTTAACAAACCAAACAACTAATTTATGGTTTATGGGAATTGTTATTGTATTGATATACCCTTTCTTTTCTGGGATTACACAGATAACAAAGGATATAGTAAAAGATGAAAAGAATAGTATAAACCCTGTTGAATCTTACAAAAAAGGATTAAAGAATAATTTTAAATTTTTTGCACTTTATGGTGTACTTATATATATATCTGTAATAGTATCTTATTATAGTATAGTGCTTTATTTTAATCTTGCAATGAAAAGCTGGATATTCTATATACCTTTATTTGTTGCAATACTTATTGTACTTTTTATACTTTTTATGTCTTTTTCAATACCTATTTTGACTGTAACACTTGATTTAAAATTGAGATATTATTTTAAAAATGCTGCACTTATGGCTTTTGGTGAACTTCCAATGAATTTTTATGTTGCAGTTACAACTATGGTGCTTATTTCGGCTTGTCTTACCACTTCACTTATGACAGGTAATGTTGTTATTGGTATATGCGTGTTAATTGCCTGTTTACTTCTTATATTGCCCACAGGTATTTCCTATTGTGCTGTGTACAGGCTCTATCCCAAGATTGCCAAATTATTTGATATTGAGCAAAAAGAAGAAAAAAAGTCTTTTCCTACAATGCCTGTTGCAGTTTCAACGGATGAAAATGAAAATTCAGTTAAAACTAATTCAACAGATGATGAAGGTTATGTTTTTGTAAACGGTATGATGATTAAAAAATCTCAGGCTCCTACATCTGAATATATAGAAGAGAGTGACTGATATTATTTCAAATAAAAATATTTTGGTTTAATGCCGTTGCTTTTGCAACGGCATTTTTAATGAGGATAAAATGAATTTACTTGAATATTTAGAAAATTATAATAAAAAAAATATGATTCCTATGCATATGCCAGGGCATAAACGAAATATAGAGTTAGCTCCATATCTTAAAAAGTTATATGCAAACTGTGATTTTACAGAAATTTATGGTATGGATGATCTTCATTCTCCTGAAAGTATATTAAAGGAAGCAATGATAAGGGCAGAAAATCTTTGGAACAGTAAACACAGTTACTATTTGGTTAATGGCAGTACAGGGGGTATCCTTGCAGGAATAAGAGCTTGCACAAATAGGGGTGATTATGTATTGGTGGCTAGAAATTGCCATAAATCAGTTTATAATGCCATTGAAATTTGCGGACTTAAACCTATATACATTTTGCCTAATATGATTGCTGATTTGCCAATATATTCATCGGTAAATCCTCAGATTGTATATAATCAAATTGAAAAAAATAAAAAAATTAAATTAGTTATAATTACAAGTCCTACATATGAGGGGATAATAAGTGATATTGGAAAAATATCTGAAATTGCTCATAGTTTTGATATACCTGTTTTAGTAGATGAGGCACACGGTGCTCATCTTGATATATCTCCGTATTTTATAGGTGGAGCAGTAAAAAATGGGGCAGATGTCATAGTACAAAGCCTTCACAAAACATTACCAAGTCTTACTCAGACTGGTATTATACATCTTAATTCAGATATAATAAAACCTGAAAAACTACAACAACAATTATCTGTATTTCAGACAAGTAGTCCATCATATCTTTTTATGTCATCTATTGATAATTGTGTAAATTTCCTTGGAAATAATATTATTACATTTCAAAGTTGGAATGAAAATCTTAATGTTTTCAAAAATAAGGTTTTGCAACTTAAAAAATTACAAATTTTAAATTATACAAAAAACGCAGATATTTCAAAAGAAGTTTTTTTGTTCGACAAAAGTAAAATTGTAATTTCTACTTCATATACTTCTATTAGTGGTAATGAGCTTATGCAGATACTTCGTAATAATTATAATATAGAACTAGAAATGTGTAGTGGCGATTATGTGATAGCTATGACCTCTATGGCTGACAGCAAAGAAAATTTACTTTCGCTTGCAAATGCACTTATTGATATTGACAGCAAAATAAAAAAAACAAACAGAGAATGTTTTGTAACCTCCATAAAAAATCTTCCTAAAATGGATGTTGACTTTTTTCGTAACATAAATCAAGAAACAGAAATTATAGATATTACAAATGCAGTAGGAAAAACATCAAATGAATATATATGGATTTATCCTCCGGGTATACCAATTATTACTCCAGGAGAAATTATAACCAGTGAAACAATAGATATAATTATGACAGTAATAGAGAAAAAAATGAATTTACAAAAAACTGTTTGTAACAAAAATACTGATATTTCTGTAATAAACTCAAATTCAAAAACGAAAGATTTATACTAAAATCTATCTAATGTTGACTTTTATTGCAAATTTTACTATAAAACTTATTTTTTAGATTTAGAAACAATAAAGATTAAAAAGGTACTTGTATTAAAATAGATTTTCGTATATAATGTAGATGAAATAATATATAATTGTGTAGATTGACATAAATATATTTGTGTTTCTATACAAGTGGTTTTCAGAAAGGAAGTTTGTACTATGAACAGTGCAGAAAAACTGCAGCTTCAGATTTTAGCCTGTAAGTCCCGTATGGGTGCTATTATAGGTACATTCAATGCAAAATCAGGTCATCCAGGCGGCTCATTGTCTGCTGCTGATATTTATACTTACCTCTATTTTAAAGAGATGAGTGTAGACCCAGTAAATCCAAAATGGAGCGACCGTGACAGATTTGTTCTTTCAAAGGGACACTGTTGCCCAAGCCTTTATGCAACATTGGCTTTAAAAGGCTTTTTTGAATGGGACGAGCTTACAAAATTGCGTCACGTTGGTGCAATGCTTCAGGGACATCCTGATATGAAGGGTACTCCCGGTATTGATATGAGTTCAGGTTCTTTGGGACAAGGTGTTTCAGCTGCTTGCGGAATGGCTATGGCTGGAAAGTTGGATAACAAAGATTACCGTGTTTATACACTTCTGGGTGATGGCGAATGTGAAGAAGGTCAGGTTTGGGAGGCTACAATGTTTGCGGCTCATAAAAAACTTGACAACATCTGCTTTATAGTTGACTGTAACGGTTTGCAGATTGATGGCACTGTTGCTGAAATTGGCGGTATTGAGCCACTTGATAAAAAGTTTGAGGCTTTTGGATTTAATGTAATCAAAATTAACGGCCACGATTTTGATGAAATTGAAACTGCATTTGATAATGCTAAGTCAGTTAAAGGCAAACCTTCTGTTATTATTGCCTCAACAGTTAAGGGTAAAGATGTTTCATTTATGGAAAATCAGGTTGGCTGGCATGGCACTGCTCCTAACAAAGAACAGTATGATGTTGCTATGGGCGAACTTGAGGCTAAACTAAAAGAGTTGGAGGCACTTGTATAATGGCACAGATTATTAATAAAGCAACCAGAGAGAGCTTTGGTCTTGCACTTTGCGAGCTGGCAAAAACACATAATGATATAGTTGTATTAGATGCTGACTTGGCTGCCGCTACAAAAACAGGTATTTTTAAGAAGGAATTTCCGGAGCTTTTTATAAACTGTGGTATTGCTGAAGGAAATATGATTGGTGTTGCTGCAGGTTTGGCTGCTGCTGGCAAAGTTCCTTTTGCGGCATCTTTTGCAATGTTTGCGACAGGACGTGCTTTTGAGCAGATCAGAAATTCAGTTGCATATCCAAAACTAAACGTAAAAATTGCAGGTTCACACGCAGGTATCTCAACAGGAGAAGATGGTGCTACTCATCAGTGTATTGAGGATATTGCAATTATGAGAGCTATCCCAGGAATGGTAATACTTAACCCTGCCGATCACTACGAGATGATCGAAGCTGTTAAGGCTGCATATGAATATAAGGGTCCTGTATATATTCGTCTTGGTAGACTAGCTATCGACAGTTTTAATGATCCTGATAACTATAAATTTGAGCTTGGTAAGGGTATTACACTTCACGAGGGTAATGATATAACAGTTGTAGCAACAGGTTTGGTTGTTAACGAAGCTCTCAAGGCTGTTAAGACTCTTGAGGAAAAGGGCATTAATGCAAGACTTATCAATATTCATACTATTAAGCCTATTGACAGAGATATTATCATTAAGGCTGCTAAGGAAACAGGCAGAATTGTTACTGTTGAAGAGCATAATGTTATTGGTGGACTTGGTGATGCTGTTTGTGATGTTGTATCTGCTGAGTGTCCTGTAAAGGTAACAAAAATTGGTGTTAATGATGAATTTGGCTATTCAGGTCCTGCAAAAGAATTGCTTGAAATTTTTGGACTATGTCAAAGTAACATTGAAAAAGTTGTAGAAGATATAGTTAAATCTGAAAAATAATTTTTTATACTAATTTTTGTTTAAAAAACTTTTGTGTAGAAAAATAAATGGGTTCATAATTATAAATAGAGTCATAAAAAACAACCTGTATGTGTCTTTTAGGCATATACAGGTTGTTTTTAGATTCCATTAAAGAATTAATAAAAATACAATGCTGGCAAATCATCAAAAATGTCAGCGTTTTTTGTTTTACTCGTGATTTTAGAATTAAATAAATTATAATTTTAAAAATACTTGACAAGATACTATGAATATGATATTATCATAACGTAAATAACAGATGTAGAGGTGATAATGTGACAGAAGAAGATTTTTTGGCTGATTATAAAATAGATAATTTTGAAAGATATTCAATAGCAACTGATATTGTAGCTTTTATGATACGTTCTTATTGGGAAGATAGTTATCGACACGATCCTAAAAAGAGTTTATCAATTTTACTTATCAAACGTGGAGAATATCCATATATGAATTCATGGGCATTACCTGGCGGTTTTCTCAGAACTGATGAAACTATTGAAGAATGTGCAAATAGAGAAATTATCGAAGAAACAAGTGTTATTCCTACGGCTTTAATGCATATTGGAGTGTTTAGTGAAATAAATCGTGATCCTAGAGGCAGAGTTATTTCAAACGCTTTCGTATCTATTATAGGAGAAGAATCTGTAAATGCTGTGGGAGGTTATGATGCTATTGATGCAAAATGGTTCGATGTATCATTTGAACACACTGACGATTGTAGTATATTAGTTTTAAAAAATGAAGGAATAACCTTAAAGGCTATTCTAAAAGAAAAATCCTCAAGATTTGGAAAAACAAATTTTGATATTATTGATAGCGGTGAAATAGCCTTTGATCACGCAAAAATAATAGCAACATCATTAACAGCACTTAGAAATGAAGCGAAAAATTTTGATTTAATATTTGATTTTTTACCTGAAAAATTTACTCTTGCAGCATTACAAAAGGTACAGGAAACAATTATGAATATATCCATTCTACCTGCAAACTTTCGCAGAAAAATTGCAGATTATGTTGTTGAAACAGATGAGTATACAACAGGTGCAGGACACCGTCCAGCAAAGCTGTTTAAAAGAAAATAGAATGATTTATTTTTATAATAGCAATTATATTTTGAGATAAAGTATTCTGAAAGGTTGATATATATGAAAAAAATTTTAGTAATTGTTGATATGCAAAATGATTTTGTTGATGGAGCTTTAGGAAGTAAAGAAGCAATAAAAATAGTAGATAATGTGGTAAAAAAAATCGTTAACTTTGATGGTGATATATTTGTTACCTATGACACTCATTTTGAAAATTATATGCAAACAGCTGAAGGTAAAAAATTACCTGTTCCTCACTGTATTAAAGGTACTGATGGTTGGAAATTAAATGAAAAAGTTGCTTTAGCATTAAATAGTAAAGAATACACCAATATAGAAAAAATAACTTTTGGCGCAATTAATTTACCTCAAATGATAAAAAAGGTAGCTGATAAAGATGAGTTTACAATAGAATTGGTTGGACTGTGTACAGATATTTGTGTTGTTTCAAATGCACTTTTGTTAAAAGCTAATTTTCCAGAAGTGGAAATTTCTGTTGATTCTACTTGTTGTGCAGGTGTTACTCCAGAAAGCCATAATGCTGCACTTAAAACTATGGAAATGTGTCAGATTATTGTTAAAGGAGAATAGATATGATTAAATTGAACAATAAACCTATTGAAATAAGAAAATTTCCTGATGGTACATTGCTTATCAAAGAAGATATACAAAAAGATTTTAGTTGTAATCGTTCAGAAACTATTACTTGGCTTTTTGAGAATAACGAAGAGCTTGTTGTTTTGATATATATCACAAAACATTTACAATCGCACGGTGTAGAAAAAATTCATTTAGATATGCCGTATATACCAAATGCACGTCAGGATAGAGTAAAAAGTAATGAAGATGTATTTACTATGAAATATTTTGCAGATGTGATAAATTGGCTTGGATTTGCTTCGATAACTGTGCTTGATCCACATTCATCAGTAAGCGAAGCATTACTTAACAATATTGTTATTAAGACCCCTAAAGAAAATATTAATAGAGTTATTTCAAAAATTGGTTCTGAAAATCTTATTATGTTTTATCCGGATGAAGGGGCTATGAAACGTTATTCTGCTATTATTGATAAGCCATATGTTTTTGGAATAAAAAAGCGAGATTGGTCAACAGGAAAGATTAATGGATTAAATGTTGCAGGTGCAGTTGAATTAGTTCCAAATAATCGGATACTAATTGTAGATGATATATGTAGCAAGGGGGGTACCTTTTATTACAGTGCTTTAAAATTAAAAGAACTTGGTTCAAAGGAAATTTATCTTTATATTTCTCATTGTGAAAATACCATTCTACAAGGAGAAATATTGACCAGCGGACTTATCGAAAAAGTATTTACTACCGACAGTTTATTTACTGAAAAACACGAGAGAATAGAGGTGTTTTATAATGAATAAAATTAATCCAATGTTATTAATTGACTTTTATAAGGCAGTACATGCAGAAATGTTGCCTGCAAATATTACAAAATCGGTATCATATTTTACACCACGTATGAGTCGTGTAAAAATGTGGGATAAGGTTGTTATGTTTGGTTTGCAAGGATTTATCAAAACTTATCTTATCGACTATTTTAATGAGCAGTTTTTTAATCGTAATTGTGATGAAGTAATAACTGAGTATCGGCGTATTATGGATGCAACCCTTGGTAAAAACGCATATAAAATTGATAAAATAAAAAATCTTCATAAACTGGGATATCTTCCTATTGAAATTATTTCTTTACCAGAAGGGGCAATGGTGCCAATGCATATTCCTATGTTTGGTATTACAAATACTCATCCAAACTTTGCTTGGCTACCTCAATCTTTAGAGAGTCTTATTTCTGCTGAAAGTTGGCACCCGATGTTGGCTGCAACTGTGGGATACACATATCGTAAAATAGTTAATAAATATTATGCTCTTACTTGTGATGACGAATTGCCTCGTGCCAAAGCACTTGGTGCATTTGATTTTCGTGGCGAAGAATGTACAGAATCTGCAATAAAAGCTGGTGCCGGATGGTGTCTATCTTTTCTTAATACTGCTACTGTACCTACCATCCCTTATCTTGAATATTGTTATAATTGTGATTGTACAAAAGAATCTGTGGCATTTGGAAGCCCTAGTACAGAACATTCTGTTATGTGTTCTAATTTTGCGATTGATGGTAACGAAATTACTTTGTTGCGTCGATTATTGACTGAAATTTACCCTAACACCAGTTTTTCGGCTGTTCTTGATTCATACGATTATTGGAATGTTATTGATAATATTCTGCCTCAACTTAAATCTGAAATAATGGCACATAATGGATGTATGTTAATGAGAGGCGATTCAGGCGATTGTGTTGAGGTAGTAACCAAAACAGTATTTAAACTTTGGGAAGAGTTTGGCGGAACAATAAATAGCAAAGGGTATAAGGTACTCGATCCACATATTAAAGCTATTTATGGTGATTCTATAACAATACAGCGTTGTGAGCAGATTTATAAAATTCTTATGGAAAACGGTTTTGCTTGCTCAAATGTTGCATTGGGTGTTGGCTCCTTTTCAATGCAATGTGTTGAAGAAGATGGTATGTTAAAGCCATTTACCCGAGATACTTTTTCTTCTTGTATTAAGGCAACATATTGTGAAATTGATGGTAAACCTTATCCGATTTTTAAAAATCCTAAAGACGGTGGCTTTAAGAAATCTCAAAAAGGTTGTTGCGTAGTTACAAAGAATGATGACGAATATAAATATCAAGATGAATTCGATTGGAATGAAGCTGTTACAAATAAAGATAATCAGTTGGTAACAGTATTTAAAGACGGAAAAATGATAAGACAGCAAAGTCTTGCTGAAATTCGAGATATACTTCATGGAGGTAATTTTTAATGTTTGATGTATTGAAAGTAAAAAATGATTGTGTTGAGTGGATAAAAAATTTCTTTGAAAAAAATGGAAAAAATTGCAATGCTATTATAGGAATATCTGGTGGTAAAGATAGTTCTGTTGCTGCGGCTCTTTGTGTAGAGGCACTTGGAAAAGAAAAAGTAATTGGTGTTCTTATGCCTTGTGGTAAACAGGCTGATATTGATGCAGCTTATATGCTTGTAAATCACTTGGGAATAAAACACTATGTGGTTAATATTAAAGATGCTGTTGAAGGTGTAAAGAACAGTATGCCAAAGGAATTAAATCTTACAGTACAAAGTTTAACAAACCTTCCTGCACGAATCCGAATGACAACTTTATATGCTATTTCACAAAGTTGCAATGGCAGAGTTGTAAATACTTGCAATTTGTCAGAGGATTGGGTTGGTTATTCTACTCGCTATGGTGATGCCGCAGGAGATTTCAGTCCTCTTTCTCATCTTACTGTCAGTGAAGTAAAAGAAATAGGCAGATCACTTGGTTTGCCATCAGCATTGGTTGATAAAACACCAATAGATGGTCTTTGTGGTAAAACAGATGAAGAAAATCTTGGTTTTACTTATGCTGAATTAGATCGTTATATTCGTACGGGAGAAATAGACGATGTTGCCAAAAAAGCAAAAATTGATCGTATGCATCAGCTTAATCTTTTTAAACTTCAGCTAATGCCAAGTTTTTCGCCTTATATATAAATGCACATTTCTATATTTTTTAAACACTCACCCCCAAAAACTCTTTGTATATTGAGTTTTTGGGGTTAATTTTATGAATTACTAAAATTTATTCGGCATAAACATATTATATAGTACATACACAAGATAGTTTTTGAGTGGGGGGTGCTTTTATGATATGTAGGGTGTGTGAGTTAAGATATAAAGAGGTGATAAATTCAAAAGATGGTTGCAGACTAGGATTTGTGGATGATGTTGAAATAGATACAGTAAATGCCAAAGTTATATCTATTGTAATTTATGGTAAATGGAGATGTTTTGGACTTTTGGGTAGAGAGGAGGATATAATTTTGAGATGGGATTGTATTGAACTTATAGGAGAAGATACAATTATTGTGAATTATAGTATTCCTGTAAGAAAGCACAATGGTTTCAGAGGATTTTTTAAAAAATAAAAATCTTTCAAATAACTCTTGTTAAAATAGCTTACCAAAGTAAATAATATACCAACTATTTTTTGGCATACTATAAACAGGAGTTGATTATATTTGAATTTATGTACAGATTATCAAAAAAATTATGAAATACTTAATATTGCTTTGCGTGCAGATAAAAGTTTTGATCTTGTTAGCCGTAAGATAACAATTAAAGGCAGAAAATCCTGTATGTTTTTTATAGATGGTCTTGTTAAAGATGAAGTTATGGAAAAAATTATGGAATTTTTCTTCTCTGTTAATGATGAGATTTTTATGAAAAGTGCAGAAACATTCTCGGAAAATTGCGTTCCATACGTGGAAGTAGATATTGTAAAAGAAGTTGCTAAAATAGCTGCAAATATTTTATCAGGAATGACTGCATTGATTATTGATGGTTTTGACAGTGCCATAATGATAGACAGCCGTACTTACCCTCAACGTACAACTGCTGAACCTGAAAAAGACAAAGTAATGAGAGGTTCAAAAGATGGTTTTGTTGAAACATTAATCAGTAATCTTGCACTTATAAGGCGAAGAATAAGAGATTCAGACTTAACAGTAAGAGCGTATATGGTAGGTGAAAAATCAAAAACTGATGTTGCTATTGTTTATATGGACAGTCTTATTGACAGAAAGTTATTAAAGAAAATTTGTGAAGGTATAAAAAATCTTAAAGTTGATTCTCTTACAATGAATCAACAAAGTTTGCTTGAAGCACTATATAAGCATAAATGGTATAATCCTTTACCAAAGATAAAGTATACAGAACGTCCGGATACTACTGCTGCGGCACTTCTGGATGGAAATATTGTTATATTTGTAGACAATTCGCCATCAGCTCTTATTTTGCCTACTTCACTATTTGATATTATAGAAGAGGCAGATGATTACTATTTTCCGCCAATTACGGGAACATATATACGATTTACAAGATATTTAGTAACAATAGCTACACTTTTTATAACTCCGGTTTGGCTTCTTACTCTACAAAATCCAGAGTTTGTGCCGGAAAGTTTTAAATTTGTACTTCTTACAGAGCCGGTTAATATACCTGTTTTCTGGCAACTTATTCTTCTTGAAATTGCAATCGATGGACTTCGACTGGCTTCTATAAAAACCCCTAACTCTTTGAGTGCTTCTCTTAGTATTATAGGTGCGATAGCTTTAAGTGAATTTGCGGTTAAGGTTGGTTGGTTTTCAACAGAGTCAATGCTGTATATGGCTTTTGTAGCGATTGCTAATTATACACAGCCAAGCTATGAATTGGGTTATGCACTTAAGTTTTTCAGAATATTTATATTAACATCAACTGTCCTGTTTAATTTTATCGGATTTATTGTAAGTGTAGCTATTATTATTGTGTTGTTGATTACTAACAAGACAATCTCCGGAAAAAGCTATTTGTATCCGCTTATACCGTTTGATGGAAGAAAATTATTAAGAAAAATTATAAGAAAGAGGATTTGAGAAGTTATTTTGAAAGTGGTGCTGTGTTAGGGGCACCACTTTTTTATAACCTTAATAAACTTTTAAATTGTACAAGTTTAATTATAATAGTTCATAATATTATTAAACCTTTGTCAGTAGCAATATAAAAAAGAAGTAAATGCTTGTATTCATTTTATATTTGAGGTATAATAATAAAAAACTCCGGTGAAGGATGAAGTTTAATGAATAAAATAGTCAGACCTTTGTCTGTCTTTATAATGGTAGTTATGTTTGTGTGTATTTTTGCAGTGCCTGCAAGTGCTGAAAGTGTGTATGCAAATATAAAAAGTGCATCTGTAAGTATTGAAATTCCTGAGGAATTTACTGTGACATCAGCTTCAATAAATCCTAATGATAGTACTACTTATAGTGCAGTTGCTACAATGGGTGATACTTCAAAACAACTCTACATAACCTCCGAAAGAAATAACCAGACAAACGATTTATATAACTACAAGTATATAACTGAAAAAGATATAAACAATGAAGTAGATAATATAAAATCAGGAAATAAAACTATATGTGGGTATACATTTCAGAATGTAACTGCGGCATCTTTTAAAGAGCTATCAAAATGTATTCTCTTTACCTTTTATAATTCCGAAATAAAAGGTAATTCAACAATATACTCAGCTGTTTCATATACATTGGTAAATGGTGAATTAATAACTGTAAAGTTTACTTCAGCATCAAACGCTTTAACTGATACAGAAAAAGCAATGTTTAACAGAATTGTTGATTCAGTAAGTGTAGCAACACTTTATGAAAAACCATTAGAGATGAATATGTCATCTGTTTTTGGAACATTACTTGTAGTAGCTATATTTGTTGGTATTGGCATTATCATTATTCTTGTTGGTTATTATGTAACTCATAGAAGTACTAATGTAAAGGGTCGCCGTCGTCTTGCTGATAAATATTATGACGAATTGAAAAATGAAGGTCTTATGGATGAATCAGAAGATGAGGTTGTTACAGCAACATCACCTACTGTTATAGAACCTTCTGAAAAGGTACTTCCTAAAGATAAGGATCAAATTTCTGCATTGCTGGAGTCAGCTTCGGGTACTCCTAGTCTTATTGAAGATGAGTGGGAAGATATTGATCTTGAAAAAATGTTTGCTATTCCTGAGTTTGACCCTGATACTAATGAATATAAAGAAAATGTTGTGCAGGAAAACTTTGCAGAGAATTTGTCTGATATGTATGAAGATGACACAACTTCTTCAACACAGTCAGGTCGTGCAGATTCGGCAAAAAGATATGCCAAGATGTTTATTGGTTCTGATGTTGAGCACAAAGAAAATAATATTGATGAAACACCATCAGATCCTGAATATGATGAAAAAATGGCTAGAATTGAAGAACGTCATAGACAAAGAGTATCTGCTAAAAAGGGGACAAGAAAAAAACGCAAACATTCTGCACATTCTACAAGAAATTCATCAGAAAGTAAAAGGACAAAGCATAAAGAATCAAACCACCGTACTTCTGTTTCTTCCAGAAGAACTAATACAGGAACTGATATTTTTGGAGAATTTGAAATAGACAGTTATTGGGATAAATACAGATAAGGAGGATTAATTTTGAGTTCACTTTCTATTATAAATGCAAAAGTAGTAGACCCGGCGAATAACATTGATGAAATCAGAAATATATATATACTTGATGGTAAAATTGCAGATGTAAGCAATTCTTTCTACAATGCAGATACTATTATTGATGCTAAAGGAATGATTGCCGCTCCTGGTCTTGTAGATATGCACGTACATTTGCGTGATCCTGGTTATACTCAAAAAGAAGATATAATTACCGGTTGTAATGCCGCCGCTGCTGGTGGTGTTACAAGTTTACTTGCTATGCCAAATACAAAGCCTGTAACTGATTGTGCTGAAGTTGTAGAATATATAAAAGAAAAGGCTAAAAATGCCAAAGCTAGAGTATATATAGCTGCAGCTATAACCAAAGGTTTGAAAAGCATAGAACCTTCTGATATTGATAGCCTTAGTGAAGCTGGAGCGATAGCTCTATCTGATGATGGAAGACCTGTGGAAAATACAAAGTTTTTGGCCGAGGCTATGATAAAGGCACCACAGAAAAATATGTGTATTGTTGCTCATTGTGAAGATTTATATTTAGCCAAAAATGGAAAAATTAACGAAGGTAAAATTAGTCAACAGCTTGATATATGTGGTATTCCTGCTGCCGCTGAAGATGCAGGAACAGCTCGTGAAATAGCCATAGCTGCTGCATATAATGTTCCTGTTCATATTTGCCATGTCAGCACAAAAACGTCTGTTGCGTTAATAAGAGATGCTAAAAAAAGAGGAGTAAAGGTAACAGCTGAAACAGCACCACACTATTTTTCTCTTACTGAAGAGATGTTATTGAATAGAGATGCTGACTTCAGAATGAATCCTCCTTTACGTTGTGATAATGATGTAGAAGAAATAATTAAAGGACTTTGTGATGGTACACTCGATGCTATTGCAACAGATCATGCACCACATACACCACAGGAAAAATCAGATTTCAAAAATGCTCCTAATGGCTCAATAGGTATGGAAACATCTCTTTCAGTTTCACTGACATATCTTGTGGATAAAGGCATAATGTCTGTTAATCAGCTTATAGAAAAAATGTCACTTAACCCTGCACGTATTTTAAATATTCCAGCAGGAACTCTTTCTGTTGGAGCAAATGCTGATGTGGTTATATTTGATCCAAATGAGATTTATATGGTTGATGTTGATAAGTTACACGGAAAATCTAAAAATACTCCATTTAAAGGAATGTCACTTAAAGGTAAGGTGAAATTCACTGTATTGAATGGAGAAGTTGTTTATAAAGATTAAGTTGGAGGACTAAAGTAATGGCATTAGACAGATTAATTGAAAAGATTGTAGAAAAACAGAATCCTACCGTAGCAGGTCTTGACCCAAAACTTGCTTATATTCCTGATTTTATAAAAGAAGACGCTTATGCAAAATATGGAAAAACACTTGAAGGTGCTGCTGAAGCTCTTTTAGTGTATAATAAGGCTCTTATTGATGAATTGTGTGCTATTGTTCCTGCTGTTAAACCTCAGGCTGCATACTATGAAATGTATGGCTGGCAAGGTGTAAAAACATTGGCAGAAACAATAGCATATGCAAAATCCAAGGGTATGTTTGTTATAACAGATGGCAAGAGAAATGACATTGGTACAACAATGGAGGCATACGCAAATGCTCATCTTGGAGAAACAGATATTGATGGTGAGATTGTAACTGCTTTTGCTGGTGATGCTTTGACTGTTAATGGATATTTAGGTTCAGATGGAATTACGACTGTAATAAATGTATCAAATAAGATGGATACAGGTATGTTTGTACTTGTAAAAACATCAAATCCTAGCTCAGGCGAGTTGCAAAATCTAGTACTTGAAGGAGAAGAAACAATCTATCTTCATATGGGTAAATTATGCGAAAAGTGGGGAGAAGAAATTCAGGGTAAGTATGGATATTCAGGTGTAGGTGCTGTTGTTGGTGCAACATATCCTGAACAGCTTACTGAATTAAGAAAGGAACTTCCTCGTACATTCTTTCTTGTTCCTGGCTATGGTGCTCAGGGCGGTACTGCTGATGACATTGCAGGTGCTTTTGATAGTAATGGACTTGGAGCTATTGTTAATTCTTCAAGAGGAATTATGTGTGCATGGCAAAAAGAAGAGGGTTGTAAACCTGAAGATTTTGCTAAAGCTGCAAGACGCGAGGCTGAAAAGATGAAAAAACTTCTTACAGATGTTACAGGCGAAATAAAATTACCGTAAGCAATCATTTATACTACAAAAAATAATTTTGCCACAGCAATTTTCTGCTGTGGCATTTTTAAGTGGGCGATTTTATGAAAAATATTGTTTTATCTGATGATGTTAAAACTCTTATTACTATCCTACTATCTGCTGGATACAAGGCATACGTTGTAGGTGGTTGTGTTCGTGATAGTTTATTAGGAAAAACACCCTATGATTGGGATATATGCACTGATGCTACTCCTAATGAAGTAAAAGAAATTTTTAGTAATTTTAAATATTTTGAAACAGGAATAGAATACGGAACCATAACTCTTATAATAAATAGCGTTACTTATGAAATAACCACTTTTCGTTCAGAGGGTGATTATAATGACAGCCGTCATCCTGAAAATGTATGTTTTGAAAAAAATATTGAATCAGATTTGGCAAGACGTGATTTTACAATTAATGCGATTGCTTTTAATCAATATGATGGAATAATAGATATATTTGGCGGTTTAGAAGATATAAATAAGAGAATTATAAAAACTGTCGGTAATAGTAATAAGAGATTTTCAGAAGATTCTTTGAGAGTTCTACGTGCGTTGCGTTTTGCATCAGTGTTAGATTTTAATATTGATAATAAAACAAAATACGGAATATTCAATAATAAGCAGTTGTTGAAAAATATTTCAGCAGAAAGGATATGGAATGAGTTTAAGAAGTTACTTATTGGTAATAATACTGTAAAAATATTGCGTGAGTATGTAGATGTCATAACAGTATTTTTACCAGAAATTAAAAGTATGGTAGGATTTGAACAACATTCAAAATATCATTGCTATGATTTGTGGGAACACACACTTAATGCATTATCTTGTGCAGATAATGATATTATAGTAAAACTTGCTGTACTTTTTCATGACATAGGAAAACCTGAGGTATTGACTATTGATGAAAAAGGGGAAGGTCATTTTTATAATCATCCTAAAATAAGTGCTGAAATTACAGAAAATATATTAAATCGTTTTAGAGTTGATAATAAAACTAAAGAAGAAGTGATAACTTTAGTAAAAGAACATGATAGAGTAATAAACGCAACAGAAAAATCAATCAATCGCACTATTCAAAAATTAGGCTCAAATGAATTGTTTGAAAAACTATTAAAGGTTAAGTTTTGTGATGTAGGTGGACAGTCAAAGAATTTAAAAGACTCAAGAACAGATCAACTTAATTGTATAAAAAATAAATATAAAGAATTTATAAAAAATAACAAAATTGTTACCAAAATTACTGATTTAAAAATAAATGGAAAAGATATTATGGCTTTTGGTATATCGGAAGGTAAATATGTAGGTGAAGTACTTAAAAAATTATTTACTCTGGTTACAGATAATAATTTACCTAATAACCACACTCAACTTATGAAAAAAGCTGAAGAAATGGTTAATAATTACAAATCTAAATAATTCTCAAAATAATATCTATTAATATAGTTAGCTAATTTAACTATATTTTTTTAAAAAACACATTATTTATTATGCGATATATCGTAAATTTTTTTCATTTAAATTTGTGCAATACTTCATAAAAAGATTACATATTTGTTACTAATTATTAGGTATAAAGTCCATTAAAACGGCTTTAATTCTGAATAAATAGTAGTTTAGTATAGGTTACAAAATGTAATCATGGACTTTACAAATTTGTAACCATATTGTAAAATACCCCTATCGCAAGTAAGTAATCTTTTTATTAAGGAGTGAACAAGAGTTTATAACTCAAAAATTATGAATTTTTCAAAGAGAATTATATCTACTATATTAACAGCGGCTGTACTGGTTTGTAGTATACCAGCTATTTCAATGCAAGCAGTAGCTGCAGATACTGAAACAAAAACCGTTGCAAATGTGAAAAAAGAAATTTCAACAGGCAGTATTTCGCTTTCAAAATCTTCTATTACTATGGGTGTTGGTGAAACCTATAAATTAACAGCAACTCTATATGATACAGATAATGTTAATCAAAAAATTTCTTGGGGTTCATCAAATTCAACCATTGTTTCAGTAAATAATGGTATGGTTACAGCGAAGAAAAATGGCACAGTTACTGTTATTGCACGCTTGACAAATGGTGAGATAGCTAAATGTAAAGTTACAATAAAAAATGCCCCTACTTATGTTTCACTTAACAAAACTAATATTACATTAGGAATTGGAGAAACATTTGATCTTAATAGTAGCCTTCCAGTGGAATGTGGAGCATATAGTATAAAATACTCTACTAATAATTCAAATGTTGCATCTGTAAAGTCAGCAGGTGGATTAGTTACTGCTGAATCTATTGGTAAGGCTGTAATTACAGCAACAACTTATAACGGAAAAACAGTAAGTTGTAATGTTACTGTTAATAAAGCTCCAAATTCTATTTCGCTTAATAAAACTTCATTAACTCTTGGCATAGGTGAAAGTTATGATCTTAACAGTAGTTTACCTAAAGGTTGCAGTGCTTATAACGTAAAGTATTCATCAAATAATCCGAATATCGCATCTGTAAAGTCAGCAGGCGGATTGGTTACTGCTAAATCAGCAGGTACTGCATATATTACTGTAAAGGCTTATAATGGTATATCGGTAACTTGTAAAGTAACAGTTAAAAACGCACCATCAAAAGTAAACCTCAACAAAACTACATTATCGCTGGCTGCGGGTGGAGAATTTGATTTGAATTCATCGTTACCTTCTAACACTGCTTCATATAGCGTAAAATATACATCAAGTAATCCAAATGTTGCATCTGTAAAATCAGCAGGTGGTATAGTTTCAGCAAAATCAACTGGTACCACAACAATTACAGCAACAACTTTTAATGGTAAAAAAGCTACCTGTAAGGTTACTGTAACAAACGGATATACAGATGATGATTTATATTGTCTTGCAGCTGTAATATGGCAAGAAGCAGGATCAAGTTATTGCAGTGACAGATTGCAGTTGTTGGTTGCTAACGTGGTAATGAATCGTGTTGATTCACCATATTTTTCCGATACAATCAGAGAAGTTATTACTCGTAAAGGTGCATATGGTACTATGTACTGGGACGGTGTTTCTATACCTGTTGCTAATGATGCAATAACTCAGACCGCCATTGATAGATGTTATGCAAATGCAAAGAAAATACTTGATGGTTACAGAATACTACCAGAGAATGTAATTTATCAGGCAGGTTTTGTACAAGGTTCAGGTGTATATACATACGAAGAAGGATTATACTTCTGTTATCAGTAATGTTATAATAGAATAAAAATTATTTGTTTTTAATGAATTAACCACCTAAGATAGTAATCTTAGGTGGTTTTTGAATGTAATATAAAATTGGATTATTATGTTTGGACTTAAATATCAATAATAAGATATAAATAAACCAGAGCATATTTTGATAAAATACATTAAAATGAGTAGTTTGCAAGGCTATCATTAAAAATTGTCAAATATGCTCTGGTCTTTGATTTATATTTATATTTTTATTTTAGTATTTATCTATAAATAACAAATTCAATAGATATTTTTCATTTATCTTTCTGTATTTGGTTCACTACCGGTAATATCATTTGTAATATCCGATACACCTTCATCAATAGCATCGCCTACTCTACCTGCAATTCCTTGTTGACTACTGTTTTCTGTTGTCTGTTCACTACCGTTTTCTATTATATTGTTATTTTCATCGGTTGTTCCATCTACGATGGTATTATCATAATTTTCTACATTATTATCGTAATTCCTATCTGTAATGCTTTCAGTATTATTATCGGTATAATGTTCAGTATAATGCTCAGTATTACGTTCTGTTGCTCGGGTAGAGTGTTCAGTAGCAGTTTGAGTATTATCTGTTATTGTTCCATTTGTACCATTACCTATTTTTCCTCTGTCACCACATCCTGTCATAAATAGCGACATTGCTATTGCTGCTACCAAAGTGGTTGACAATATACAAAACATTTTTTTCATTAAAAATTCTCCTGAATAATAAATTTACCTGTTCGGTATATCTATATATTTACCAAAACAAGAAATTTAATTCATATTGCAGAAGAAAGCTCCTTTTTTAATTTATTAATTATCTTTTTTTCAAGACGTGATATGTATGATTGTGATATACCAAGCATTACAGCAACTTCTTTTTGTGTATGTTCTTTGTATCCCATTAATCCAAAACGCAATATGGTAATTTGTTTTGCACGTGGTTCCAGATTATTTACAGCGTCTAATAGCAGTTTACATTCTGCTTCCTGTTCAATATTTCTGTTCACTATATCGTTATCACTACCCAAAACATCACTTAACAGTAATTCATTACCATCCCAGTCGATATTCAAAGGTTCATCTATGGAAACTTCATTTTTTAATTGTGTACTTTTTCTTAAAAACATTAAAATTTCATTTTCTATACATCGAGAAGCATATGTGGCAAGTTTTATGTTACGTTGAGGGCAAAAAGTATTAACCGCTTTAATAAGACCTATCGTTCCTATGGAAATTAGGTCTTCTACACCTGCACCTGTTGTTTCAAATTTTTTTGCTATGTAAACTACAAGTCGTAAATTATGAGTGATAAGAGTTTCTCTTGCGGATTCATCACCATTTATAATTTTGTCCATAATTAATTGTTCTTCAGCCTTTTTTAAAGGTGGTGGTAATGTTTGTGAACCGTTTATGTAATAAATGCCTTCACTTTCAAAAAATCTATGTTTGATTTTTATTATAAAATTATAAAGTTTTGTTATTAATATCATTACAATCATCCTTTACATATTCAATTATTTCGGGGTTGATCATTGCTTTTATTTCTCCATTGAGAATGTTGTTTTTGCATACTGCCACATAAACTTTTTTTCTGCAATATGTATTGTTTATATACACCTCCCTTGGAACAAACGCAGGCAAAAGTCCTTTTCCTCCCACAGAAGTGAAAGGTATAAGACGATATTTATTTTTTAATGTGCTTTCTGGTTCGCTCAAATTCAGCAGTTTTTCAAATTCCTCTTCAGCAATTTCTTTTACAGCATTTTCATTTACTACAATAACAGGAGTTTGACTAAAAGGTTCACAAAGTGTATTTCCAGTATCTATTTTACCGTAAAATTCGCAATATCTGTTGTTATTGATAAGTTTAATTTTACATATTTCCATTTTACAGCTTTGTTTTTCTGTTATCTTAGAAATAAATCTTATCACCAGATAGCAAAGTATAGTGGTTACAATCATTACAATAGGGGAAATGTTAAAATAAACAACAGAGTTTTTTACAACCATTCCTCTTGGAGTAAAAATAAACCATATAAAAAGCATTGCTCCACAGAAACAAAAACTAATAAAATAGAATAGTGATATGTTTTTAATAAAGGCTTTAATGTTGTGATAACCAAAAGTTAATAAAATAATTACAGATGAAATAACAAGTTTTAAAAGAAGATTAATAAAAAATGGTATTTCTGGCAAGAATATCACTAGTGAGCATAAAGCCCCAAATACACTTCCCGAAATTTTACGTTTAATAGATGGCTCAAAACCTGTAAATTTTACAACAGCAAGAATTATAAAATAATTAATAATGACATTTGTACCTATAAGTATATCTATATAAATAGTTATGCTAATTGTTACCACCTCCTTTAAATATTATCTCAAATGTTTATCAAAAAAAGTGTCATAATATTTAATGTGTTTACAGTGTTATTATGTGGTAATAGCAGAAATAACTTTATTTTTAATTATATTTTAGGGGTGTTTTTTAGTTAAAAGTTTTAAATTAATAAATTATTAATTGACTTATATAATAAAAAAGAATAAAATTACTATTTAGTGATTGATTACGATTTGTTAACAATAAAAAACCATTTAAATTCCTGAAAATATAAAATTTTATTTAAATGGTATTTAGGATAAAATATATGAAGGTGGTCAAATGGCAAAACAAACTATTGATAGGATAAAAGAGGCTGAAGAGCAAGCGAAAAATGCTGAATTAAATGCTGAATTGGATGCAGAAAAAATAATTGAAGCTGCACATTTGCAGGCAAAGCAAATTATAAAATCAGCTCAGTACAAAGCAAAAGCTGACAGTACTCAAAAAATTGCAACAGCGAAAAATAATGCCGACAAAATTATAGCTGACGCTAATGCTGAATCAAAAAGAAAATCAGAAAAATTAATTAATAACATAAAAAAAAGGCAAAGCAGCATAATTGATGAGATTATAAGCATTGTGATTTAGTATAAACAGGAGGTGTGTTTATCCTTGTCAGTGGTAAAAATGGAGCATATAAATGTTTATGCTTTAAGAAAAAACAGGAAAGGCATTTTAGAAGCATTACAACGCAAAGGTGTTGTACAAGTAGAAAATGTATCAATAGAGGACAGTATCTTTACTAAAGAGGAAACCTCTCAAAAACAGACAGTTTTTTTAAAAAATTCCTCTTTGGCTGATAATGCAGTCGGCATATTAAATAAATATGCACCGGAAAAAAGTTCTATGCTGTCAATGTTTGAAGGAAGAAAGCCTATTACTGTTGATAACTATTATATGTATGTTGATGATGCAAACGAAATAATGCGTGTTGCGTATGATATACTCAATAGCGAAAAAATGATTGAAGAATGTAAAGCTGAGATAGCAAAATATAAATCTCAGATCGAGAGTTTAGAACCGTGGAAAACCTTTGATATCAATATGAACTTTAAGGGTACAACTACTACGGAAACGTTCATAGGTGTTATTCCTCAAATAGTTAGTCGTGAAGAAATATTGTCTGAACTATCAGAATTATCTGAAGAAGATGTTAGTGCAGAACTTAAAATAATAAGTAGTAGTGCTACTCAGACTTGTATTTTTCTGATTTGTACAAAGAGATTTTCAGGAGTTGTTAATGAAACATTGCGCCGTTTTGGTTTTTCCCACCCTCCGGTTATCCCTAAAAGTACACCTATAAAAACCATTAATGATTCAAATGCTGAAATACAAAAACTTGAAGAAGAGATAAATAGGCAAAAGAATCTTATAAGTAGCTATATAGGAATAAAACACGCTTTGATGTTTATAAGTGATTACTATATAATGCGTGCAGAAAAATATGCAGTTATAGAAAAACTAGGACATACTTGTAGTACGTTTATTCTGCATGGCTTTATACCACAGAATGTTTCTGGAGAACTCAGTAGAGAACTTTCTGAAAAATATAGTGCCGAGGTAGAGATTTGCGAAACAAGTGAAGATGAAGAAATTCCTATTATGCTAAAAAATAACAGCTTTGTCGCACCTGTCGAAAGTGTTTTAGAAACTTATAGTATGCCAAAGAAAAATGAAGTAGATCCTACTTTTGTAATGGCTATTTTTTACTATATTTTTTTTGGTATGATGTTTTCAGATGCAGGTTACGGTATCATAATGACAGGAGTATGTGCTTTTGCACTTCATAAATTTAAAAATATGGAAGAAGGTTTGAGAAAGTCTGTAAAGATGTTTATGTATTGCGGTATTTCAACAGCCTTCTGGGGTTTTATGTATGGCAGTTTCTTTGGTGATGCTGTTACTGTAATATCAAAAACATTTTTTAATACAGATATATCATTACCAGCATTATGGGTGAATCCTGTTGAAGGTTCAAATTCTATGACAGTTTTGATGTTTTGTTTCCTTTTTGGTTTGATTCATCTGTTCGTAGGACTTGATATGAAAGCATATATGTGTATTAAAGCAAAAAAATACCTTGATGTTATATATGATGTTATTAGTTGGTATCTTTTTGTTGGAGGAGGAATATTGGCACTTCTTTCAACAGATATACTAAAGTCAATGACTGGATTTGTTCTTCCATCATTTTTCTTGCCTATTGGCAGTATAATGGCCATTATTGGTGTGCTTATAATATTATTTTTTGCAGGCAGAGGTTCAAGCCCTGTAAAACGTGCATTAAAGGGTGTTTACGGAATTTATGGAATAACAAGTTATTTAAGTGATTTACTTTCCTATTCACGTTTATTGGCACTTGGTCTTGCAACAGGAGTTATCGCTCAGGTGTTTAATCAAATTGGTACAATGTTAGGTGGAGGAGTTGCCGGAGCATTATTATTTACTGTGGTGTTTATAATCGGACATTCACTAAACATAGGCATAAATGCACTTGGTGCATATGTTCATACCAACCGACTTCAGTTTGTAGAATTTTTCGGAAAATTTTATGAAGGCGGTGGCAGCAAATTCACACCTTTTAAAATAAATACAAAGAATTATAAAATCAGGGAGGAAATTTTCAATGGATAATATGGGAATATTTTTTGCACTTTTGGGAGCAGCTCTGGCTACTTTCCTTGCAGGTACAGGTTCAGCAATAGGCGTAGGTAGAGCAGGTGTAGCAGCAGCAGGAGTGCTTGCTGAGGATCCAAGTAAATTTGGCAAGGTGCTTATTTTTCAACTTTTGCCTGCAACACAGGGTATATACGGTTTGTTGGTAGCCTTTCTTATTCTTTCAAATATCGGAATATTAGGTGGAGATCCTAATATATCAGTGACAAAAGGTCTTTTGTACTTTGCCGCTAGTTTGCCAATAGCTTTTGCAGGATTATTTTCAGCAATTTATCAAGGCAGATGTTCTGTGGCTGGTATAGGTACAATTTCAAAAAAGCCAGATCAGTTTGGTAAAACAATTCTCTTACCCGCAATGGTAGAAACATATGCAATTCTTGCATTACTTGTTTCTATGTTGGCTATATTCAATATTCCTGGTCTTGCAATCTGATAACGGAGTTGTAAAAAATGAGCGGAATAGATAAAATTTTAGAAGAAATAAGAATAAACTCTGATAATACTGTAAACGAAATTATAAATAAAGCCAAAACAGAGGCAGATAATATTCTTGCACAGGCTAATATTGAGGCGGATAGAGAATTAGAAAATCTTAAGACTCAATGTGAATTGGAATGTAAAAATATAATTGAACGTGCTAACTCATCAGCTAACCTTATTGAAAAAAAAGCTATCTTAGAAACAAAACAAAAAATTATATTTGATACTATAAATATAGCACATAGTCGTTTATTATCTTTAAGTGATGATGAATATTTTAAACTGATTCTTAAAATGATCGAGAAATATTCATCAGAAGATAAGGGACAAATTCTGTTTAATGAAAAGGATATAGGTAGATTGCCTTTGCATTTTTCAGAGAAAATTTCAAAAGTAAGTAAAGGTGCACTTAAGGTTGGAGATACACCTGTTGACATAGACGGAGGATTTATACTCTCATATGGTAACATTGAAGAAAATTGCTCTTTTAAAGCAATTTTTGATGGTAATAGAGAAGTATTACAAGATAAAGTTAATAAATTGTTATTTGAGCAGGAGGTATAAATTTATGTCAGAAAAAAAGGATTATACCTTTGCAGTTGCTAGAATAAGAGCTAAAGAAAACACACTACTAAATGATAATGATATATCAACACTGTTGTCAGCAAAGAATTTTAATGAATGTGTTAATATCCTTGCTGACAAAGGCTGGAATACAGAAAATATTTCTGATTATGAGGAAATATTTCAACAACAAGAAAATTTACTTTGGGATTTTATGCGAGAACTTGCTGATGATTTATCAGATTTCAATGTATTTATTTGTCAAAAGGATTTTTTTAATCTTAAATCTGCTGTAAAGGCTGTAATTTCAGATAGTAGTACAGATGGAGTTTTTTTACGATCGGGTAGTGTTCCTGCTGAAACAATATATAATGCAGTAAAAAATAAAGAATACGGTCTTATGCCAGACTATTTATCCAGCTGTGCTGAAAGGGCAGTAAAAACACTTTTGCAAACTCGCGATGGTCAGTTATGCGATATTATTATTGATCGTGAATTACTTGATTATATTAATAAACTAGTTTTGAATTCTAACAGTGACATTGTAAAGCTATATGCAAATACTCTTGTAGCGGTGGCGAACATAAAAATAGCAGTACGTTGTAATAAAACAAGCAAACAGCTTGATTTTATAAAAATGGCTATTTCTGAATGTAACACTCTTAACAGAGATATGCTTATTAAAGCAACGTCAATGGGAATTGATGAAATTTGTAACTATCTTTCATTTACAGATTATAGAGGAGCAGTAGAAGCACTAAAAAAATCCCCTTCAACTTTTGAAATATGGTGTGACAATAAGTTGACTGAGAGTTTACAGCCTCAGAAATGGGAGTCATTTTCAATAGGCCCGTTAATTGCATATGCTTTTGCAAAAGAAAATGAAATAAAAACTGTAAGGATAATACTTTCAGCAAAAGCTAATAATCTTGACAACGAAATTATCAAAGAAAGACTGAGGAAAATGTATGTATAGAATTGCTGTAATAGGTGATAAAGATAGTATTTATGGCTTTTCTGCCCTTGGTTTGGATGTAATTGATTTTGACAAAGTAGATGACAAATCAGAAAAATTCAAAAGTATGTGCAATGGAGATTATGCAATAATTTATATTACAGAAAAACTTGCAAAGGAGCTTGAAAGAGAGATTGAACATTTCAGAGAACAGCAGTTGCCTGCTATAATACTTATTCCCGGGATTAAAGGGAACACGGGTAACGGAATAGAAAATGTAAAAAAATCTGTTGAACAGGCAGTAGGCTCTGATATTCTGTTCAGTAAATAATTAAACCCATTGAAGGGATGGATAAAATAAATGAGCAAAGGAATCGTAAAAAAGGTTGCAGGACCTTTGGTTATTGCAGAAGGAATGCGTGACGCAAATATGTTTGATGTTGTGCGTGTAAGTAGTCAAAGGCTTATTGGTGAGATTATAGAAATGCACGGAGATAAAGCATCAATACAGGTATATGAAGAAACATCGGGACTCGGTCCGGGTGAACCGGTTGAATCAACAAATGAACCTCTAAGTGTTGAGCTTGGTCCAGGCTTGATTAAAAGTATATATGATGGTATACAGCGACCTCTTGATGATATTATGAAAAAATCAGGTACTAATCTTGAAAGAGGAGTTGAAGTACCGTCGCTTAAAAGAGATCTTATATGGGAGTTTAATGCTATTGCTAAAGTAGGTGACAGAGTTACAGGCGGTGATATAATAGGAACAGTCCAAGAAACACCTATTGTTTTGCATAAGATTATGATACCTGTTAAAGTTGCAGGAAAAATAAAATCTATAAATAGCGGTAAATTTAAAGTAGATGAAACTGTTGCAATAGTTACCACCGATAAAGGTGAAGATATAAAAATTACACTTGTGCAAAAGTGGCCTGTTCGTGTTGGCAGACCTTATAGTCAAAAACTTTCTCCTGATGTGCCATTGGTTACGGGTCAAAGAGTAATTGATACATTATTTCCAATAGCAAAAGGTGGTGTAGCTGCTGTGCCAGGTCCTTTTGGCAGTGGAAAAACAGTGGTTCAGCATCAGCTTGCAAAATGGGCAGAAGCAGATATTGTTGTTTACATTGGTTGTGGAGAACGTGGTAATGAAATGACAGATGTACTCAATGAATTTCCTGAGCTGATAGACCCAAAAACAGGATATTCACTTATGGAGCGTACAGTACTTATAGCTAACACTTCGGATATGCCTGTTGCTGCAAGAGAAGCGTCAATTTATACAGGCATAACAATAGCTGAGTACTTCAGAGATATGGGTTATTCTGTTGCACTTATGGGAGATTCGACCTCAAGATGGGCAGAAGCATTACGTGAAATGTCGGGTAGACTTGAGGAAATGCCCGGTGAAGAAGGCTATCCTGCATATCTTGGTAGTCGTCTTGCACAGTTTTATGAACGTGCAGGAAAAGTTATAACTTTAGGTAGTTCACCTGTGGAAGGGGCATTATCAGTTATTGGTGCTGTATCGCCTCCGGGTGGTGATATTTCAGAACCGGTTACACAAGCTACTCTTAGAATCGTTAAGGTGTTCTGGGGATTAGACAGCCAACTGGCTTATAAACGCCATTTTCCTGCAATTAACTGGCTTACAAGTTATTCTTTATATGTAGATACAATGTCTGCTTGGTTCAATAGTAATATTGCAGAGGATTGGATGAGTTGTAGAAACAGAATTATGCATCTGTTGCAAGATGAAGCAGAACTTGATGAGATTGTACGTCTTGTAGGTATTGACGCACTTTCAGCCCCCGACAGAATCAAACTAGAGGCAGCACGTTCAATCCGTGAGGATTTTCTTCATCAAGATGCTTTCCACGAAGTTGATACTTATACATCTCTTGAAAAACAGCATATGATGATGTTACTTGTACTTGGCTATTCTGATAAGTGTCAAGAGGCACTTAAAAAAGGAGCTATCGTAGATTCTCTTGTAGGACTTGAGATAAGGGAACGTATAGGTAGATTTAAGTATGTAAAATCAGAAAATTGTAAAAAAGAATTTGACGACATTCTTTTTACATTGGATATCGAAATTAATGAGGCAATTAAGAAAGGAGAGGATTTCTGATGCCAAAGGAATATAAAACCATAGAAGAGGTAGCAGGTCCTCTTATGCTTGTAAAAAACGTAGAAAATGTAAACTACAACGATCTTGGAGAAATTGAGCTTTCCAGTGGCGAGATAAGACGCTGTAAAGTTCTTGAGATTGATGGCAAAAATGCTCTTGTACAGCTATTTGAAAGTTCAACAGGTATAAATCTTTCTAACAGTAAAGTAAGATTTTTGGGCAAGTCAATGGAACTCGGTGTAAGTGAGGATATGCTGAGCCGTGTTTTTGACGGCTTGGGCAGACCGATTGATGATGGTTCGGAAATTTTACCTGATAAACGTATGGACATTAATGGTTTACCAATGAATCCTGCTGCAAGAAATTATCCTCAGGAATTTATACAGACAGGTGTTTCTGCTATTGATGGACTTAATACTCTTGTTCGTGGACAAAAATTGCCTATTTTTTCTGCTTCAGGTTTACCTCACGCACAACTGGCAGCACAGATTGCCCGACAGGCAAAAGTTAGAGGAACAGACGAGCATTTCGCAGTTGTATTTGCGGCTATGGGTATTACTTTTGAAGAATCAAATTATTTTATAAACAGTTTTAAAGAAACAGGGGCAATAGATCGAACTGTAATGTTTGTAAATCTTGCAAATGACCCTGCTATTGAGCGTATTTCTACACCAAGAATGGCACTTACAGCAGCAGAGTATCTTGCTTTTGACAAAGGGATGCATGTTCTTGTAATTATGACAGATATCACCAATTATGCAGATGCTTTACGTGAAGTTTCAGCAGCAAGAAAGGAAGTACCCGGCAGACGTGGTTATCCTGGATATATGTATACAGACCTTGCATCACTTTATGAAAGAGCAGGAAGAAAAAAAGATATTGATGGTAGTATTACTCTTATTCCTATTCTCACTATGCCTGAAGATGATAAAACTCATCCTATACCTGACTTAACAGGTTATATTACAGAAGGGCAGATTATACTCAGTCGTGAACTTTATAGAAAAAATATTGCTCCTCCCATTGATGTTTTACCATCTCTCAGCCGTTTAAAAGATAAGGGAATAGGTGAAGGTAAAACCAGAGCAGACCACGCTAATACAATGAATCAATTATTTTCTGCATATGCAAGAGGTAAGGATGCAAAAGAACTTATGGTAATTCTTGGTGAAGCCGCTCTGACAGAAATTGACAAAAAATATGCTCAGTTTGCTGAGGCTTTTGAGAAAGAATATGTTTCTCAAGGGTATTTTGCTGATAGAAGTATTGAAGAAACCCTTTCAGTAGGCTGGAAGTTATTGTCGATTTTACCTCGTACAGAACTTAAGCGTATCAAAGATGAGTATCTTGATATATATTATGGTAAATAAAAGTTGGCTCAGGAGTGATTATTTATGGCTGGTACATTGATAAATCCGACTAGAATGGAACTTACCAGATTAAAGAAAAAATTAGTAACTGCAAGACGTGGTCACAAACTTTTAAAAGATAAACGTGATGAGCTTATGCGTCAATTTCTTGATTTGGTTAAAATTAATATGGAACTACGAAAAAAGGTAGAGGAAGGAATAGAGCAAGCTAACAAAAATTTTGTTCTTGCTAAAGCGAGTATGTCCTCTCAGGCTTTAAATTCTGCTTTACTTGCACCAAAACAAGAGATTTCTGTTCTTGTGGAAACTAAAAATATAATGAGTGTAGATATTCCTGTTTTTAAGTGCGAAACCAGAACCACAAATCCAAATGATATTTATTCATATGGTTTTGCTTTTACATCAGCAGATTTAGACGATGCAGTAAAATTTCTTGCTGATATTCTACCTGATATGCTGAAACTGGCTGAGGTTGAAAAATCTTGTCAGCTTATGGCATCAGAAATTGAAAAAACACGCAGACGAGTTAACGCGCTTGAACACGTTATGATTCCTGATACCATAGCTGGTATTAAGTTTATTACAATGAAACTTGATGAAAACGAAAGAAGTACACAAATTAGGCTTATGAAAGTTAAAGATATGATGCTTAAAGAAACTTACAAATATTAATAAAAATCCGATTGATTTCGTTATATAAAATCAATCGGATTTTTATTTTAGTATTAAGATTATTCATAAATGTTTAATTTTGAGTATATAAATGTATCTTTCCAAATAGGTTTATTTCTATCATCTTTGAAAAAATAAACATTCTTTTTTAAATGACCTTCACGAATAAAATTCATTTTTTCAAGAAGACACCACGAATTTTTATTATTTGGATCGCACTCTGCAAAAATTCTGTGTATTCCATTATTAAATGCTAATTCAATTAGTTTCTCACAACTTTCTTGTGCATATCCATTTTTCCAATAAGATTCATTAAATACAAATCCAATTTCAAGAGAATCAAAATCTCTCTTTCCTAAATATATGTTTCCAATCATTTTTTGATTAGATTTTAATTCAACTGCAATCATTTCATCTGTTGAAATTCTCCATTTTAAATTATTTTTTACTTCTTCCATAGTCATAGGTTTGTATGGTTCAAATTCTACAACACGAGGATTTGACAAATAATCAAATAAGTCATTTAAATCAGAATCTTTATATTTTCTTAAAATTAATCTGTCTGTTTCTGCAATTATTGATTTTGGTTCCATAAATTTCTCCTTTTTATTAATTGGGATTTTCTTCAACATATTTTAAAAATTCAGGAGTTTTTGCCCAATATTTAATACCCCAATTTTCAAAATTCCATTCTTCCATATAGTCATTACATTCAAAATCTATATAGAAGAGTTTTTCATTTTGTACAATAAAGTTTGTAGGAAAATAATCAATATTTGTGTTATTGGCATATAGTAATTTGCACATTCCTTTAATTTGCTCAAAATAACTTTCTTTCATTTTATCCTGCAATACCATATTGTAAATAGTTTCACCTTCAATGTATTCTTTAAGAATACATTCTTTTTCTATATCTACTTCAAGCATTAGAGGCATAGTAATACCAATATTTTTAAGTTTTTCATAGTCACGAATTTCTGCTTCAATTTTGTTACCAAATTGGTAGTAATCACAAGGTTCATGGTGAATTTGTTTTAAAGTATATAGCTGTTCTTCTTTCTCATCTGTTGCAAGGTAGGAGTAACCACCTTTTCCTTTCCCAAGTAGTTTAATGATTCTATATGCTTTACCATTAACATTAAGAAATTCAGTTTCCATTTTTATATCTCCCTCAGAAAATTCATCTGTATTCAGTGTATCTTGTTTTTCTTGTAAAGCTTTTTGTATTTCCTTTTCTTGTTTTCTGTGATTACGTATCTTTTCAAAAAATCGTGTCATAATAGCACCACATTCATCTTCCAAAACACCACTTATAATATTTGCTTTATGGTTAAAAGGATAATCGAAAAGATTTACTATACTTCCGCAACCTCCTGCACGAAGGTTTTTGGCACCATAATATACATTACATATTCTTGAATTAATTATTGCACCTGTACACATAGGACAGGGTTCAAGTGTAACATAAAGATCACATTCCCAAAGTCGCCAACTGCCTAATTTTTCACAGGCATTATATATTGCAACACTTTCAGCGTGTAACATTGCATTTTGGCTTTGCTTGCGTAAATTATAGCCTTTGCCTATAATTTCCCCATTATGTACTACAACAGCACCAACAGGAACTTCCCCTTCTTCAAAGGCTTTTTCAGCAAGTTTTAATGCCTCATTCATATAAAATTCTACACTTTCCATATTTTATACCGAAGTTGCATTATAAAAACATATAATAACAGTATACAATGTAAAAATAATCATACAAGGTGCTGTAAAAATATATGTAAGTTTTTTACTTACAATAAGTTCTGTTTCCGGTTTATCAAATTTAAACAAATCATTTTTATATTTTTTTATCAATGATATTGCACAAATAAAACCAACAACAATAAATGCCAGTAAAATTGTTGTGTCAACTATACTATATATATATTCGTTATCAATAGCTTTCATTAACCATTCGCTCGTTACAGCAAGTGCATTATTTACAAAATGTAAAATCATAGAAGGAATTATCGAACCTGTTTTTACCGCTAAATACCCCATAATCATACCTGACAATGCAGTTAATGGAGTCTGTAAAAAGTTTCCATGAATAAAACCAAACAATACTGATGAAACAATTATTGCAATTACATCACCATGATACTTCCTTAATGTACCAAGAATTACACCTCTGAAAAGGAATTCCTCAATGATTGCAGGAACAATAGCAATAGAAACAAAATATATAATATTGCCTGCAATACCATTAACTTCACCGTAATCACTCATTTCATTTGTATATCCAAAAAGTGATAAGTTCATATTCATAAATGCAAGGAGTATATTCAAAATAAAAGTAAAACCCATCCCAGCTAAAACAAATTTGGTTGTATCTGCAATATTGGTTTTCTTTATTTTTATTACATCATCAAGCCTCAATTTACTTATCTTAGTTGTAATTATTCCTGCAATACTAAATCCCAGCAAACATACAATAGCATTAAGAATGTAAAGAGAAACAGGCTCAATGCCATTTGTATAGTTAGAATTAGTAATGTCTATTGCTTTTGTAAAAATTAATGGAAACATAAAAAGAAATGTAATAACATTTGAAAGTATAGTAAAAATAAAAAGCCCAACACTAATTTTGTTTGAAGTATTGCGTAATGATCTACGTTCTGCTTCAATTTTATTTTGTTTTTTAAACTCTTGTTCTGTTAAAAGGGGATTATAAGCTTTATTTAAAGGTAAGGATGTTGTTATATTTGCAGGATTACCATAACCACAATTTGGAACAAAACCCTGAGTTTCTGAATTACTGGTATTATAATTGTTATGATTATTAGGATTTTTGTAATTATAACTTGATGTAAATTTACTAGAATTAATACTATTTGTATCACAATTTATATATTCAGGATTGTGATTCTGATAATTATTATTGTTTCCATAGCAATTTTCGTTATTAAAATTTGAATTGTTATATGCAGGTTGTGTAGAATATCCATTTTTCTTATCTGCATTATAATTGTTATAATTATTGTTCATATATAAACACCTCAAGAAACATTATAACATTAAAATCAATCAAAAACAATATTTTTACTTTTATTTACATATGATTAACATTTTTATAATTTGCAAATACTAAAGTATCATTGTGCTATTCTATTAATACTTTAGTACATAAATTATATACAAATAAAAAGAACACATATAATAAAATGTTTTGATACCACTCACTCCATTTTTGATACCACTCACTCCATTTTTGATACCACTCACTCCATTTTTGTCAAATAATGTCAGGTTAGTTATATAATAAACCTATTCTATTTTGCTGATAAATCATAAGTTGAATTTTACTTATAAAATATTTAAAATTCAGATTTTGAACATGTATAATATATAATTCAACTTAGGTTCTATTTATAAGAAAGGAAGAGTAATAATTATGGAAATAATAAAAAATAAAGATTATGTTGTTAATAATGTTTTAATTTATAGAAATAAACTTAGACAGGAAGAGATAAACGCTATAATGGCTAGAGCTGAAGAAATAATGAAAGTTACTGATTCAAAAATTAATGGTCCTGTAATAACAGCCGTACATTCTGTTAAAGAACAAATATGTGATTTCGAAATTATTTTTCCATTAGATAAGGCTATTGAGTCTTCTGGTGACTTTATCTATAAAGAAAAGTTTGAAATTGTAAATACGCTTATGTTTAGACATACAGGTAATCCGCAGACTATGAACTCTGAAATGGAAGAGTTTGTAAG
>JAXJUM010000029.1:0-10941 GCA_036309045.1 Acutalibacteraceae bacterium
AATCATTATTTGAGGAACTGGGCGGCAAATACGAAAGGCAAGGGGATTATTTGATACCGTGCTTAACTGTACCCGCCGAAGAAGAACAGGCAATAGGCATCTGGGGGCAACGGCATTTAGATTATCTAAAACAGTACCGTAAAGTTACATACACCAATCTTCTTACAAGCGGCAGGCTAAACGCCTACCTTGCCGACATCAACAGACAGGCACAGGAACGCTTTGAAAGGCTCATAGAGGGTATGAAACAGGCACAGGGCATAACGGAACAGCTAAAGGCAGAAAACGCCTTAGAATGGACAGGATGCCTCAATAACATAAGGGCTTGTGCGAGGGAGATTGTGGAAAAGGAAATTATTTTTGCATAAACAGATGATTAGTGGCAGGGGGAAATCCTGCCGCTTTTTCTGCTTTAGTTTGTCAGCTTGACAAATAAAGGGTTAAGGAATATAATTAGATTCAGTATTATACAAGGAGTTAATAAATATGCGGCAAGGTATTCTTAAATAAACTGTCAATTTGATAGTGGGAACAAAAAGTAGCAGTCCCGTTTCACTTTTAATATGGGGCTTAGTTTTTTGTACCCAGTTTAAGAATACTTTTATCATGTAATTTTATATGCCCGAAAACATATAAGTGTTTTGGGGCTATTGGAGTTATTTACCCAGTGATAGGAGTATTTATCACTGGGTATTTTTATGCCCTTTTTTGGGTGTTGATAGGAGGAAAATCACATGAAAATAATTAACTTAGGCATTCTGGCTCACGTTGACGCAGGAAAGACAACATTAACGGAGAGTTTATTGTATACCAGTGGTGCAATTGCAGAACCAGGGAGCGTAGATAAAGGCACAACAAGGACAGATACAATGAATTTGGAGCGTCAAAGGGGAATCACTATCCAGACAGCAGTGACATCTTTTCAGTGGGAGGATGTAAAAGTCAACATTATAGATACGCCAGGCCATATGGATTTTTTGGCGGAAGTATACCGTTCTTTATCCGTATTAGACGGAGCAGTATTATTAGTTTCTGCAAAGGATGGCATACAGGCACAGACCCGTATACTGTTTCATGCACTACAGACAATGAAGATTCCGACAATTTTTTTCATCAATAAAATTGACCAAGAGGGGATTGATTTGCCAATGGTATATCGGGAAATGAAAGCAAAGCTTTCTTCGGAAATTATAGTGAAGCAAAAGGTTGGGCAGCATCCCCATATAAATGTAACGGACAATGACGATATGGAACAGTGGGATGCGGTAATTATGGGAAACGATGAACTATTAGAGAAATATATGTCAGGGAAACCGTTTAAAATGTCAGAACTGGAACAGGAAGAAAACAGGAGATTCCAAAACGGAACGTTATTTCCCGTTTATCACGGAAGCGCTAAAAACAATCTGGGGATTCGGCAGCTTATAGAAGTAATTGCCAGTAAATTTTATTCATCAACGCCTGAAGGTCAATCTGAACTATGCGGGCAGGTTTTTAAGATTGAATATTCAGAGAAAAGGCGGCGTTTTGTTTATGTGCGTATATATAGCGGAACATTGCATTTGAGGGATGTTATTAGAATATCTGAAAAAGAGAAAATAAAAATCACAGAGATGTGTGTTCCGACAAACGGTGAATTATATTCATCCGATACAGCCTGCTCTGGTGATATTGTAATTTTACCAAATGATGTTTTGCAGCTAAACAGTATTTTGGGGAACGAAATACTGTTGCCGCAGAGAAAATTTATTGAAAATCCTCTCCCTATGCTCCAAACAACGATTGCAGTAAAGAAATCTGAACAGCGGGAAATATTGCTTGGGGCACTTACAGAAATTTCAGATGGCGACCCTCTTTTAAAATATTATGTGGATACTACAACGCATGAGATTATACTTTCTTTTTTGGGGAATGTGCAGATGGAAGTCATTTGTGCCATCCTTGAGGAAAAATATCATGTGGAGGCAGAAATAAAAGAGCCTACTGTTATATATATGGAAAGACCGCTTAGAAAAGCAGAATATACCATCCACATAGAAGTCCCGCCAAATCCTTTCTGGGCTTCTGTCGGGTTGTCCATAGAGCCGCTCCCTATTGGAAGCGGAGTGCAGTATGAAAGCAGAGTTTCACTTGGATATTTAAATCAATCGTTCCAAAATGCGGTTATGGAGGGGGTTCTTTATGGCTGCGAGCAGGGGCTGTATGGATGGAAAGTGACAGACTGTAAAATCTGTTTTGAATATGGATTGTATTATAGTCCTGTAAGTACCCCCGCAGACTTTCGGCTGCTTTCCCCTATCGTATTGGAGCAGGCTTTAAAAAAAGCAGGGACAGAACTATTAGAGCCATATCTCCACTTTGAAATTTATGCACCGCAGGAATATCTCTCACGGGCGTATCATGATGCTCCAAGGTATTGTGCAGATATTGTAAGTACTCAGATAAAGAATGACGAGGTCATTCTGAAAGGAGAAATCCCTGCTAGATGTATTCAAGAATACAGGAACGATTTAACTTATTTCACAAATGGGCAGGGAGTCTGCTTGACAGAGTTAAAAGGATACCAGCCAGCTATTGGTAAATTTATTTGCCAACCCCGCCGCCCGAATAGCCGTATAGATAAGGTTCGGCATATGTTCCACAAGTTAGCTTAACAGCTTGCAAAAGTCATATAAAATGAGATTTGAAAGGATTAGAGACTAATTATGATGAAATGCGAATGGATATTGTGTCCTGTTTGTGGGAGCAAAACCCGTAATAAAATTAGGAAGGACACTGTTTTGGAGAATTATCCCCTTTATTGTCCAAAATGCAGACAAGAAAGATTGATTAAAGTTGACAACTTGAAGATAACTGTCATCAAAGAGCCAGACGCTTAAGACGCAGAGCCGATGAAATTGTGGAACAATTCACGAATCATCGGCTCTTTTTGTTTCGTATTTGAAAGAACAAACTCACCAAATAAAAAAAACGATATTCGGGTGGGTTATTTTGTTATACCCTAAATTACCCTCTGAATTTGTTTTTAAATTTGGAGGGATTTTTTTATGTCCTTTTTTCGGGCAGTTATCTATCTGCTCATACGAAGCAAAATTTATCAATACATAGCATATCAGAGAACGGCAGGAAACCAGTTAAAAAAATTTCTGCCAGTGCAACGGTACTTCTCACCTTGAAAGTAGAAGTACAATCTCCATACAATAGAATTACTATTTCCTATAACCGTAAAGGTCACAGAGCCTTTGCGGTTTTTCTTTTGTCGATTTTTGTTGGAAAGTGCCGTAGGGCTGTTTCTGATATGCGGTGTCGTTCTCCGCCTCTCCATCTGGATTTTTTACATTTCAAAAATTCAGATGGGAGGTATTTATGGTGAAATATGCACCAAGAAAGGTATATATCAGAGAAAGTGGCGGCTATGTGGAATTATCCTACACGGAGTTCTGCCGTTGCAGGGAATCCGACCAGACCTATATGGACAAGCTGTTTATCCCCATTCAAGGCTGTCTGCTTGAAGTCGTGAGGGAGCAATACACAGACTTCTACCGTGACAAGGAACGGTGGCGTTATCTGCAAAAATTAGATACAAAGAATAGACTGCTATCTCTCGACGGATTTACGGACAGCGAGGGGAATCCTCTGGACTTTATCACTGATGAAGCGGTGGACATTGCAGAAACCGTTGTCAATGCGGTCATGGTGGACAGGCTGAAAGCCGCCCTGCCTTTGCTGTCGGATAGTGAACAGGAGCTGATACAGGCAATCTTTTTTGACGGACTTTCCGAGCGTGAAGTCGGGGCGAGGTTGGGCATAACCCAGAGCGTTGTAAACAAACGCAAAGCCAGAATCCTAATAAAACTAAGAAAGATAATAGAAAATTAAAATTTAAGGCGTTCAGCCCCCTTGTTTTTTCCTTTGGGAAGATGAGGGGGCTTTTCTCTGCCCTCTCAATCAATTCTGATTGGAGGAAGTAAGAATGGCATACAACCACGGACGGGAGGACAGGAAATGGCGTATCTGGAAAGAAGCGGAGGAAAAGCTGCTGCGTGAGTGCGGCGTTGATGAAGCGACCATTGAGCAGATACGCATGGCGGACAGGGCAGACTTCAATTCCAACAGGCGGTTTTACCGATGGACGAATGACGTTGCGGAATATCTTGAGGACATGGCAGGCAGGGAGCGGCAGGCGGAAGTGGGTACGGTTGCGGAGTTACTGGAAGAGATTGAGAGCGAAAATCTCTATCAAGTATTAGTCACGGTGGACGGGCGTACCTTGAAAATCGTCCTGCTGAAAATGCAGGGGTATTCCACAAAGGAGATTGCCCCGCTTGTGCATTTGACGACTGGTGCCATCTATGCGAGGTTAGACCATCTGCGGAAGAAGCTGCGGAAAATTTTATAGCTTCTAAAACAGCCTGCCATCCTGCGGGCTACTGGGTGAGGGATGGAAATCCCCTCACTCATTTTTTGCAGGAGGACAACAGGATGGCATACAGGGTTAAGGCATACACGCTTCGGGAGGAATCCACGGAAAGCGGCACAAGGTATTTTATCAGCTTTAAGGACGGGCAGGGCAAATCCCACGAGTTGGAAGTGTCGGAACAGTTCTTTATGGAGTTTCGGCAGATGGAGCGCAGGAACAGGAATCTTTTCTAATGGGACGAGCGGCACAGGGAGTTTAACGAGGTATGGGACGAAACCCTTTACAGACGGGCGTTGCGTGTGCCTAAGAGCCTTGATGAACGCATGGTTGAGGAAGAACGGAATGAAACGCTCTATAAGGCGGTTGGGAGCCTTCCAGAGATACAAAGGCGGCGTTTCCTGCTCTACTACGAGTATGAGTTCAATTTTTACCAAATCGCCGCTATGGAGCATTGCACCGCTTCGGCAATACAGAAATCTGTTGCGATTGCAAAGGAGAAAGTAAAGGCGGAAATTGAAGAAATATCTCCAACCGTGACCGACACCGCCCGAAAAAGAAATCTGTTTTTTATTTGTGTGGGATTGGCGGCATTACATACTCTCACTTTTTTCCGTGGGAGTAAATCTATTTTTAAGGAGGTCAACGCCTATGTGCAACGAAAACAAAGACACCGCCCGAAAGGAGGAAAGCCATGCAGAAGTTACAGACAGTCAACGCCGAAACGCTCCTTTATGAACCGCTTGAGAAACCATCCTTTGTGGTGGACAGCCTTATCCCGACAGGCTTATCGCTGTTCTGCGGCTCACAGAAGATAGGCAAAAGCTGGCTCATGCTGAAGCTATGCTTATGCGTGTCGCAGGGAATCCCTTTATGGGATATGCCGACAATGGAGGGCGATGTGCTTTACCTCTGCCTTGAGGACACGTTCTGCCGCATACAGGACAGGTTATTTCGTTTGACGGACGAAGCAAGCGGGCGGCTCCACTTTGCCGTGGCAAGCTGCAAGCTGTCAGACGGTCTTATCGTGCAGCTTGAAGATTATCTGAAAGATTACCCAGACAGCAGGCTCATTGTCATTGATACCTTGCAGAAAGTCCGTACAGCTTCAAAAGACAATGCCTATGCAAGCGACTATGGGGACATCTCCCTCATCAAAGACTTTGCCGACAGGCACTCTCTGGCGGTCATTGTCGTACACCACATCCGAAAGCAGAATGACAGCGACGTGTTCAACAAGGTGTCTGGGACGACAGGATTAACGGGGAGTGCGGACGCTACCTTTGTTCTGGAAAAGGAGAAACGTGCGTCTGACACCGCCAAGCTGTATGTGACGGGCAGGGACACGCCTTATCAGGAATACACGCTGCGTTTCCGTGATTGCCGTTGGGAGCTTGTGGAGCGGAAAACGCAGGAGCAGCTTGCGAAAGAAACGATACCAGATGTCCTTTTTCGGTTGGTGGATTTTATGAGGGATAAGGAAGAATGGATAGGCACGGCAACGGAACTGTTAGCCGCTATGGGGGAAACGGAAACCATACCCACGGTGATTACGAAATGGCTGAATGAATACCGCACCACATTTTTAAGCGAGAACCGTATCTGCTACCAGTACAGCCGCAGGAAAGACGGCAGGCGGATTGCCCTTGCAAGGAGGGCGGGTGACAGCGGTGATGGTGGTGACAGCGATATTAGGATACCCCCCTGTTACTGTCATTGACGCTTAAAGCCATGTAAAGCTGGCGGCTCTGCCCTGCGGGTGACAGCAGTGACGGTGGTGACAGTGATTTTAGGATACCCTGCCGCTGTCATCCCTACGGGAGAACACCCCGTAAACGCAAAATGCAGGCGTGAGATTTACTCGCCCTTTTCGGTCGTGTAAAACCACCCCTGCGGTCAGAAAAATCATTCCGATTTTTCCGACTGCGTTTACAGGGTGTAACACACTACACTTTGCCCTGCAAAGTCGTGTGCCAGACGTTCCCTCTGGACTCCCTTAAGGCAGGGCTGTGCCCTGCTATCCTACGCCTTACGGCTTCGGATAAAAGAATGGCGGCATGACGGTGACGGCTCTTGCGAGGGGGGTATCCCAAAAACACCGTCATCATCGACATGACCGTCATGCAGGGGGTGAGGGTGACAGTTGCGGCAGTCGGCAGGGGGTATCCCAAAACTGCTGTCACCACCGTCACCGCTGTCACCCCAAAGGACGGTCACCCGCCGAAAGAAAGGAGGAATCCGCCTATGCCTTATGCAATCCTGCGTTTCCAGAAACGAAAAGCGGGCGGCGTTGCGGCTTGTGAACGCCACAACGAGCGGAAGAAAGAAGCCTACAAAAGCAACCCAGATATAGATATGGAACGCTCTAAAAACAATTACCATCTCATAGCACCACCAAAGTACACCTACAAGAAAGAGATTAACCGCATGGTAGCCGAAGCGGGGTGCAGGACAAGGAAAGACAGCGTGATGATGGTGGAAACGCTCATCACAGCTTCACCAGAATTTATGAACCAGTTACCGCCCGAAGAACAAAAAGCGTATTTCCAGACGGCTCTTGACTTCATTTCGGAGCGTGTTGGAAAGCAGAATATCCTCTCCGCTGTCGTCCATATGGACGAGAGAACGCCCCATATGCACCTCTGCTTTGTGCCGATTACGCCAGACAATAAGCTGTCAGCGAAAGCTATCTTAGGCAACCAGAAATCATTATCCGAGTGGCAGACCGCCTACCATGAGCGGATGTCCTCACGGTGGAATCAGCTTGAACGGGGGCAGTCCTCAATGGAAACCAAGCGGAAACACGTCCCCACATGGCTCTATAAATTAGGCGGCAGGCTTGATAAACAGTATGAAGAAATCGTGTCTGCCCTATCCGACATCAACGCCTTTAACGCAGGGAAGAAAAGGGATAAAGCGTTAGATTTACTCTCTGCATGGCTGCCAGACGTGGAGAAATTCTCTAAGGAAATCGGGAAACAGCAGGCGTATATCGACAGTTTGAAAGAGAGAATTGGGCAGGAATCAGACTATGCGGGGCGTATGCGTGATGAAAAGTACGAGCAGGAACTAAAGGTGCAGAAAGCGAATCAGAAGATATTTGAATTGCAGAGAACCAACGAGCAGATGGGGCGGCTGCTGTCAAAAATACCGCCCGAAGTGTTGGAAGAATTGCAGAAAAATCATAGAAGCAGAGCGAAAGAAAGGTAGATATGTGAATGAAGAAACAGGATTTTAAGGTGTTAAAGACCAAAGACTTGTACCCGTTCCCCGACAATCCGTTTCATGTGGCAGAAGATGAAACACTGTCAGAGTTAGCGGAAAGCATCAAGGAATTTGGCATTGTCACGCCGATAATCACACGCCCGAAAGAGGACGGGGACGGTTATGAAGTGATTGCAGGACAGCGGCGTGTCCGTGCTTCTGAACTTGCAGGGATAAATACCGTGCCTGCGTTTGTCCTGCCCTTAGACCGTGACCGAGCCATCATCACCCTTGTAGACAGCAATTTGCAGCGTGAGAATATCCTGCCATCGGAGCGGGCGTTTGCTTACAAGATGAAATCCGAAGCCATGAAGCGGCAGGGTTTCCGCACAGACTTAACCTCGTCACAAGTTGTGACGAAGTTGCGGACGGACGACAAGGTGGCACAGGGCTTCGGCGTGGGCAGGATGACCGTGCAGCGTTTTATCCGCCTGACGGAACTGATACCGCCGATTTTGCAGATGGTGGACGAGGGGAAAATCGCCCTCACGCCTGCGGTGGAACTGTCCTTCTTGAAGAAAGACGAGCAGGAAAACCTCTTTGCCACGATGGAGAGCGAAGAAGCAACGCCCTCACTCTCACAGGCACAGCGGATGAAACAGTTAAGCCAGAGCGGGCGGCTTGACATGGATACGATATTTGCGATTATGACGGAGGAAAAGGGCAACCAGAAAGAAACCTTGAAAATCAACACAAGCAAGCTGAAAAAATACTTTCCGAAGAACACAACGCCGAAGCAGATGGAGGAAACCATCATCAAACTTTTGGAGCGTGAGTTGCAGAGGAAACGCAACCGTGACAGCCGCTAATCTTCTTTTTTCGGGAAGTAAATACAGAGAGTTGAGGTATGGAGAATGAGAGAAATCCAGTATGAAATCGTAAAGGAAATCGCAGTATTGTCTACGGGCGACAGTGGCTACACAAAGGAAATCAATCTCATTTCATGGAATGGGAAAGAGCCGAAGTATGACATCCGCAGCTTTTCCCCGAACCGTGAAAAGTGCGGCAAGGGAATCACGCTGAACGCTGATGAAGCGGCGGCACTCCTTAAAGCATTACAGAAAGAATTAAACAGCGAGGATTAATGGTATCTGATTGGCAGGGCGGGGACATTTCCAAACTCTTCCCTGCCCTGTCTGGAAAGGAAGATTTAAGTATGGGCGAGGATAAGAAAGCAGATAAAAAGAGAAAGCGTATCGTGCCAAAAGCACCAGTGCAGATGATAATCAGCCGTGAATATGTCGGCACACAGACCGTTACAGAAGCGTTTGTCCCGATTATCTCCGAGGATATTCGGAAGAAGATTGCCGAGGGCGACACCTTCGACAATGAGGGGCTGTCCGCTTAGAATGTACGCAATGGGACATGAAAACAGATAGGACAGATACGGAGGTTTTACAGTATGGCAGGAATCAAAGAAGAAAAGAAAATCTATTTAGTCGGCATTTATTGCCGCTTATCTAAAGACGATGGTACGGATAACGAGAGTGCGAGCATTGCGACACAGAAATCCATCCTCACGGATTATGTGAAAAAGCAGGGATGGCACATAGCAAAAACGTATGTGGACGATGGTTATTCTGGTACAAATTTCCAAAGACCAAGTTTCCAGAATATGATAAAAGACATTGAAAGCGGTCTGATAAACTGCGTGATTACGAAAGATTTATCCCGTCTGGGGAGAAACTATCTTGATTGTGGGTTATATCTGGAAGTTTTCTTCCCAGAGCATAACGTGAGGTATATAGCGGTCAATGACGGCGTAGATACCTTGAATAAATCTGCTATGGACATCACGCCTTTCCGCAACATTTTAAACGAAATGTATGCCGCTGACATATCTGTTAAGATAAAATCGGCATATCGGGCGAGGTTTCAACAGGGGAAATTCATGGGAACTACCGCCCCTTATGGCTATATCAAAGACCCTGCCGACCACAACCATCTGCTGATAGATGATAAAGTGGCACATGTTGTAAAAGAGATATTCGACCTTGCATTAAAAGGGAATGGAGTTGCCAAAATTTGCAGACATCTTAATAAACAGCATATCCTACGCCCTGCCGCTTATGCGGCGGAGCGTGGCGAAACAGGCTTTGAACGTCATTTTGAGGGGAACGAGGACAAACGCTATATTTGGAGTGGGAACAGCGTGAGGAGCATTTTAAGAAGCCCGATATATGCGGGAAATCTTGTAGGCTACAAACGGATTGCCGCCAATATGAAAAGCAAGAAACGCCCCTCTAAGCTGCCCGAAGAATGGGAAGTGATACCCAATACCCATGAGGGAATAGTCACGCAGGAGGAATTTGATATTGTCCAACAGCTTATTACAAGTCGTAGGCTTCCACAGAACAAGGGAGGATTTGTAAATATTTTTGCAGGCGTTATCAAGTGTGTGGACTGCGGATGTGCTCTGCGGGCAATGAACGTACACAGGAGGAAACGCCCAGAGATTATCGACTGTGTACAGTATTCATGTAATAATTATGCAAGAAACGGAAGAAGCGAGTGTAGTGCCCACAATATAGAAGCAAGGGATTTATTCAATGCCGTTCTTGCCGACATCAACTGTTTTGCGGATATGGCAGTGAATGATGAAAAGGCGGTCAGGGCCATAGAAAAGCGGCTCACGGAAACAGACCAGAGCAGGGCGAAAGCATTAGAGAAAGAACGTAAGAAGCTGAACAAACGCCTTGCGGAACTGGACAGGCTGTTTTCCTCTCTCTACGAGGATAAGGTCATGGAGCGTATTACCGAGCGGAATTTTGAGATGATGTCGGGGAAATACCAGAAAGAGCAGCTTGAAATTGAAGCAAGGCTGAAAGAGGTGACGGAAACTCTTAATGAAAGCTACGAGAAATCACGGGGAATCCGTGACTTCCTCGCCCTTATCCGAAATTATCAAGGCTTAAAAGAACTGGATGCAACAGTTATAAACGCACTCATAGACAAGATACTTGTTTCGGAGCGTGAGAAGATGGCAGACGGAACAGTGAAGCAGGAAATCAAGATTTACTATAAATTCATCGGCTTTGTCGATGAATTACATATCATACCTACAAAACGGTGGGCAGCAATGCCCGCTAAAAATTGTACGGTGTGCGGCGTTGAATATGTCCCGGGCTCTGGTGCATCAAGGTATTGTCCTGCTTGTGCCAAGAAGATACGGAGGGAGAAATCAAACGAGAGCAAACGCAGGAGCAGAGAACAGAAAAGGATAGCATGTATGAACTGTCCGCAAAAAATGACCGACTGAT
>JAXJUM010000030.1:0-55161 GCA_036309045.1 Acutalibacteraceae bacterium
TTCAAGGCAAAAACCGCAGAAATACTGACGTATTTCGAGGATTTTTAACGCAGAAAGCACCGCTTTTGGGCAAAATAGACAGTGCTTTTGATTTTTCAAACAGCCCCTAGGAATAAAATAGTAAAAGAATTCTTATTGGTTTGTATGTGTTGTATTCTTATATTTATGTGAAACATTTGATTTGTAAAATAAAAAGCAGAAAGGTTATGATTTAACATAATGGGCAAAATTAAAACATTAATAAAAAAGGGATATAGTAAATATTCGGCTATTCCTATTGCTGCAAGGGCTGCACTTTGGTTTGTTGTTTGCACAATGTTACAAAAATGCATTGGTTTTATAACCGTACCGATTTTTACAAGACTTATGCCTACGGAAGAATATGGTTTATATAATACATATTTGTCTTGGTATAGTATTCTTACTGTATTCTGTACTTTGAATATGCATAACTGTATATATATTAATAGATACACAAAGGCTGATACTTTAAGAGAAAAAAATTCTGTTTCTGTACCTCTTTTATCATTATCTGAGGTTTTAACCATTGGTATATTTATAGTTTATATTATTTTTCATAATCAGTTAAATCATATTATTGGACTACCCTTTCCTATGGTTTGTCTTTTGTTTGCACAAATACTTTTTGAACCACCTGTGCATTTTTGGAGTATAAAACAGAGATTTGAATATCGTTATGTTATATTGGTTATAGTTACAATTCTAATGGTTATTTTAAACTCTGTTTTGGGTATAGTATTTGTTTATTTTTCAACTACAAATGAATCATTAGCAAGAGTATTTTCTGTTGTTCTTGTTCAGATTATATTTGGTGGTATTTTTTATTTTTACTTTTTTTTACGTGCAAAAAAGCTGTTTTCTTTCAAAGGGTGGTTACAAGCACTTAAAGTACAACTTCCATTATTGCCACATGGGTTATCATTAACTATTTTAGGTTCTTCAGATAAAATAATGATAAGTGCAATGCGTTCTCCTGCCGAAGCTGCTATATATAGTGTTGCCTATACAGCAGGATATATTGTAAGTATAATCAAAAATAGTATTGTTGATGCGATGCGTCCATGGATGTATAAGAAGATAAAGGAAAAGGATTATAACTCGATTAGAAAAAATGTAAATACAATTATGATTATTATAGCATTACTAAGTGTACTTTTTACAGCTTTTGCACCTGAAATAGTTTATATTATGGCACCAGATCAATATCACGAAGCTGTATATGTAATTCCTCCAGTTGCCGCAAGTTCATTTTTTACATTTTTATATAATATGTTTTCTATTGTTGGAATGTATTTTGAAAAAACAACTAAGATTATGTTTGCATCTATCTCTGGAGCAATAATGAATCTTATTCTTAACTTTATATTTATTCCAATGTATGGATATATAGCTGCAGCTTATACTACATTAATATGTTATATCTTTTTTACATTTGCACACTATATGATTATGAGAAGTATATGTAAACAACATTTGGACGATGTTAAATTATTTGATATGAAGTATATATATATATTATCAGTAATAGTAATAGCTATAATGATAATATTTGAATTCACATATCAATATGTTTTTGTTCGTTATGGAATTATATTGGCTATTGTCATTATAATGTTTATCAAAAGAAATACCTTTATAAATACGATAAAAGAATTCAAAAAAAAGAAACAATAATTATTTGAGAGGTTCAAAATATGAAAATAGGTGTGGTCACGAATTTAGATAGGCAAAATTATGGCTCTATATTACAAGCATATGCTTTACAGTCAGTACTTAAAAATATGGGAATTGAAAGTTTTGTTCTTGAAAAAAAGGTTGTTATAAATAATAGTTTGATGGCACGAATCAAGAGATTTTTTGCTCCCTCAAAAAATAATTATTCTTTAAAAAATAAATGGGAAATTAAAAAAGCTAAAAAATTATATGTAATAAAACGAAAAAAAATTTCTGAGTTTTGTAATAAATACATTGATGTATTTTCTTGTGCTGATAATCAACAGATAATAAAGAAAGCGAATAGTTGCCAACTTATGTTAGCAGGTAGCGATCAGATCTGGAGTCCTGCATCAGGCTTGCTTTCTGATTTTTATCTTCTTAATTTTGGCGAAAAAGCTACATATGCAAAAGCCTCATATTCTGCAAGTGTTGGTGTATCAGAAATACCTGAAAGTGACAAGGATTTATTTAAAAAAAATCTTGCTGATTTTGATACTGTATCACTTAGAGAAAAAACTGGTCTTAAGTTATTAAAGGATTGTACTAATAATCCTATACGTACAGACTTAGATCCATCACTTTTATATAATGAAAAGTATTGGAATAAGTTTTTAGATAATTGCATAGATACAGAGCCTTATATTTTTGTTTATATGTTACGAGCTGAGCCTGTAACGCTTGAAGCGGCTAAGAAACTATCTGAAAAAACAGGTATGAAAATAAAAGTATGTAGCAATCGTATAGTAAAAGGAAATAACATTGAAAACATTACCGATGCAGGTATAGAAGATTTTCTTTCTCTCATATATAATGCAGAATATATGATTACTAATTCCTTCCATGGTACTGTATTTGCGGTTCAGTTTCATAAGAAATTTTTATCTTTAGCCGTTACTAACACAGGTTCTCGTGTGCGAGATTTTCTAGAGGATATAGATTTATCTGATAGAATCTTAACTACATCACAAAATATATTAAGAATTGACAACGAAATTAATTGGTATAATGTTGATAAAATCCTAGAGGAAAAAAGAAGACAGTCCTATAATTATCTTCAAGAATTGGTAAATAAGTATAAAAATAATTAATTATTATACAACCTAATTCAAAAAACAAGATGCTGTTGCAAGTGGATAAAATTTGCAACAGCATCTTGTTTTTTATTTGTATTTTTCAAGTCTTTTCGCCTGGCGTATATCTGTACCAACAAAATTCATAATTACATATTCCCCCATAAGACGAGAAATAAGTCTTTTTGAATAGGCTCTTTCAAGTTCATCAAACTCAAGATTTGTACTTATAATAGTTGGTTTATGATATGCAAGTCTAAAGTTGATAATATTGTAAATTATATTTTTAGTGAATGATGTGTGAAATTCCGAACCAAGGTCATCTAATATAAGAAGATCACAAGATTTCAAAGTTTCTTCTGAATCTTCATCTGAATATGTTTTTCTAAAATGTTCTTTTTCTAACTTTGAAAGTATCTCTGGAGTAGAGCAATAAATAACACCAAATCCATTTTCAATAACCTCTCTTGCAATAGCCAAGGAAAGGTGAGTTTTTCCTAATCCTGTGTTACCTTTCATAAGTATATTTTTGGAATGTTCATTAAAATTTTTTGTATAATCTTTGCAAAATTCAAAGTATCGCTTCATTCGTCCACGTTCAGATAAGGTTTCATTTTCAGACAATGTATCATTATAATATCTAAGAGAAAAAGTGTCAAAAGTTGATAATTTAAAAGGAGAAAGTTTATTTAAATTATTGCAGGCGATTTCTTTTATCAGTTTTTTATAGCAACTGCACATTTTTCCATCAATATTACCTTTGTCATTACATTTATTGCAATTAAACTTAGGTTCTAGATCGATTTCGTTTATTCTCGCTTGTGTATAAATCGCTTTAAGTTTTTCTTGTGTAGCTAGATTTTCTTTTTTTAATTCTTCTAGTGCATTTTTTAAATCAATTCCTCCATTTAACATTACTTTTGTAAGTTTAGTTAAAGTAGAATTAAGCTGTTTTTCGAGATATTCAGCCTGGGGATAATCCTTAAAAAAATTATCTTTTGCAATATCGGAATTTTTTAATGCTGTATTGCGTCTACTACGCATTATATCATCAGCTTCTTCATACACTTTTCTGTCATATCCCACAGTAAGTACCTCCTTTAATATATTTATTCAAAAATGTCAAAATCTTTAAATACGTTTATATCATATGATGTATTGTTTGATTTTTCAACTTTTATTGAAGTAGTATTTTCGTTACTTTGTCTATTAAATTCTTTATTATTTTCTCTATTACGCTTACTATCAGCCAAATCTTTTTCAGTAAGTATACCTTCAGAATGCCATTTTCGGATAATTCCATTTATATAACTAAGATTAAATTCCCCTCTATTATTCATACAGGTTTCATATGCAGTATGTAGCATAGCTTCATCATAACCCCATTTATTAATCCATATATCAGCATATTCGGTTTGTTTTTTAGTTGGGGTAGTATTATTTTTTAAACCAAATGCAGAACAAGCAATAGACCAAGATTCTTTAGCCATCATTATATCATTTATTTTTTCTTCTGCTTTTTCTATGGTATCAATACCGGAATCACCCCATTCACGTCCGAGTGCTTCAATATATTTCATTTTCATTTTGTTTTCAGCTTTCGCAAAGTAAAGAATCATAGTTATAACTTCATAAGGTAATCCATCACTGTCATGAAGTAAAAGCAAAGTAGATGTATCGTTATTGGTAAGAGGTCTCCCAAGTATTTTTTCTGTTTCATCTACCAAAATTGCAAAACCATCATCTTGTGCTATTCTTTGTGCTACTTCAACAGAATCGGGCTTTTGGACTCTTGCTATGGTTCGGCTAGGAGGTGTATAGTTATCCATATTATTCTTTATTTCGGTCGTTATATTTGAAGTATATAAATTGTGTGATGATTCAGAAGCATTATACATATTTTGAGAATCATCACTTTTTAACGACTCGTATACAGTTGTAGTAGATAGCACCTTATCAGAAATAGGTGGCACACTACTTACAGTAGCTACATCTGAAGAATTATCTGTATTTGTATTAAAAAGACCAACATTAAGCCAAAACTCCATACAATCCTTTACATCAATAGGATTCATATTTAATGCAGTTGCAATATCATTTGCAGTTATTTTATCACGTTTACAATTGTTACGCAAAAGCCATAATAATACCTTTAATTGTGCAGCACCTGCCAATTTTATATATTTATCTACTACATCTGAAGGCACAGCGAAAACACTATTCCAAGCTCCTGCACCAGTTGAATAAAACTCCATATTTTTTCACACACCTATAAATTCTTATCTTGAATAATAATTATACCACAAAATCCTCTCCTGGACTACAAAAAAATAAATATTATTATTTTACCAATATAAAATTTTACAGTGCATATAAAAGAATAATTTCACATAAATTTTTATAAATAAATTTTAGTTAGGTGATTTTGTGGTATTATCAAAAACAGAACTTGTTAAATTTATATCAGTATTTTTATCGTTAACATTAATATCTGCACTCTTACTTTTTGGATGTAGCGTAGCGATAGAAACAAGTATTACTCAAAGTATATTTCCTACTATCATAATAGATGCAGGGCATGGTGGGGAAGATGGAGGTGCTGTGGCGGATGATGGTACCAATGAAAAAGATATTAATCTTAAAATAGCTCAGCAGTTAAATTTACTTTTTAAAAATGGTGGTTTTAAAACAGTCATGACAAGGAATAGCGATATAGCAATTTATGATGAAGGCTGTGAAACTATAAAAGAAAAAAAGATGTCAGATATGCACAACAGGCTAGAAATTTTTAATAATGATGCTAACTCAATAGTGATTAGTATACATCAAAATAAATTTGAACAAGAAAAATATAGTGGTACTCAGATTTTTTATTCTGTTAATAATCCTGATAGTGAGGTTTTAGCAGAAAGTATTCGTTCATCTGTTATAGGAATGTTACAACCTGACAATAGTCGTGAAAATAAAAGTGCAACAGAAAGTATATACCTATTACATAATTGCAAACGGCCCTCAGTAATAGTAGAATGTGGTTTTATCTCTAATCAAGCAGAGCTTACAAAGTTGAAAACAGAAAAATATCAGAATGAAATAGCATTTTCAATTTATTGTGGATGTTTGGAGTATATAAATGAGAGTAATAACGTAATAAAGAGTTAGAATTTATTGTTTTAAAGTAATAAAAGGTGCAATGTAGACAGCTATTATATCATTTTTTATATTTTATAAATATAGACTTACATACATTTAGAGAATTACTATGACTTAATCAATCGCAATATGAGAGTTAAAGATTACAAGAATTGTGATGCGTTATTAGATTTTCTAGACTTAATGCAAGCAAAGTCAGAACTTAACATAACACTCAAAATATATTTTGAATTGAAAAAGTTGTTATTTAAAGATTGAAGAGTTAAAGAATTGACTAAATCAAAAAAATAGTCTATAATTGATAAATACACAAATAGATACACCCCGACATATACAAAATAAATATTTTGTATATGTCGGGGGATAAGGAATGTAATCAAATGAATAAAGACATTAATTATAACGAGGTACCTGAAATTTTAAGTGAGTTCCTCATGTATATGGGTACTGTTAGAAATAAATCTCAAAATACCATTAGCGAATATTATTTAGATTTAAGAACATTTTTTAGGTTTATAAAACAAAAACGTGGTTTAGTTGATAATAAAATAAATTTTTCCGATATATCTATTAAGGATATATCTTTTGAATTGGTGGAAACAATTACTGTTAGTGATTTGTATGAATTTATGAATTTTACTATTACACAAAGAAATAATTCAGCAAAAACAAGAGCTAGAAAAACTTCTACTCTGAAAATGTTTTTTAGATATCACACTCAAAAAAGTCTAAAATTAACAAATGATCCTACAAAAGTGCTTGAAACTCCAAAAATTCCGAAAACTTTACCTAAATATCTTTCTCTTGAAGAAAGTTTGGAATTATTAAATGCTGTGGATAGCAAATATAAAGAACGTGATTATTGTATACTTACTTTATTTTTGAATTGTGGTCTGCGTTTATCTGAACTTACCTCATTGAATCTAAATAGTTTTAAAGGTGAAAAGCAACTAATAGTTACAGGTAAAGGTAATAAACAAAGAATAGTTTATCTTAACGACGCTTGTATAGAGGCTTTGAAAGAATACAAAAAGGTTCGTCCTGTGAATAGTATAAAAGATAGTGAAGCATTATTTTTAAGTAGACAAAATAATCGCATCAGTCCCAAAACAGTGCAAGCAATGGTAAATAAGTATCTAAAAAAAATAGGATTAGATGGTGCAGGATATTCTGTACATAAACTACGGCATACTGCTGCAACTCTTATGTATCAACACGGAAATGTGGATATAAGAGTGTTGCAGGATATTCTTGGACATGAAAATTTAGGTACCACAGAGATATACACTCATCTTTCCAATAAACAAATGGAAAATGCTGCAAATTCCAATCCTCTTTCAAAGGTTAAACAACACACAAAAAAATATGATAACTATGATAACAATGATGATAACGATATATCAAAAGAAACATAGACGATAATAGACGATGGTATAATAATAATATACCATCGTCTATTATGTTGTTTATACATTTGCAACTTTTACAACTTACACTTCCATGAATCATACATTTACAACACAGCTTATTTTGAACCTATCATAGCACTAAAAGCTTCTCGGATATTTCTTACACCTATTAATTCAATTTTTTTAGAAAATTCATTATGTTTAATATTTTTAAGGTTTTGATTTGGTAATATGATTTTTGTAAAACCAAGTCTAATAGACTCAAAAATTCTTGCTTGTGCCTGAGAAACTCCACGTATCTCCCCTGCTAAACCAATTTCCCCAAACGCAAGAGCATTTTCAAGAATAGCTACGTCTTTTAAACTGCTTATTAATGACATAGCTACCGCTAAATCCACTGCAGGTTCGTCAAGATGTAGACCTCCTACAACATTAATATATGTATCAGCATTTGAAAAGAAAAATCCTGCACGTTTTTCAAGGACTGCAAGAATTAAATTCATTCTATTGTAGTCAAATCCTGTTGCCATTCTACGTGGATTTCCAAAGCCTGAAGTTGTTACAAGTCCTTGAATTTCAGCTAAAATAGGTCGTGTCCCTTCCATCGCACAAGCAACACATGTTCCAGAAACATTCTTTGGTCTACCTGATAACAACATCATTGAAGGATTCTCGACTTCTGTAAGTCCCTCATTTGTCATTTGAAATACTCCGATTTCATTAGTAGAACCATAGCGGTTTTTTATTGCACGAAGTATTCTGTAAGACATTTGTTTATCGCCCTCAAAATGAAGAACAGCATCTACTATATGTTCAAGAACTTTTGGTCCAGCTATGGCTCCATCTTTATTAACATGTCCAACAATCATAACTGGAATTTCGAGAGATTTTGCTGTTTTCATTAGCAGATTGGTACATTCTCTAACTTGAGTTACACTTCCAGGAGATGATGATAATTCAGCTAAATTCATTGTTTGAATTGAATCAATCATAACAAGATCTGGGGTTTCGCTTTGAATTATTTGTGATATAATTTCAACATCTGTTTCAGTAATCACGAAAAGATTGTTACAGTCAACACCTAATCTGTCAGCACGAAGTTTAATTTGTCTTTTTGATTCTTCCCCCGATACATAGAGTATTTTTAAATCATTTCCCAGTCTGTTACATACCTGAAGAAGAATTGTAGATTTGCCTATTCCTGGATCTCCTCCTAGCAAAACGAGTGAACCTTTAACAATTCCCCCACCTAATACTCTGTCAAATTCCTTTAGTCCTGTTTTATATCTTTCTTCACTTTTAGTATCAATTTCACGCATAGAAATTGGAGAAGTATTTGAAGAAATTGATATTTTTTCAAATTTTCCATAAAAAGATGATACAGAAGTTCTGGATGGGGTTTTAATTTCTTCTTGCATTGTATTCCATTGACTACATCCTTGGCATTTGCCAACCCATTTAGAAGATTCCCATCCGCACTCTGAACATACATATATACTTTTAATTTTAGATGCCATATATAAAATCGTCTCCCCTGTCTTATATTTAATTAAGAAATAAACAATAAGAAAGGACTTAAAAAAGATATTTCTTTAAGTCCTTCAGTTTATCAATTATTGTTTTTTTAATAGTAAGTAAATCCTTTCTACTTTGATGTTCTGTGTATGGTAATATGCAGTCTGTACCAATTTCATTGGCGAGCTGGTAATCCATTCAGGCATTTATTCCAAGTTGTAAAGCCTTTCGATTAGGTTCAATTAAATGTTGTTTGCTTTTAGGAACACATTTTAAAATTGCTTTATCCAATGACTCAGCTGTGCAAAAATTAGTTTCTTTAAACAGTTTGCCTAAAAGAATTATATTTGACATACCTTCTATGTTATTATCAGATGCAAGTTTTGATGCAGGTATATAAACAATATTTATATCTGTTCTGTCACATTTTTCAGGTATCATCGAGCTATCTACAATCATAGTTCCACCTGAAACTACTCTATCTTTAAATCTTTGGAAAGAAGGAAGATTAAGTGCAACAAAGGCATTAGGAGATACTACACAAGGAGAACCAATAGGATTTTCAGAAATACAAACACTGCAATTAGCAGTACCACCACGCATTTCCGGTCCATATGATGGTAACCATGTAATATTTTTATTATCATATAAACCGGCATAAGCTGCTAATTTACCTGAAAATAAAACACCTTGCCCACCAAATCCAGCAAACAATATATTAAAATCCTTACTCATTTCTCTAATCTGGCTCCTTTCTTTTCGTCCTTATATACACCAAGAGGATAATAAGGAATCATATTTTCTCTAAGCCAGCTCAGGGATTGAATAGGATCCATACCCCAGTTTGTAGGACAAGTAGATAAAACTTCAACTATGGAAAAACCTTTACCATCAATTTGGTTTTGAAAAGCCTTACGAATAGCTTTTTTGGTTTCGTTTACATTTTTTACATTGTCAACAGATGTTCTCTGTGCCAAAGCAACACCATCAAGGGTTGAAAGAAGTTCGCAGATTCTTACAGGATATCCTGCTTTTGCAACATCACGTCCATAAGGAGTTGTCTGAGTTATTTGACCTGGCAAAGATGTAGGAGCCATCTGCCCACCTGTCATACCATAAATTGTGTTATTAACAAATATAACAGTTATATTTTCTCCTCTAGTTGCAGCATGAACAGTTTCAGCTGTACCTATCGCTGCCAAATCTCCATCTCCCTGATATGTAAAAACAACATTTTCTGGGTGAGCACGTTTAATTCCTGTAGCTACGGCAGGTGCCCTTCCGTGAGGTGCTTCAATCATATCACAATTAAAATAATCATAGTTCATAACAGCACAGCCAACAGGTGAAACACCAACAGTATGTCCCTCACAACCCAATTCGTCTATAACCTCTGCAACCAATCTGTGAATTATTCCATGAGTACAACCTGAACAATAGTGAAATGGTACGTCTGTTAAAGCATGCGGTTTTTTAAAAATTATTTCTTCCATCAACAGGTACCTCCAACTTCAATAATTTTATTAAGAACTTCACCTGGTGTAGGAATTTTACCACCAGTTCTTCCAACAAAACTTACAGGTTTTTTGCATTCTATTGCCAGTTTAACATCGTCAACCATTTGTCCCATACTCATTTCAACACTTATAAAGGCTTTAGCTGTATTTTTAAGTGTCTCAAAAGCCTTATTAGGATAAGGCCAAAGTGTTATAGGACGAAGAAGTCCTGCTTTTATACCTTTTTCTCGTGCCATATCCACAGCAGTATGAGAAACACGAGCAGAAGCACCATAAGCTACTACAACAATATCAGCATCATTAAGCAGATATTCATCCCAACGTTGTTCATTTTCTTTTATAATATTGTATCTTTTATACCTTTCAATAATTAAGTCTTCAAGTTCACTTGGAGTAAGAAATAAAGAATTGAGCACATTATGTTTTCTTTTATTTTGGTGTCCACAACAAGCCCAAGGTTTGTCAGTAGCCTTAGAAGTTGTTGCCTCAGGAAGTTTTACAGGCTCCATCATCTGTCCTAACATACCATCGGCTAAAATCATTGCAGGAACTCGATATTGCTCACCTTTATCAAAAGCCAATCCCACTAAATCAACCATTTCCTGAATTGTAGCAGGTGCAAATACAAGAATCTGAAAATCACCGTGGCCTGTTGCACGAGTAGCTTGCCAATAGTCTGACTGGGAAGGTTGAATACCACCTAAGCCAGGACCTCCTCTTTGTACATTTACAATCAATGCGGGGATATCGCTACCTGCCATATATGAAATAGCCTCAGATTTAAGGCTTATTCCTGGTGAACTGGATGATGTCATTGCACGAACACCTGCACCTGCTGCACCTAATACCATATTTGCAGCAGCTATTTCAGACTCGGCTTGTAGATATGTACCATTTACCTGTGGCATCCTTTTTGCCATATATGCAGCAAGCTCTGTCTGAGGTGTAATAGGATAACCGAAGAAATGTCTGCAACCAGCCTGAATAGCGGCTTCAGCCAAAGCCTCATTACCCTTCATCAAAAATTTTTCTTCCATTTTTAGTTTCATATCCTTTCATAACTTACCTTAGCGATATACGGTAATTGCTACATCAGGGCACATGGTCGCACATGCCTTGCAGCCAATACACTTGTCTGCATCTGTTAATGTTGCTGGGTGATAACCCTTAGCGTTTATCCTAGATTTATCCAGTGCAATAATCTTTTTGGGACAAGCGTTTGCACACATTTCACAGCCCTTACATAAGTTTTCGTTTACTTCAATACGAGCCATTACTTTTGTTCCTTCCTTTCTAAATCACTTAGTACAATTATATAAAAATTTGGATATTAACACATTTACAATAAGTATTACCTATCAAAAGGAGGTTTTACTATTTGCTTAATATAATATAAATCGTATTTATCAAGAGTATGTTCACCTTTAAGAAAATCAGGTGATGTTGTACATAAAAGTGGAATATTGAGTAAATTAGAAATTTGTTTACCATACTCAAGTGCATTTACTATGGTTGTTGAAGTTGTTTCAGTTTGTAAATGCGAGTTATTTACAACATACTCAGGAGTTAAACCACAGGCGGATATAATTTCATAAAGTATTTTTGTTGCCTGTTGTGGAGTATTAATCAGATTACGATATTTATTTACAAGATAAATAAATGAATAGTTTTCATTTTTTATTTTAGAGGCATATCTACCAAGTGCAAAAGCACCTGCATCATCTCCACCTACATCAAAAATAACATAGTTGCTATCTTCAAAAACACTATCAATTTCAGCTGATAATGCAGGTGTATCTAAATTTGAACCTGCATATTTAGGTGAGATAATATGAATTCCATTTTGTTGTAAAATATCTTTATAATCTGAACTGCGAAAATATGGGTTTACTATATCCAAATCCACAAGAGTAACTTTTTTGCCGAAACTTGCCATATCTAATGCCAGATTAATAGAAAAATTAGTTTTTCCACTTCCATAATGTCCACAAATGATAGTTATTCTATTTAATTTGTTTATAATATTATTCATAAATTTATACTCTTTCATCATATCATAATAAGACTTATTTTTTTGTCAGAATTTGTTTTATATCAAAATTATGTACAAAATTTTGATATATATGTAACAAACAGTTAATAAAAAAAGCCTTTAATAAGTGCCATTACAGCGTCTACTCCTAATACTACACCAGCCATAACCGCCAACAATAAAATTACTGATATCATTCTTATAATTTTGTTTTTGGTACTATAATAATCCTCTACATCAAATTCATCATGATGTTTTTGAGTTGATATCTTTTCTAATTCTTTAAATTGTTTTTCATTTGGTTTTATAGCGTTAATACCTACTAATAAATTTATAGTATCAACATAAAAAGTATATGGAACCAAAATATCATAATTAGCATTATTGTTGCCTGTTACAGCATCAGAAGAAAATTGTTTTCTTGTAATTCTTGTACTATAAGGGATTTTATCATCATCAAGTGCTGCACAAATACGTTCTTTCTCAAAACCAAATGCACTTACAGCAATAACAGGAAAATCCTGTTCTGGTTCACCACTAATTACTCTTCCTTTTTTACAATTAGGACAATTTTCAGTATTATTATTTATTATAATGCCACATTTTTTACAATATTTCATAATTGTTCCTTTCGATATAAAAAAACAAACTATGCAGGTTTTTACGCTTATAAATTAGTATACCAAATAAGGGGGTAAAAATCAATACAAAGATAAATTATTTTGAAAATCTAAATAATTTATACTATAAAAGCCAAAGAGAAATTATTTTTTCTCTTTGGCTAAGTTTTTTCATATAAATATAGGTTGTATTTGTTTTCCTTTTAACGCTAATTCGATAGTTGAAATAATTTTTTCAAAATCAGCCACCATTGAATTAGGTTTTTTAATTACCTCATCCTGACCTAATGGTACAAGATAAATATTCTTATAATTCATTATTTTACCTAGATTTTGTGCTGATATTCCCAGTGCATCATTAGTAGCAAGTGCGATTATAATTGGTTTCCCAACTCTAAGAAGAGATTTTGCTGCCATTGTTACACTGGTATCGGTAATTCCATTGCAAAGCTTAGCCAATGTATTTCCCGTACAAGGAGCAATAAGCATAGCATCACAAATATTTTTAGGTCCTAATGGTTCTGCATCATTTATTGTATTAATAACACTTTTTTCTGATATATTCTCAATTTTTGATATAAATTCTTTTGCCGTACCAAACCGTGTGTTTGTTGTGGATGCGTTTTGTGACATAATAGGTGTTATGTCATACCCTTTTTCCTTTAGCCGTTCCATTTGTGGTATTGCTTTTTTGAAGGTACAAAACGAGCCGCACATGGCAAAAGCTAATCTTGTACTGCTCACGCCTGTTCCTCCTCAAGAATATTGAAGATTGTATTTTTTATTATTTCTCCCGAGGTTTTTGGTGCAACCTTACCTGGTAACGAAAGTGCATGTATAGTTGGTATTCCCATACGTTTAGCACTTTCAAAATCTACTCCGCCCGGCAACGAGGCTAAATCTATAATTAAAGCATTGGTTGCAATCTTCGCAATAATATGTGCGTCCAGTATCATTGCAGGAACCGTATTAAAAATTATATCAAATTCTCCGCTGTTAATTAAGTTATGAAGTTCAACAGGGATATAACCATTCAATTTTATCCACGCAAGAGATTCTTTACGTCTTGCAGAAACATAAACATCTGCTCCTATTCCCTTAAGCATTTGTGCCAATACTTTACCGATTCGTCCATAACCTGTTATTAAACATCTTGAACCATTTATAGTTCCCAGATATTCTCTCATTGCGATTTCAATAGCACCTTCTGCAGTAGGTACAGCGTTGCAAACCTGCATTTCTTCTCTATTCATAAAATCGTAAACTTTAACATCTTGCCAATGTCGGCTACTTTTTAATATTTTATCTTTCATAGGACAAAATACTATTTTACCTCTGAAAAGTTTTGCAAACTCATCATTAAGCAATATATGCTTTTCAGAAAAAGGTGTATTAAGTGTAATGCCATCTCTGGTAATAGGTAATGGTAAAACAATAACATCGCTACATAATATACATTCTTCTAATGGTAATGATCCACCAAAGGTACCTAACAACTGTTCAAGTTTTTCAAAACAACTCAAATACACAGTATAACCATCTGATTGTATAGTGCGTGCAGCAGCAAGTTGACGTTTATCACCGCCAATTATGCCAAAGGTATCTATATTATTCATACTGTACTCCTCTGCAAATGTAATACGGTTATTACATAATATGAGAAAATAAAGTATTTGTGTACAGTTAGAAATACTTTTAAGTAAAATAGATAAATCCCCTAGCAAAGCTAAGGGATTTATCCAGATAGTGTATTAGGGTTAATTGTAAGTTGTAAGCAAATTAAATCTTGTAACCTTTGTTACAACTAAATTATAAACCATTTAAGTTTAAATTTCAACCTTTTTTAAAATAAATTTCTAATTTAGCAATTTTATAGCTACTATAACAATTTATATTAAAAATTCTTATAGTAATTTATCTAAATTGCTTATTATATTTTACACTAATTAAAAAAACTATTTCTTTTCAAAAGACATACAGTCAGTACACTGTTCTTGAGTTGGATTACATTCATGTGTGCCTACTTGAATACAATTCAAAGAACAGTAATCTTTAGCATTACAATGATGTTTACACTGAGTTACTGAGCATTTGATTGATTGATTTGCATAAGAATTGTCCATTTTATATACTTCCTTTTGTAATAAAAATCTGACGTTTACCGTCTATAATATTTTTAAACACATCAATAAAAATATTCACACCATTTTTTTCCATAAACATAAAATGTAAAGAGGTGATTTTATGTTTGAAAATATACGGGATATAACTATCATTATTCTTACTGCTGCAGGTTTAATATACATATGGAAAAGTTTTTTAATATTTATACTAAGAAATAAATACGATAAAGGTATTTATATAGTTATACCCATAAGCGATACTTGCGAAAATACAGAACAAATTGTTCGTAGTACAGCAGAACGTACTTTGCTTATGGGTAAAAGCAAATGGGATAAACTGATATGTGTTGATTATGGAAGCAGTGAAGAAACTAGAGAGATAATCCGGCGGTTATGTGATGAATATACTTTTATCGACTATATGGATTCATATACCTTTGAAAAAATATTTGGAAAAGAAATAGAGCATACTGCATAAACAGTATGCTCAAAATATTGTAATAATCTGAATAATGTTATATAATATTGTAAGACTTATTCTTTAACTCCTGGTGCTAGAGTATCACCATTTTTTTCAAAGTTTTCCAGAGGTCTGATAAGAATAATCGGTGTAAGTTCTTTACCCTGTCCTGAGGGATTGTCCCTTACAAATTTGATGAGTTCATCTTCGGGAATAAAAGCTTTTAGATCATCAGAAGCACCTAAAAGCTCTTGACCAAGATCGTTGGCATCTACAATAATACAGCTCATACCTAATTTTTCTTTAAGTTCGTTACAAACACCATTTGGGTTTTCTGGAATTTTTATTCCAATATCACCATATTCATCCCATACCTTGTCATAAAAACCATCAAGCCCGCTTACCTCAGCACCAACTATTTCATAAAATACACCTTTTTTACCAAAAAGTTTTGTAACAGCACTGGCAAAACTTGCCCATAAAACTTTAGGCAAACCTGCTTCGTGGATAGCATATTGCATCTTTATTGTTTCTCCAACACCATAACCAGTATCAGGATGTGAAGCAAATTTTGAAAGTAATTTTGCCCAAAAACCAATTTTAAGCTCTTCTCTCTTTATTACTCTATTCTGGCATAGAGCTATAATTTTTTCACTGGTAGAAACAATATCACCTTCTTGATATATAGGTGAAACATATTTTTTAAATACTTCTACATAGTCCTCACCCTGTTTAACAAAGTGAGTTTTTATGGAGTGACGCATATATTTTTTGCCATTAACTTCAACACAAGATTTTTTTCCTTCATTAGCGTAAAATTCCATCTAACACTCATTCCTTTTCTCTTGGAAATTTAATCTAAAATTTTTAACTTATTAATTATAAAACAAATTGCTATATAATGCAATATTCATAAAATAGAAATTTATGAAATGGAGCCTTAAAAAATGACAAATAATAAACAACTAATTGAACTTATCGGAGAAGTTGAAGATATTATATTTCGTAATGATGGCAACGGGTATAGCGTATTTGAAATTTCAAGTGGAGATGACCATATAACTGTTGTTGGAAATGTTGCATCTATAAATATTGGTGAAGAAGTAAAACTAATAGGTAACTATAAAAATCATCCTTCATATGGAGAGCAGTTTGCTTTTGAAATATGTGAAAGAAGTATACCATCTACTGTTTCATCGATTTTAAAGTATCTATCATCTGGTACTATTAAGGGTATAGGACCTTCTACTGCCAAAAAAATGGTGGATTGTTTTGGTGAAAATACTTTAGAAATCATTGAAAATGAACCTGACAGACTTACAGAGATAAAAGGTATAAGCAAGGATAAAGCTCAAAATATAAGCAAAAGTTTGAAACAAATCTTTGGTGTAAGAAAAGTTATGGCTCAACTTGCAAAATATGGTATAACATCACATCAAGCTATAAAAGCGTGGAATTTATACGGTGGTAAAATAATGGATATTATTGAAGAAAATCCATATATATTATGCGATAATGGACTTAATATCTCTTTTGAAATTGCAGACAACATAGCCATAGAACAAAAAAGGCAATTTGACGATGTGTGTAGAATAAGAGCAGGTTACATACATATTCTTGTGCATAATCAAAACAATGGACATACTTGTTTACCTAAAGAAAAACTTATCGAAGCCTGCTGTAAGTTTTTACAGATTAATGAAGAAAATGCAGAATCAACTTTAACTGATATGCTTGCTGAAGGTTTCCTAGTATTAGATATTGTACGAGAAAAGGAATTTATTTTTTTACCTGATATGCATAACTGTGAAAGCTACTGTGCTTCAAGAATTGCAATGGCTTTGCGTTTTCCAGCAGAAAAAATGGAAAATATTCAGCAAGCTATAAGCAACATAGAAAATAAAAACAATATAAAATATGCAGTTTTGCAAAAACAAGCTATTGAAATGGCTTTATCAAAAGGTATGCTTATTTTAACCGGAGGCCCTGGAACAGGAAAAACAACTACACTTAATGCTATTATAAGTATTTTAAAAGAAAATGGATTGACAGTAGCTCTTGCTGCCCCTACTGGACGTGCAGCACAAAGAATGACACAGCTTACAGGCTGTGAAGCAAAAACTATACACAGGCTTTTAGAAGTTGTCTGGAATAAACAAGATCAACCTGTATTTATGCGTAATGAAAAAAATGTTCTTGAATGTGATGCACTTGTAATTGATGAGCTTTCTATGGTGGATTCTCAACTTTTTGAAAGCGTTATGCGTGCATTACCACTTGGATGCAGACTTATTATGGTTGGTGACAGCGATCAATTACCTAGCGTGGGCGCAGGTAATATTTTATGTGATCTTATTGCATCAGAAAAAATCCCTGTGATACAATTAAATGAAATTTTCAGGCAATCTATGGAAAGCCTTATTGTAACCAACGCACACCGAATTGTAAGAGGTGAGCAACCTATTATTGATGATAATACATCAGATTTCTTCTTTATAAAACGTAATAATTTAGGAAATTTGGTATCTACTATCTCTGACTTATTTGTAAAGAGATTGCCTCATACCTATGGATATTCTCCTCTTAATGATATACAAATATTATGTCCTGGTAGAAAAGGACAAATTGGTACATATGAAATTAATAAAGTTTTGCAACAAAACATAAACCCAAAAGAAAAATTCAAAAGAGAAGTAAATATTAATGGTACACTTTTACGTATGGGTGATAAAGTTATGCAAAACAAAAATAATTATAATATACCTTGGGTGAAAGATAACGGAGAAAATGGTGAAGGTGTTTTTAATGGTGATATAGGTATTCTAACTTCGGTTGCAAATAATCCTGTTACTTTACAGGTAACTTTTGATGATAAAGTAGCAATGTATGATGCAGAAAGTGCTGTTGACCTTGAACTTGCCTACGCTGTAACTGTACATAAAAGCCAGGGTAATGAATTTGATGCTGTTATCATTCCACTATACAATAATCCTCCTCAACTTGTATACAGAAATCTTTTGTATACTGCTGTTACAAGAGCAAAAAAGTTACTTATTATCATTGGTAGTAATAATACACTATATAGAATGGTTGAAAATAACAAAAAAACCTTGAGGTATTCTGCCCTTAAAGATTTTCTATTAAGAGAAGTTGAATAAATATGAATATTAAAAGTTTTTTCAGATTATTTGTAAATGCTTTTTACCCTAGTCGCTGTCCATATTGTAACAATGTTATAGCTAAAAACAAAATCGCCTGTGAAGAATGTATTCCTAAAATACAACAGGAAAATATTGTGACTCAACTTATGCACAGCAAATGTATTTCTCCATTCAGATATGACGGTATATATAAAAGAGCAATGCTACAATTAAAATTTAATAGTTGTTGCAATTACGCTGATCAAATGGCTATGGTAATGAGTAATGCTATTAGAAAAGAATATGCAGATTACTTTAATGACAAAAATCATTTCGATTTTATTACTTGCGTTCCATTTACTAAAAGTAAATACAAAAAACGTGGATATAATCAATCAAAATTGCTTGCACAAAATATTTCTTATTATTTAAAAATTGAATATAAGGATATTCTTGTAAAAATCAAAGATAATAAAACTCAGCATACTTTGACAAGAACACAGCGTATAAAAAATGTACAAAATGTTTTTGATATTAATCCAAAATATTTTGTAAGAGATAAAAGAATTTTGATTATTGATGATATTTTAACCACAGGTGCAACTCTTGATGAATGTGCAAATATACTTTTAAATAATGGTGCAGGAGAAGTTATGTGTGCAACTTTTACAACAACAATAGTAAACAACACCAAAGCCACGCAGGATTAATTTACGTGACTTTGGTGTTTAATATTATTTTTTAATAAAAATAAACATTTGCTAATTCTTTTTACTTTGAATATTATTTGAAATCTTCAGCATTAATTTTTCTGGGGTAAATCTGAGGAGAAAAGTACCTATCTTCATTGCTTTTCCTGGTATTATGGATAATTTACCTTTTAAGGCTTTATCAATAGCATATTTTGCTACATATTCACTACTCAAACCATTTATAGCAAATTTTACATTTGCTATTCTATTGAACTCTGTATTAACAGGACCAGAACACAGTACAGATATTTTAACATTAGACTTTTTTTCTTTTAGTTCCTGATAAATAGCCTGGCTGAGACGACGTACATAATTTTTAGTAGCATAATATGTACTCATTAACGGTCCCGCCATATATGCAGCAGAGGAAGCAACATTTAAAATTATACCGCTGTCACGTTTGATGAAATCTTTTAAAAATAACTTTGTTAGTATATGAACAGCTGTTATATTTGTGTCAATCATTTTTATCTCTGTTTCTAAATCAGAATAAATAAATTCTCCAGCTAGTCCAAAACCTGCATTATTTATAAGGAAGTCAATATTTTTGCTTTTTACTTGTTTATATAGCTTAATACAATTTTCCTTATCTGATAGATCCATTTGGATCATTTCTATATTTGTATTTTTTAACTCACTTTGTAACTCTTGTAATCTTTCTAGTCTGCGTGCTACCAAAACTAAACTATATCCTCTTTGAGCAAGTATACGTGCCATATCTCGTCCAATTCCTGAACTTGCACCTGTGATAAGTGCTTTCATACTTTCACCTTCATTTTATAATTGATTAATTTCAATCTCCAATAATTTTAAAGCTACACTGTCTTCATAATTATATCCTATTGTTTCGGTTGCAATTTGTTTTAATTTGTCATTCGCGTTCATCACTGCATAAGCTTTATCAGCTATTTCAAACATAGGAATATCATTAAGTGAATCTCCAAAAACAATAAGTTCATCACAACCAAGCATTTTTTTCAACCTTTTAATAGCATTAGCTTTATTGGCTGATTTAGGCATAATTTCACACCAATATTCAGGTCTATAAATTTCTTGTTGGAACACTGAATTAAAAAGCTTATTTTCTTTTATTGTATTATATAAAGGTAAAAGTTTTTCATAATTTTCTATAAAGGTAATATAAAAAACATTACCACGAAAAGAATGTGATATATCTTCAACAGGCATCATACGTTTATCATTTTTTCTGTTTGAGAGATAATAGAGAAAACCTTCGCTTAGATTCCCATTTTTATTCCATAATACTTTTTCTTCTCCATTAATAAAAGTATAGACAAGAGGTGTATAATTAAACTGGTTAGTAAGTTTTATAATTTCATCTAATTGGTAGTGAGTAAAAAACACACCATCAATATATTTTTTACTTGGAATATCATAAATAAATGCACCGTTATATACTATAATAGGTACAGTGGTAATTAAACCTTCTTTTACATATTTTGCAGAATTATATGACCTTGCAGTGGCATATGTAAACATACCTCCATTAAATATAAAAGTGTTTAAAATTTCTTTACTTTTTTCTGACAGATGGTTCTCTTTATTTAATAAAGTTCCATCTAAATCTGTGATATATAACCTATTCATAAACACACACCTTTTAAAGAAATAAAGTAGAGTTGTATCATAGTAAAAAACAACAGCACTAACAAAAGTGTTGTTGTTTTTTATATTAAAATATAGTATTAAACTTTATGCTTTAAGAAACCGAAAATGATTTGTTCTTCTGCTTCTTTTTCATCTAAGCCTAGAGTCATCAGTTTTGTAAGCTGTTCGCCTGCAATTTTTCCTATTGCTGCCTCGTGTATTAAAGAAGCATCTGTGTTTGTAGCTTTTAGTTGCGGTGTAGCAATAACAATACCTTTTTCCATTAATATAGAGTCACATTCTGAGTGGCCATTACAAGCTGCATTACCATTCATATGACTGATTACATTTTGGTAACTATTATCTCTTGCAACACCTCTGCTGATAATGTTACAACTACAATTATTTCCATTGAGATCTGCATAAAATTCAGCAATAGCTTTTTGCTTCCCTGTTGTCAGTATACTATCCTTTATAATGAATACGGAACCTTCACCAAGAGTAACCGTTGTTTTGCGTACAGTATCATCAACACCAGCAATCTGACTGCTTTCTATTTCCATATGTGCATTTTTTGCAAGAATTACATTAGTTTCAGGATTCATTACACGTTTACCAGTTCCATCACCCTCACCATAATGTTTCTCAATATATCGCACTTTGCTGTTTTCACCAATGAAAAATGAATGTATACCGTCGTGCTTGCTATCTTGTCCTCCACAGTTATGAATACCACAGCCTGCTATAATTGTAACATCGCAATTTGGTTCAATGAAAAAATCGTTATAAACACTTTCTTTAATACCACTTTCACTTATTACCACAGGAATGTGTACACTCTCATTTTTAGTATCTTTAGCGATAATAATATCAATTCCTGGTTTATCTTTTTTTGTTACAATATCAATATTAGCTGTTGTATTTCGTGCAACACTTTCTCCATTTGAACGTATATTATAAGCCCCCACAGGAAGTGAATCAAGGTCAGCAACTTCTTTTAAAAGTTTTTTTTCAAATTCATTCATTTCACTTCTCACCTACCTTTATATTATCATTGTTATTCATTTTATCTATTAATTTACTACATACACCAGTACTATTATTTGAAAATAAATCTGGAAGAACTTCTTCTTTACTTCCAAATTTTTTTGTTTTTCCATCTTTTAATAGTACAACTTTATCCGCAATATTTAGAATACGCTCCTGATGGCTTATTATTATAATACTACCTTTTGTTTTTTTGTACATATTTTCAAAAACGTGTATAAGATTTTGAAAACTCCACAAATCAATTCCTGCCTCAGGTTCATCAAAAAGTGATAACTTTGTTTTTCTCGCAAGTATAGTAGCAATTTCTATACGTTTCATTTCGCCACCAGAGAGTGTATCATTAAGTTCTCTGGTGATATAATCACGTGCACAAAGTCCTACTTCACTAAGAACTTCGCAAAGCTCATTAATATTTGTTTCTCTTCCATATGCAAGTTTTAACAAATCTTTTACAGTGAGCCCTTTAAATGCAACAGGTTTTTGAAAAGCATAGCTAATTCCCATTTTAGCACGCTGACTTATAGTATAATCAGTTATATCAATACCATCAAAAAAAATTTGTCCTTGTGTAGGTTTTAGTATTCCCATAATAATTTTAGCAAGAGTTGATTTACCTCCACCATTTGGACCTGTTATAGCAATAAAACGTTCATTTAATGTCAGATTTATATTATCAAGTATTTTTTTACCGTCTGCTTCATAGCATATATTTTTAAGTTCCAACATAATATTTCCTTTCCCCTTTGGCTATTAAAGGTAAGTTATATTCCACAGCTATGATAACCACAACTGTGACCATTACAATCATTGGAATGCTTGTGATTATGTTGCTGATTATGGTTACTACATTTTATATCTGGGTTATAAATTAATGTATCATTTAGCAGACGACAGACTGCATCATCTGCACTTCCTTCTACACCGCCGTATAACTTAATTCCAGCTTGAGATAATGCATTTTTTGCTCCAATGCCAATTCCTCCACAGATAATTATATCTACATTATTATTTTTAAGAAAACTTGCAAGAGCACCATGTCCATTTCCCATTGTGTTAACAATTTTGGTATTTACTATTGTGTTGTTTTCAATCTTATACATTTTAAACTGTTCAGTATGACCAAAATGCTGAAATATTTGTCCATTTTCAAATGTCACTGCTATTTTCATAATTACTTCTCCTTTTTGATATTTATATTTATATTTTTATTTGAATATTTTGATTTGTTACAATCAGAGCATACATCAATACGATTACATAAAAAATAGTTGCCACCTTCTATGTGAAGCTCTTTGCCTTTTACTAAACATTCAGCTATTTTAGTTCTTGCACTACTGTAAATAGCTTGTACAGTAGTTCTTGCAACATCCATTTTTATAGCACATTGTTCTTGTGTAACATTTTGATAATCTATTAATAGAATGGTCTGATATTCATCAATAGTCATTATTACCGATTCGTAATGTTGTTCTAAACTGTCTTTAGGAGCAAAACAATTACAAGAAGGTTCAGAACAAATTCTTCTTTTTTTACTTGGTCTTGGCATAACATACCTCTTTTGCTTTTTGACATATGTCATTTACGTATAAAGATTATATCATTTATGTTATATATTGTCAATCTAAACACAAAAATAGACTAATCCATATATATTGCTTTTATTTACATTTTGTTTATTAACAATTATAGGAGTTTATGATATAATCTAACAAAGTGATATTATTAAATATGTGTTGAAACAATATTTCGTATGATAGTTTATTTTATACAATAATCATATACTTTTTATTTGAATTAGTTTAATATAATATTAATTTGGAGCGAATCTTATGTTGAAAATTTGTAAAATGCTTGCGTGTACTATAAGTGCTGTAATTGCCGGTTCATCATTAATTGCTTGTGACGGTGAAACTTCTGTTAATAAAGATTCAAATCTTTCTGCTGAGAGTATGTATTTAGAAAATAATCAATTAAACATAATTGGAGAGTATAATGGATTTGTATACGAAAAAGATCAAGATTCAATAACTATAAAACAATATAAAGGAAACGAAAAAGATGTAATTGTTCCTGCGACAATAGAGGATATAAGTGTAACAAATATTGATTCAAGATGCTTTGAAAATACTGATAATGAAGATATTGTCAATAGTATTACCTTACCTTCTACTGTAACCGACATCAGTGCTCTTGCATTTTATAATAGTAGATTTTTAAATAAAATTATATGTGATGAAAACGCGCATTATATATCATATGATGGTGTACTTTATACTTCTGATATGGCAAATCTGGTAGCATATCCTGAGAATAAAGAAAGTTCTGAATATGATATGCCTAATTCTATTATACATATTTACAACAATGCTTTTTCGTTTTGTGATAATTTAAAAAAGGTAACATTATCTGAAAATCTTGATATTATTCCTGATTATACATTTGCTTATAATCAATCTATTGAAGTAGTGGTAGCTAAGGGTGACATAAAAGAGATTGGCTTTGCAGCATTTTGTAAGTGTTCAAATCTTGAAAGTATAACATTAACAGAATGTATAGAAGAAATTAATGATAATGCAATTATTTTTTGTGATAAATTAGAAAGTATTCAAGTAAATGGTGATTGTTCTACAATAGAAAGATATGCTGAGGGTATTGGTGTTACGTATAAATCAAATTAGGATTTTAAAATTCAAATCGAAGACAGCTTCATTGGTGCTACTTTAAATACACTAATGAAGCTGTCTTTTTAAGTTTATTTTTTATTAAGTAATAGAAATTATTTTTCCTATTTATTTACTACTGTGTGATAAGGAACTTTAATTTCATTCTTCTCAAACTCAATGTTTATTTCTTCACCAATTTTATAATATAAATCCCAGTAGTTTTCATTCTTGCACCAAAATTTAACATCAAGAGTTAAACAAGTATCATTCTGTCCAAAAACACCTATAATAAGTTCTTCATTATGTAAAATGTTATTATTTGCATTAATTATGTTTCTTATTATTTCTTTAACAGCAATTATGTCATTATCATATGCAATTTGAAAGGTAAGATCAACTCGTCTGTTCTCATTACTTGAATAGTTAATAACACTCGTAGCTGTTATATTTCTATTTGGTATAACAATTTCCTTGTTATCTACGGTATTTATATGGGTAGAAAAGAGGGCTATTTTAGTTACTGTACCTTCATCTACACCTATTTTAAGATAATCTCCCTCTTTAAAAGGATGAGTAAAAATAAGAAGTATACCACTAGCTATATTACCAAGCGTATCTTGTAAAGCAAGACCAACTGTAACAGTAGCAGCACCCACAGCGGTTACGATTGTGGTAACATCAACTCCAAGCTGACTTAATGCTATAAGAATAACCAATATTCTGAAAGTAACCAAAATAAATGACCTGAAGAAGTATTCAGCAGAAGAATCAATCTTACTTCGCTCAATAAATTTCATTATCAATTTTGTAAGATATCTTGCAAGAATCCAACCAACAATAAAAATTATTAAAGTGAAAATAAGGTTAGGTAATATATCTATTAAATACTGAAATACCTTTTTGTGCATAAACGAACACACTCTCCCTCTGATTATTTTATTTGATTATAAATTACATTTGAAAAACTAATAGCCATAGTATTTATATGAGGTTCATTTGAAAAAACACCTTTAATTACAGTACCATCACCACAGTAAATTATGCCGTTACCACAAGCTGATCCTGCACAGAAACTTCCGGTATATCTATGGTCAACATAAAGTATTGTACCTTTACCGTCAGGTACACCATTTTTAAGCTGTCCCGAATATACTCCTGACATCATTGGTTGTTCAACTACAAATTCTTTTGAATTTCTGAACTTTTCATAATCTGTATCCTTTAACTTTGCAATATATTCAAGTGTAGGCATCTCTCTGAAACAAACCTTCATACTCTTATAAGGTTCTCCATTTTTAAATATGCCTTCAAATAGCTTTTCACCATATTCTGTAAAGGTACATCCCATACCTTCTTTAACATTATTTTTTATATTGCCATCATAAAGAACGCTTGTACCGTCCTGTGAATATTCACGCATATATTCACATTCCCCATTATTATATATACACTCCTGAACCAAAATATTGTTTCTTATAACATTGATACGGCCATTTGGTACTCCGTTAATAAAATTACCAGCAACCAAAGTGTTTTGATCAACACGAAGTAAACCTGCTCCGTTATATTTATTTTTCTGCCACATTCCGCAATAAACAGGTTGTGAATTTTTATAGCTTATTCCAAAACCACAGAACATATCATTTTCAAAAGAGCCCATATAGACACACTTATCATTTTCATAAAGTCTGCCAGTACCTGATTTTATGCCTCTTGAAAGTTGTCCATCATAAACTTTTTTTCCGTTATAGTAACATATTCCATTACCATCTGGTTTATCATCAAGTACAAGTCCACTATATTTAAGCAACCCTTTTTCATCGTAAATTATTAACTTACCTTTTGCAACTCCATTGACAAATTTTCCATCGCTGTAACTTCCATCTTTATTGTAAAGTCTTCCATCACCATTATATAATCCTTTTTTCCATTGACCTGTATATATCACTTCGCCTTGTTCTGTTCGCAGTTCTCCCTTACCATTTGGATATCCTGCAGAAAACTCACCTGTATATACATTACCATTATCATAAGTAAGAGTACCCATACCACTGTATAAATTACGTTTGAATTCACCTGAATATTTTATAGTTCCATCAAAGTTAAACAACATTCCTTTTCCATCTTTATTTCCGTTTTTATATTCACCTGTATATAGTAATGTTCCATCAGCTGAAATTATAGTTCCGCTATGTAAGGGCTCTCCATTTTCAAATTTTGCAATAAAGATCTCACCGTTATCCGTGTTAAAGTTAATATTGCATTCATCTTCACCATATCTGTTTGCTACATATGTTAGTCTACCTGTTTTATCAAACTTTGCAGAAATAAACTCTTTAATATTGTCTTTGAACTGTGCAGCTGTTACACTTCCATCAGTAGCTCTGAATTCTAATCCAAAACCATCGCAATTATTATTGCTATAATTTCCGACATATGAAACTTTTCCGCTTTTAAAGAAAGTAACTCCGAAACCATTTTTCATATCATTAAGAAATTCACCTTCATATAGAGTTTTTCCTTTAGAAGTTTGAACTCTACCATAACCATTGCGATTATTGTTAGTGTCAAGATCACCAAAATAATATCCTTTTTCCTTTTGAGAAATCATCACAATCTTATTAGCATTATTTTCAATTTTGTTATCGTTTGTTCTTTTGGAAAATTCATTATCTATTGTAGAACTTACAGGATAAATAATTTTATTATCTTTTGGAGAATTAGTTTGCTTACTGATATCAGATATAGATTCAACAGGAAGAAAATCATTTTTTATGGTATTTCCAAAATTTGTGTTATTTTCAGTTTTAATTGTATTATTCTGTACAACTGGTGCATTAATAGGAATACTTTGCATTGAAAAAATTTCATTGGTATCTGCAAGATTTTTATAACCGGAGTTTTGATTAATTGCATTAATACAGAAATATTCTTTTTTAGATATCTTATTACTTACAGAAGGCTCCTCAACTGAATTACAGGAATTTAATACGTTATTCCATTGTTCTTCAAGCTCATCATCACCAAAAAAATAAGTAACATTATTTACAGTTGCAGAAACTTGAGGATTACAAATCATAACAGCATTATGTATATCTTCATTATTTTCAGATAATGGTAACCCATAAAGAATCTGAGGGAAAGATGTATCACTATCATACATTGCGATAGCTGCTCTATCGTCATTAAGCCAAGGCATAAGTGAAATAGAAGGTGTATTTTTACCAACTTCAAAATATTCAGTTTTTTGCCATATATGTGAGTGATTAAAATATGTTTTTTTATATATTAAACCAGATGTAGTTCTGTAAAATATAATATAACCAGCAGCTTCTTCAACAGCCTCCTCGATAATTGAACCATTTGCTGTTGCTTTCCACTTAAATTTCCCTTTGGTATCTATTTGATAAGCAAAAGAATATTTGATTCCATTAGCAGAGAAAAATACTTTGTCCTTTATTTTTTTACCTTTTGCGATAAAAAATTTGTTTCGTGCATCAGTAAGGATGTCTGCTGGAACAGGAGCTATTTCCATATCATTGAAAAACACATTCAAATATATGCAAGATTTGTCCAAAATAATATTTGAATTATTATACATTGTTACCCTCCCACAATCATTATAAACCATTATCTATACTACTACAAAAATTTAATTTTTGCAAGGAAAGACATATGATATTTAAAGGTCAACAGATAACTGACAATTACCTGTTGACCTTCCTATTTGACATAATCAATTATATATTTATAATTCACAAATATATTATGTTTTCTTTACAGAAACATTCACGGTATAATCATAAAAACACCAACAACTATTAAATGAAGACAAATCTATTTTTACTGGAAGTTCTTGTGAACCTTCAAATCCACTTGCCAAAGTACTTAAATCAACAGTAGCCTTAATGTCTTCAGCTGCTATATCACTTATTTTATCAGTTGGTCCTGCAATAGAAACATTTATAGATTTGGTGGAAACTTCTGCCGAATATCCTGATGGAATAGATTTTATTTCAAAATTTGTTATAGGAATCACTATTGAAGAATAATCAGACAGGTTAAGAGAAACTCTGGCTTGTTCTTCGTTACTTATATTTATGCAACCTGTTGGAAGAGTTATATTACAGGTTATTTGTGTTTTTGTAGGATCAAGAGTGTTAAAATCAATAGGATCAAGTTTTATATCATCAACTTCACTAATAGCGTTTTTAGTTCCAGCTATTGTGATCTTAGATGGCTTAACTGATACTAAACTATCAATATCAATTCCTGTTGGTACATTTGTAAATACTGGTATAACACTTATTTCCTTTTCTGGTAAAACTTGAATAGTCATATCAACCCTTTTAGGTGATAATGTGATAAGGTCACTTTCTATTTTTTCTCCATCTGAATCAAGGAGTTCTACATTAAGAGATTTTGTTATATTTTCTTTTTGTTCACCTTTTATAATATCTGCTACCTGAGCATTTGTAATTTTTTTTACCTCTTGTTCAGGTCCTGTTACAGATACAGTATCTGAGGAAATAGTAGGTTTTGAAAGATAGTATCCTGTTACAGATGAATCTGAACTTACGGGCAGTGTTACCCCTGACGTATCAATATTTTTTTCTATCGTGAAATTTTGAGTTCTTTGTTTGTCAACTGTTACATTTATTACTGAAGGAGAAACAGAAACTATCTCATAATCAGTTTTTACCCCAACTTTTTTAACTGAAAGACTAAGTGCATATGTATCTGCAACTGTAATGCCACTTGTATCTTGTGCTACAACTTGTACATCAGATTTAGTAATAGAACCTACTGTCAATCTATTGCCTTTTATTTGTACAGTTGCAGTTACCTCTCCACCTCGATATACTCTTAAGCCATCTGCAGTAGCTTGATCAGAAAGCTCTATTGTTACAGGAATATCAGTAACGACAACTGAGCTTTCTTCATCAGACACAGATGCAAATGCCACCCAAAAAATACAGGCAAGTATAAAAGAAAGTAATAAAAGAAATTTTGAGTTATTAAGCAGACTTTTTGTGTTAATGTTCTTTTTCTTCACTATGTTCATTAGTATTTTTCTTTTCCTTTCTTATAGATGAAAAAATGGGAATATAATCCACAAAATCGTTTTTAGTTGTTTCAGGAACAACTAATCTTTCAAGTCTGTTCTTTAGTTCATCACTATCTTCCATTTTTGTTAATCGTCCCTGATGTGCAATAGAAATTCCACCAGTTTCTTCTGAAACAACAACAACAACTGCATCTGATTCTTCGCTCATACCAATAGCCGCTCTGTGTCGTGTTCCTAAATTAACATCAACCTCCGAATTCTTTTTGGTAAGAGGCAATATACATCCTGCCGCATATACTCTGCCGTTACGAACAATAACAGCACCATCATGCAGAGGGGCCTTGTTAAAAAACATATTTCCTAAAAGAGAAACTGAGGGTGCAGCGTCCACAATAGTACCTGTATTAATAATATCACCAAGTTTAGTTTCTTGTTCAAACACTATAAGGGCACCAACTTTTTTCTTGCTGAAATTTTTGGCTATTGCAACTACATCGCTAACACATTTTCTTTTTGCTTCAATAATTTTATTATCTTCATCCACACTAGAAAAACCAAATGATTTTGAAAATTTACTTCTACCTAGTTTTTCCAAAAAACTTCGTATTTCCGGCTGAAAAATAATTATGATAATAAGTACTCCAAATTCCACAAACATTCTCAGTAGTGCAGAAAGCATTGTAAGATTAAAAAATGTTGCAACAAGGTAAATAAGAATTAGCAAAATTGCACCTTTAAGCAACTGCACAGCCTTAGTATCTCTTATAAACTTAATAAGTGCATATATAATAAACGTTACACACACAATATCTATAACGTCTTTTATCTCAAAAGTTTTTATGACAGATAAAAAGGACTGAAACCATGATAAAATAGCATCCATGATTATCCATTCCGTTCTATAATAAACTTATGATTTACTTAATTTTAAGATAAAATTATTCGCAATCACACACAATAATTTTATCACAAAATTCTGAAATGTACACTACTTTATATTAATTTTTTTTGAATAAAAATCAGAAATATTTTTAACAGCATTTGACACCGAATTTATGTGACTTGTTGTATTAAAATATGATAATGATATTCTTACTGTGCCTTGAGTTTCTGTGCCTAACTTTTTGTGTGCTGTTGGTGCACAGTGTAATCCTGCTCTTACAGCAATATTGTATTTTTTATCCAGTATTTCTGCTACTTGTTCACTAGGCATATCACCAATGTTAAATGATAACAACGGTGCATTATAATTAATTTCTGGTTTTGGAGTGTATAATTTTACATTTTTAATACACTTTAATTTACTATAAAGAAGTTCAAGCAACATAAATTCATGATTGTGTATTTTTTGAATACCTGTTTTTTCAATAAATTCAATTCCTTTAAGCAAACCACAAATTCCCGGAAGATTACAGGTACCGCTTTCAAATTTATCGGGTGTTACGTTGGGTTGAAAAATCTCAAGAGAACTACTGCCTGTTCCGCCACAGACAAGTGGAGAAATTAAATCAGGTTCTCTAACATACATTATTCCTGTGCCCATTGGTCCCATAAGTCCTTTGTGTCCTGCAGTAGCTAAAAAATCCATATTTATTTTTTCTACATCAATAGGAATTACACCTGATGTTTGTGCTGTATCAACAAGAACTTTTATATTATACTGATGTGCAAGTGCTGTAAGTCTACCTATGGGTAAAATAGTTCCTATTACATTAGAAGCATGGGTTATAACCATTAAAGTTGTTTTTTCATTTATTGCTTTTCTGAAATTATCTAATGTTTTTTCAAAATCCCCATATTCTACTGCTGCAGTAGTAAAAGTTATATCGTTTTCTGATAATTGATTTATAGGCCTCAATACAGAATTATGCTCTAAATCAGAAATAACAATATGAGCTCCTTTTTTAAAAAATCCTTTAATTATTGTATTAGTAGCATAAGTACAGTTTTGTGTAAAAATAATGTTTTCTACTTCTTTTATATTATAAAATCTCGCAACTGCTTCTCTACATTTATAAACCTGTTCAGCAGCACTTATTGACATACGATGGCCACTTCTACCAGGATTTGCTCCAAAGTTACGCATAGCTTGATTTACTGCGTTGTAAACTGAAACAGGCTTTGGAAATGTAGTTGCTGAATTATCTAAATATATCACTTGTACTCGCTCCCATCATCTTTAATACCTAAAATATTAATACCATTTTCTTTTAATATTTCAACTGCTCTGTCTACATTTTTAGATAATATAAGACCATATCCACAACCTTGTTGGACAGAGTGTTTTGAAGTTTTAGTTATATCAACATAAATGCCTTTATTTTTTAAAATAGATTTTGCCTTCATAGCATATGTTATTGACGATACTATAATTAACTGCCTTGACATATACGTCACCTCTTTGTAATTTTTACAATACTTTGTAACATATTATGCTGATAGCAATTTGTAAGTGATATTATATTGGACAAAACAATAATTATAAATATTGAATTTTAAAATTTAGGTATTACCTAACACATTTTCAATAGAGCAAGCAATAATTGTATATTTAAATAATCAACAACAGGCAACAGCACTAAGCTGTTGCCTGTTAATTACTTTTCTTTAAAATAATTGTTATAAAATTCTTTTATTCCTTCTTTTCTTTTTAGCATCTCATCAAAATTATTAATATATTCATAAGGATATTTATAATTAAAAATTCTTTGTAAAACACCACTTTTAGGATCCTTAAGTTTAGTTACTGCTCCTGCTCCACATGCAAAGACTGTATGCGTTTCATCCATAATATAGACATTATACAAACCATCATAATTTTGTTTCGCATATCCAATATTTTCAAGATTTCCAACCATACGACTTTGTCTATAAAGATAATATGGACGCAAACCTTTTTCAGAAAGTAATGCTCTACAATACGAATGCATCTTCGAGGCAACTTCTGCATTATGTTTATAAATTTGCATTCCCTGTGAAGTTAAATTAGATGAACGTTTCATAGAAAGAGTATGAACAGTAATGCTTTCAGGATCAAGATTTGTAATAATATCAAGTGTGTTCTTAAAACTCTCAAAATTCTCATCAGGCAAGCCTGCGATTAAATCCATATTTATATGTTTAAAACCTATTTTTCGTGCCATATTAAATGCATTTATGGTTTGTTGGGCGGTGTGCTTACGTCCTATTGATACCAGAATATTATCATTCATAGTTTGAGGATTTATACTTATTCTATTTACTCCGCCATCAAAAATAACTCTTAACTTGTCCTCTGTTACAGTGTCGGGTCTACCTGCTTCAACAGTAAACTCTCTGCAACAATTCATAGGAAAGTTTTGGTTAATAACAGCAAGCAATTTTTTCATTTGCTGTGCATTTAATGTGGTAGGAGTACCACCTCCAATATAAACTGTTTCAAGTTTTAAGTTAAGTTGATTGATAATTTTTGCAGTATATTCAAGTTCTTTACATAAAAGTTCTAAATATGGTTCAATCAGTTTTTTAGTTTTTTCAACTGATTGAGAAACAAATGAACAATAACTGCATCTTGTAGGACAAAAAGGAATTGAAACATAAAGACTATATGAATTTGGAGATGATGTATGAAGTATGGAACGCTCATTTTTTTCTGTTTCTTCTGCTAGATTTATTTTTTCGTATGTTACTAAAAGTTTACTCTTAAAATAATCTTTTGTATAATCAAAACCAAACTCGTCAACCATACGTCTAAAAAGTTTGATAGGACGTACACCTGTAAGAATTCCCCAAGGTGGTGTTATTCCAGTATACTCAGTAAGTAGATTAAATAGATTTACAGCCATTATACGTTCTTGTTCATCCTTATAATCATCAGAATTGTTATTTATAAAAACCGTAGAAATATTTTTTTTACTGTAATCTTCAAAATTTACACCTACACAAATGTCAGCATTTTCTCGATTATCTTTAACACAGGTCACTATACAAGGTAACTCAAAATCTGAAAAATCAACAGAATCAATTTTAATTATATCTAATTTTTCGTTAGGAAAGAAAACTCTTGTCAGATTTTCAATTTCATAATGAAATGTATGATTAATAATATATATTTTCATAAATCACCTTACAGATCTAATATATGAGTTGTACTTTTTTTCATATGAAAGCGAAGATGTTTCTCCGTGTCCGGGAAAAACATTAAAATCTCCTTCTAACTGTGCCAGCCTTTTAAGAGAATACATCATAGATCTATCGCTACTTGTAGGCAAATCTGTTCTACCCATAGTTAGTTTCATTAGTGTATCTCCCGTGAAAATATTATCATCAATTAAATAACAACCACCTCCAACGGTATGTCCGGGTGTATGCAGAAATTTAATAACTGTTTTGCCTAACATAAAAATGTCTTCATCTGACAATGTCATATCTGCATTAATTTTTTCCATAGGAGATTCCATAAAAAATAATGATAAATTAAGGTTATTATCCTTAAGAAATGCTTCTTCTTCCTTTCCTATAACTACTCTAGCATTAGTTTTGGATTTTAATTGATTAACATATCCAATATGATCATAATGACCATGAGTAAGTAAAATATATTTAATTTTATCACAATGATTGTTAATAACGCTATCGAGTTTTTCAGAAAAAGCACCTGGATCTATAATAGCAATTTCTCCGCTTACTTTATCCGTTACTATGTAACAATTAGTTTGTAAAGCTCCCACAGGTACGCTTTTTATATCTATCATTTATGGGACAACTCCTTTGAATCTATTATTATGGTAACAGGGCCATCATTCAACAGCTCTACTTTCATATCTGCACCGAAAATACCTTTCTCGACTTTTTTCACATTATTCTCATAAAGTTTTTGGCAAAAATATTCATACATAGGTTCTGCTAACTCAGGACGTGCAGCATCACCAAAATATGGTCGTCTACCCTTACGACAGTCACCACATAGTGTAAAATTAGATATTATTAATGCACTTCCTTGTATATCTAGTAATGATAAATTCATTTTATCGTTTTCATCACAAAATATACGCAAGTTTGCAATTTTATTAGCAAGTAAATCAGCTTCTGTTTTGTTATCATCAGCTTCAATACCAACCAAGATTAGCAATCCCTTTTCTATTTCTCCCTTTATGTCATCGTTAACCTTAACATTAGCACTTAAAACTCTTTGAATAACAGCTTTCATTGTACTTGTACACCTCTATTATATTCTTGAAACTGTCTGTACACCTTTTAGAGATGACAGTTTTGCTACAATACCTTTTAGATGATCCATATTATTTACTGTAATTGTAAATCTTATACTTGCTATTCCATTTTTAGCACAATTAGAGTTTATTGCGTGAATAAAAATATGCAAAGAACTTAATGTATTTGTAAGGTCTGCAAGTAATCCTGTGCGATCTGTGGCAGTTACTTCAATAGTAGTCTGGTATGATTCTGATTTTGAAACATCATCGTCCCATCGTGCCTGAACCCATCTAGCAGCATTTTCAGAATTTTCAATATCTATTGGTACATTTTTACAGGTACATTTGTGAATTGAAACACCATTACCTCTAGTAATATAACCTATTATCTTATCTCCTCTCATAGGATTGCAACAACGGGCAAGATTAACCAGCACATCATCTACACCTTCAATAACAATTCCGTTGTTTGATTTTACTAATACAGGTTTTGTTTCAATTATAGGAAGCTCTTCAACTTTTTCTTGAATTTTATATTTTTTACTATAAAGTTCTCTCATTCGTGGAACAAGTTTCCATAAAAGAATACCACCATAGCCTATCGAGGCATAAAAATCATCAAGATTAGTAAATTGTTTTTTTAAGATTTCAAGAAAAAATTCTGAACGTTCGTCATCAGTAAGGATAATACCGTTACGTTTAAATTCTTTATCAATTTCAGATTTACCACGTTCAATATTTTCATCACGACATTCTTTTTTAAACCAAGTTTTTATCTTACTTCTTGCCTCACTGGTTTTAACCTTAGTAAGCCAATCACGTTTAGGTCCTGCGGTTTCTTTGCTGGTTAAAATTTCTATAATTTCTCCAGTATGAATTATATAATCAATAGGAGTTATTTTGCCATCTACCTTTGCACCAATCATTCTATTACCCACTGCTGAGTGAATTGCATAGGCAACATCTATTACTGTTGCTCCCAAAGGCAAACTCAAAACATCACCACGAGGGGTGAAAACAAAAACTTCTTCAGGTGCTAAATCAGTTTTAATATTTCTGATAATATCAGTTTCATCATCAGATTGATTTTCAAGCATTTTTCTTATCCACTGAGTTTTGTCATCCATTGAATCCTTTTTATTCAATCCCAGTTTATACTTCCAGTGTGCAGCAATACCATATTCAGCAGTATAGTGCATTTCCCAGGTTCTTATCTGAACTTCAAATGGAACGCCTTCTTTACCTATTACTGTCGTATGAAGTGACTGATACATATTAGGTTTAGGTGTAGAAATATAATCTTTAAATCTATTTGGAAGAGGAGTATATATATCGTGTACAACACCCAGAATATTATAACAATCCTGTACGGAATTAACTATAACTCTCACAGCAAATATATCATACACCTGCTCAATACTTTTACCTTTCATAAAAGTTTTACGGTAGATTCCATTTATGCTTTTAACTCTACCTTCTATAAAAATATCATCTACAATACCCTTAGCTTTATCTGTAATTTCAGTTTTTAATTTTTCTATAAATCTTTTTCTTCCGGGTTCGGTAAAAGCAAGTTCATCTTCAATTTCTTTATAGCCGACAGGATCAAGATACCTTATCGAAAGGTCTTCCATTTCTTCCTTTACAGCACGAATACCCAGACGGTGAGCAATAGGAGCATAAACTTCCATATTCTCTAAAGCCTTATCACGTCTTTTTTGTTCTCTCATACACTCAATAGTACGCATATTATGAAGACGATCTGCGAGTTTGATAATGATTACACGAATATCATCAGACATAGCCATAAGCATTTTTCTAATATTTTCTGCTTGTTGAACTTCTCTGTTTGAATATGGAATTTTTTTTAGTTTTGTAACACCATCTATCAGATGTGCAATTTCATTGCCAAAAACTTTTGTAATTTCTTCAAGTGTAACTTCAGTATCTTCTACAACATCGTGTAGTAGTGCTGCAACTATGGATTCTGTGTCCATACCTAAATCAACTAAAATGCAAGCAACAGATGTAGGATGTAGAATATATGGAACACCAGACACTCTTCGCTGATCTCCGTGGGCATTGCTAGCAATAATATATGCTTTTTCAATCAAATCATTATTATAATCTCTGCCACTTTCTTTAATCATTCTTTTTAGCTCTTCATAATCCTGATAATGAACCATTACTCCCGGCATTTAAAATCCCCCTCTATATTATATTCTGCACTTACTCTATATAGCTATTTAGTTGTTTCATTACTTTAGCACTGTTTAAATCTGCTTTGCCCTGTGTAGGAAGTATAGAAATAACCGTTTTATCCCAATTTTGTTGATAATCAATAAGAGAAAGCTGATGCATAGCAGTCAAAATAACTTGCAAACGTCCATAATTAATTCGTGCATTATTTAATTTAGTACAAATTATGTCCACTGGAAATTTCCATATCTTTTCTTTCCTCAAAAACTTAAATACAATAGCAAAATCTTCTCTTGATGGTAAAAGAATTTTTGCTTCTTCTCTACTCAATTTTTCTAAATCCATAAGTCTTTCAAAAAGCTCATTATGTCTTAACATAATTTGAGTATCTGCATTATTGGACTTTATATCTTTAACAATTATACTTAAAGATTCTTTGTTATTATATTCATTTATATCAACTGTAACAGCAAGATCTAAAATATCACCTATACAATATGGAAATTGCTTAGGAGTTGTAAAAAATAACATAGCATTAATAAATGTATCTTCACGCTGAAAAGACAACCTGAGATGGTTACCGCCACCAACAGGTATAATGGACTTTAATTCCATTTTATACAATCCTAAAATCGGTGTAGGGTTTCCTGCTCCAAATGGTTCTAATAAAGAAATTTGTTTAGCCAGTTCAACATTTAAAAATTTAGGATTTAGTTTACAATCAATTTTTAAGGTTGGCAGAGGCATCTGTCCACAGGATTTTGCATAGCTGTTTACTCTTATTGAAAACTCCTCTATATCAACGGTTTTTATACTTAACCCAACAGCCATTGGATGTCCACCAAAATGAGGTAGCAAATCTTTACAAAATGTTATTGCATTAATAAGAGAAAACCCTTCAATACTTCTTCCACTACCTTTGGCATTTTCGCCATCCGTAGTAATTATTATAACAGGTTTTCCAAAAATATCCTTAACTTTTGAAGCAACGATTCCGATTACACCTTGATGCCAATTTTCGCCACTTATCACCATTATACGTTTATACTTCAAATGTGGGTTATTTTCAATCTTTTCAAGAACTTCTTCAAGAATTTCTTTTTCTATGTTCTGTCTTATTTTATTATCTTCAGATAACTCTTTTGCAATTTCATTAGCTATTATATCATCATCAGTCAAAAGTAATTCTACTGATTTTTCAGATAATGCCAAGCGTCCGCAAGCATTAATACGTGGTATAATTGTAAATGATATTTTTCCTGCTGTGAGCTTATTGTTACCTTTTATACCTGCTGTATCGAGAAGAGCAGATATACCTTTATTGTGTAATAACTTTATTTTTTTGATACCATTTTTTACAATAATTCTATTCTCGCCCGTTAATGATACAATATCACCTATTGTACCTAAAGATGCAATATCTGAATATTTATCGAGCAAACTGCCTATATCGAGATGTTCATCCTCCATAGCCATTATGAGTTTGAACACTACACCAACACCTGACAGCAGTTTAAATTCTGAAGTACAATCTGCCCTATGGGGATTAACAACTGCCACTGCATTAGGAATAAGTTCCGGTGGCGTATGATGATCTGTTACTATTGTATCTATCCCCAACGATGTTGCATAGTCTATCTGTTCTATCGCAGACACACCATTATCTACTGTAATAATAAGAGTTGCACCTGTACTTGCAATTTTATCAATAGCACCTATATTCATACCATATCCTTCTGTTTCTCTTGAAGGAATATAATATGTTACATCTGCTTTAAGTGATATTAAGTAGCTATACAACAATGCTGTTGATGTTACACCATCAGCATCATAATCTCCATAAATACATATACGTTCCTTATTTTCAAGAGCAGAAAATATACGTTCTGTTGCTTTATCCATATCAACCAACAAAAAGGGATCATCAAATTCATCTTCATCATAGAGGAATTTTTGTATTTCTTCATAGGTATCAATACCTCTTATGCTTAAGAGCATTGCAACTATGGAAGGTACACCAAAATCTGATACAATCTGCTTAACAAGCTCTTTATTCAGTTGTTCGGGTTTCCAATATTTCATAAAATTACCTGCTTAAATTTATTTGTTAAGTAGCATTTCCTCTGCGTGTTTTAATGTGAGTTCTGTAATAGATACTCCGCCAATAATTCGTGCTAATTCTTGCTTACGCTGTTCAAAATTAAGAGAATTAACCTGAGTAAAAGTTCTATTATTTTTTATTTCTTTTTTGATAAGGAAATGTTCATCAGCAAGTGCTGTTATTTGTGCTTGATGAGTAATGCATATAACTTGTCTTGATTCAGACAATGTTTTTAATTTATACCCAACTTTTTGTGAAGCACTGCCACTTATACCTGTATCGACTTCATCAAAAATCATAGTATCAACAATATTGTTTGCTGCAATTACATTTGTAATTGCTAGCATCATTCTTGAAAGCTCACCGCCTGAAGCAATTTTGGAAACAGGCTTAGGCTCTTCACCAAGATTTGTAGAAATAAGGAATTCCAACTTATCACAGCCATTTTCATTTAATGGACATCTCTCTATATTAACTTTTAGATTAACATTTGGCATATCAAGATAAGTCATTTCTTCTCTGACTTTTGTCATAAAGTCAAGAGAAATTTCTTTTCGCTTAGCAGAAAGTTCTAATGCAAGTTTCTTGGTTATCTGATAATATTTATCGTATTCAGCCTGAAGTTTTTCCATATTGAATTCATAATTTTCAAGTTCCTCAAGTTCTTTCTTTGCCTTATCACAAAATTCAAGAATTTCTTCTGTGGTATTTCCGTATTTTCTTGAAAGTTTATACAACAAATCAAGACGTTCCTCAACCTCTTCAAGACGATATGGATCAATGTTAACACTCTCAAGCAAGCCTGATATCTCCTGTGAACAATCCTGCAAATCATAAAAAGCTGTCATAATACGTTCGGAGAGTTTTTCTGCTTGTGGGTAATATTCAGATATTTTGTTTATAAACTCACTACATTGACGCAAGCTACTTAAACAACCGGTGTGATCATCTCCACCAGATAATATCAATTCTGATTCTGCAAGAGATTTAACAATATCTTGTGCATTTACAGCCAAATTTCTTTCTTCTATAAGCTGTTCGTATTCGCCTTCTCTGGGATTTACTTCTTCTATTTCATTAACTTGGTATCTTAGTAAATCCATTTGTCTTTCACGCTGTGAAGAATCAGACTGAGCAGAATTTAGTTTACGTTTACATTCACGCAAAAAGGCAAGATTTTCTCTGTACTGTTTTTTTATATCTGTAAGATTTCCTATATTGTCAATATAAGTTATATGTTTTTCGGCAGACATAAGATTATAGCTTTCGTGTTGACCGTGTATATTAACAAGATGTGCAGCTATTTCTTTTAAAATAGTTAAAGTTACAGGTCTGCCATTTATTCTACAAATGCTTTTTCCTGAAATATTCAGCTTGCGTTGTAAAATAAGTTCATCCTCTTGGTTACAGTCATAACCGTAACTATTAAGCATTTTAAAAACAGAGTTATCATTAACTGTAAAACTACCACTAACAAAGGCAAAATCTGCACCATTACGTATCATATCTTTCGAGATTTTACCACCAAGCAAGGCATTGATAGAACCAATAATTATAGACTTTCCTGCTCCGGTTTCGCCAGTAAGAACATTAAAGCCTTCTTTAAAATCTATTGTTGTGTTTTCAATAACAGCAATATTTTCTATGTGTAACGAATTAAGCATAAAACTTCACCTTCACATATTTTTCTTTAACTCAGAGGTTAATGCTGCCGCCTTACTGCTGGTAGATGCTACAATAAAAATAGTATCATCACCTGCAATAGTACCCAATATTCCTTCCCATTCTATTGAATCAAGGGCTGCACAAATACCTTGTGCCATTCCGCTTGTTGTTTTCAAAACTATCATATTTTGTGCAAAATCTACACTTATCACCGATGTTTTAAACAGTGTATTAAAGTTTGAAAGAGTACCTAAACCTGTTTTATTACCAGATATGTATTTATATTTACCATTACCAATAGGAACCTTAATAAGTTTCAGTTCTTTTATATCTCTGGAAACAGTAGCCTGTGTGACATTAAAATCTTTTTGCTTTAATTTTTCAATCAATTCCTCTTGAGTATCAATATCATACTCCTGTATTATTTCAAGCAATGTTGCGTGTCTACGGGATTTCATAAAATCACTCCTTTAATACACTATACTCTAATATTTGATTTAAAAATCTGTTAAATTTACTATACCTTACTCTATCCACGTTCGTTTAATTTATCATTTAATACCGTATAAAAATTTTTAGGTTCCATAGAAATTAATGTGAATGGTTTTTCATATTTTTTTATTGTTATACGTGTATCATTATGCAACGGAAGATAGTATTGACCATCAACTGTCAAAAATGCTTCGGAATTAGGACTGCTGCCTGAAATAGACTGTACCTTAAGAATATCATTTTCTTTGAAAATAACAGAACGTGAAAAAAGACTATGTGGACAAATGGGAGTGAGTAAAATACACTCTATATCAGGTGATATAACAGGCCCTCCAGCTGAAAGTGAATAAGCTGTGGAACCTGTTGGAGTAGAAAAAATTATTCCGTCAGCTCGATAATCACAAATTTTTTCGTCATTGACAGATACTGACAAATCCATCATTCTTGACAACGAACCACGTGATATAACTGCATCATTCATTGCATACAAACACTCAGAATCATTATTATTCTCAACTGTAACTTTGAGTAACATTCTGCTTTGACTTACATATTCACCTGTAAGCAACATAGAAAGTTTGTCTATTTCATCAGGTTCAATTGTTGCAACAAAACCAACTCGTCCAAAATTAATGCCCAATAAAGGTTTATTATATTCAGCACAGTGACGTGCCATATGAATTATTGTACCATCACCACCAATAGTGATAACAACATCACATTCTTTTACAATCTCTTTATGACAGCTACAATATGTAACCTTATCAGAATTATAGAAAATTTTAGTATTTTCCATTATTAAAGGCGATATACCGATCGTTATTAGTTTATCAATAACGATTGGTAAAAAATCTATCGCTTCATTTTTTAAGGTGTTGACTATCACAGCTACTTTCATATTAATCAGTCCTTTTTATCCAAATCCAAATGAGAATTGCTAACGAGCTCCTCGGGAGATATATTAAGCATTAATTGTGGATTATCTGATTTACGCAAATAAATCAGGTATTCTATATTTCCCTCTGGTCCTTTTATCGGAGAATAATCAAGCCCCAGTACATCAAAACCATTACCAATACAAAATTCTACAATAGAATTTACTACATCACAATGAATTTTTGGATCACGAACAACACCCTTTTTACCTACATTCTCTTTCCCTGCCTCAAATTGTGGTTTTATAAGGCATACAGCATATGCTTCATCTGCCATAAGACTGCGTGCCGGAGGCAATACAAGTTTAAGAGAAATAAATGATACATCTACCGAAAAAAAATCTATTTTATCAGGAACTTGCTCGTTAGTTATATATCTTATATTGGTTCTTTCCAAATTTACAACTCTATCATCATTTCTCAATTTCCAATCAAGCTGACCATAACCAACATCTACTGAATAAACTTTTTTAGCTCCATTTTGCAACATACAGTCAGTAAAGCCACCTGTTGAAGCACCAATATCCATTGTAATTTTATTCTCTAAATTAATTGGAAAAGCTGTCATCGCTTTTTCCAATTTAAAACCTCCACGGCTTACATATTTTGGAGCACCACCACGAACTTCAAGATTAACTGTTATAGGATATGAAACTCCGGGCTTATCAGCTTTTTGATTATCAACATAAACAAGTCCTGCCATTATAATTGCCTTTGCTTTCTCACGACTCTGGGCATAACCGGACTCATATACAAGCAGATCAAGTCGTTTCTTTTCAATTTTTTCAGCCAAAATAATCACACCCTTTATTTACCTTCAATAGTTTTTACCATACCTTCAGCATCAAGTCCGAGTTTTTTTAATAATGAATCAACTTTTGCATGCTTAACAAAAATATCATCTATTGCTGTAAGATTAAATTTACCATTATAACCACGATAATTAATTTTATTGAGGAAATGTTCACCAACACCGCCTGTTGCCATACCCTCTTCAAAAAAGAAAATATTTTTATATTTAATTGCAAATTCCAAAGCTTCTGTCGGTATAGGTTTTATACGATTAAGTTTTAAAATACATATGTTAATTTTTCTATTTTTTAAAAGTTCCAATGCTTCACAAGCATTAGAAAAAATTTTACCGTAGGTTATTACGAGAATATCTGAATTTTTCTCATCACCATAAATTGAAAAACTGTTATCTGTACAGACAAAATCTTTTGGAATATATGGTTCTGTACCACGTGGATATCTTATAGCAATAGGCCCACCTTCCGAACTAACTGCAATATCCATTGCGGCTTCAAGTTCATCAAAGTATGTAGGACTGTAAATTGTAAGATTTGGAACAGAATTAAGTAATGCAACATCAAAAACACCCTGATGTGTTTCACCATCTTCGCCAACTAAACCTGCTCTGTCAATAGCAAAAATAACATGCAAATTCTGCATCGCTATATCATGTATAATCTGATCTATACCACGCTGTAAAAATGTAGAATATACAGCAAAGAATGGCAATGCACCTTGAGCTGCAAGTCCTCCTGCAAACGTAACAGCATGTTCTTCTGCTATTCCTGTATCAAAAAATCGTGGTTTAAATTCTGTTGCAAAACGTGACAAACCCGTACCGGCTTCCATCGCTGCTGTAATTGCAAAAATTCTTTTTTCCTTTTTAGCTAGCTTTATGAGTTTATTTCCAAAGATAAATGAAAAATCTATTTTTCCTGATGTAGGTTCACCTGTTTCAATATCAAAGGCAGAAATACCATGATAAATATTAGGTTTATTTTCTGCCATTGCATAGCCTTTTCCTTTTTTAGTGACAACGTGTACAAGCACAGGTCCGTTTATATTTTTTACACTTTCAAAAGCAGTAGTAAGTTCGATAATATTATGACCATCAAGAGGGCCATAATAGTGAAACCCCATATCTTCAAATAAAGTTGTCTGATAAAGTGAATAACGTATTTTTGTTTTTGCACGTTTAAGAGCTTGAGCAGCAGGTGTTCCTATTCCCGGAATCCTTCTTAAAGCTCTGTCAACTTTTTCTTTTGTCTGTAAATAACCTGTTTTTAGTCTTACACGCTTTAGATATTTGGCAATAGAACCTACATTCTCAGATATAGACATTTTATTATCATTTAAAACAACTATAAAATTTTTGGTAAACCTTCCTGCATTATTAAGCCCTTCATATGCCATACCACCTGTTAAGGCACCATCACCTATTACTGCAATGGTATAACCATTCTTTCCAAGTACGTTTTTCGCTCTTGCTATACCATAAGCTGCCGAAATCGATGTGCTACTGTGACCTGCATTAAAAGCATCATAAGGACTTTCTTCACGTTTTGGAAAACCAGAAATTCCACCTTCTGTTCTTAATGTATCAAATTTATCTGCTCGACCTGTCAATAGCTTGTGAGTATAGCTTTGATGTCCTACATCCCATACAATAGAGTCGTCAACAGAATTGAAAACCTTGTCAAGTGCCACAGTCAGCTCAACGGTTCCTAAATTAGAAGCAAGATGTCCACCATTATGAGAAACAACAGTTATTAACTTTTCTCGTATCTCTTCGCATAATTCGTCCAGCTGTTCTTCTGTAAAGTCCGCAATATCGGCCGGCTTATTTATATGCTTTAAATATGGCTTATCCATAATCAAATAGTACCCTTTCTGTGACAAACTAATTAATTTTCTCTTTTTGCAAGTGACAAAGCAAGCTCAATAAGAGAATCTGAATTACTATTAAAATTGTCTAAACTTTTAATAGCTTTATTTGTAAGCTGATTAACAAGTTCATAACATTTATCTAAACCTAACAAAGAAACATAGGTGGATTTGTGATTCTCTTTATCGCTTCCAACTGGTTTTCCAAGTTTATCCTGATCTGCTATAACATCCAGAATATCATCCTGTATTTGAAAAGCAAGTCCTATACTTTCACCGAATATTCTTGCATTTTCAATAGCATTATCATCAGCACCAGCGATTATACAACCTATTTCACAAGCACTTTTAATAATTGCTGCTGTCTTTTTTCTATCCATTTCCTTTAATATTTCAATGCCGGAATTTTTACCTTCATTTTCTAGGTCAATAACTTGTCCGCCTACCATACCCTCAGCACCACAATAAACAGCAAGATTATTAACTGCTTTTACTACATTGTATGCATTATCACTATTAATATTTGAGGTAGCGGTTTTAAAGGCGAGTGCCTGTAAAGCATCTCCGGCTAATAAAGCTATATCTTCACCAAAAACTTTGTGATTAGAGAGTTTTCCTCTGCGGTAATCATCATCATCCATACATGGCAAATCATCGTGTATTAATGAGTAAGTGTGTATCATCTCAACTGCACAAGCCAACGGTATTGCATCATCAATATTCCCATCACATAGCTTGCAGAACTCCAAAACTAATAACGGGCGTACACGTTTACCGCCCGCCATAAGACTATATTCCATTGATTCAATTAACTTTTTTTCAAGACAATTACTATTGGGGATATATTCGTTTAAGGCTTTTTCTATTCTATCATTTAAATTCATATTTAATCCTCTTTTTCAGCGATATCTGTTTTTGAAAGTTCTATTACTTTAAGACGAGCACTATTTAATGTTTTATAACAAAATGCTGACAGTTTTGTACCTTCTTCAAATAGCTTGATTGATTCTTCAAGTGTAAGATTACCACTTTCAAGTAATGATACGATTTCTTCAAGTCTTAAAATAGCCTCTTCATACGTTTTCTTTTTAGCCAAAGTTATCTCGCTCCTTTTTCATTTATAGTACATATAAAATCTCCATCATTGACTTTGACTGTTATTTTATCATCAATATTGATATCATTTACTGATTTTACAATAACATTATTATTGGTTATTATTGCATAACCTCTTGAAAGGATATTAAGAGGACTAAGGGTATTTAACTTTGCAATATTCTCTTTTAGTTTTTCTGTTTTATTTTGCAAAAGATTAGTATAAGAGTTATTCAATCTTATAATTAAATTTTCAAGATTTGCTTTCATTTCAGAAATTTTATAATTTCCCGACATTACAACAAGACGATCTGCAAGATTATCGGTATATTGCTGTTGTGAATTTATTATATATTTAATATTATCTGCCATTTTATCGTTAAGGTACATAATCTTTGAAAAAAGTTCTGATATATCAGGTACAGCTATTTCAGCAGCTGCTGACGGTGTAGGAGCTGATTTATCCGCCACAAAATCACATATTGTGTAATCCGTAGCATGACCAACAGCTGATATTACAGGTATTTTTGATTTGTAAATTTCTCTTGCTAGTAATTCACTATTAAAAGCCCATAAATCTTCCATAGAGCCTCCACCTCTTCCAATTATGATAACATCAACATTTTTTTGATTGTTAAAATATTGTATTCCTTTAATTAGTTGAGGTACAGCATTTTCACCTTGTACAGCAGATGGATAAAGTATCATCTCAGCTATTGGAAATCTTCTAGATAGAACAGTTTCAACATCGTGTCGAACTGCACCAGTATCAGAAGTAATAACTCCGATTTTTTTAGGAAAATCGGGAATTTCCTTTTTTATATTTTCATCAAAAAGTCCTTCTTTTTCGAGTTTTAACTTAAGCTGATTAAAAGCAACAGCAAGCTCACCTATACCTTCAGGTTGCATTTGCTCAATATATAACTGAAACTGTCCTGTGGTTTCATAGAGAGAAACTCTGCCTATTGCTATTACACTCATACCTTCTTCTGGCTTAAACCTTAACTTTGAGGCATTTCCTGCAAACATAACTGCTCTAACTACTGATTTTTCATCTTTAAGAGAGAAATATAAATGTCCTGAACGATAATGATCAGTTAAGTTTGAAATTTCTCCGCAAACGAAAATTTCAGATAAAACCGGATCACCATCAAGCAAAGATTTTGCATAAAAATTTAACTGAGATACTGAAATTATCGAATTTTTTTTCATATAATCTCTTCCTTGTTTTTTAAAGCTGTCATAACCGCAATTCCTGCGGCATTATCGGTTGAAAATTCAGGTTTTGCAAAAAAAGCACCAAGGCGTTTTGTAAGATTGTTACGAATAATACTATTAGACATAACACCACCTGAAAAAATAATGGGCATTTTTCCGTATTCATTAAATATATTCAAAGTCATTTTATAAAGTGTTTCTTCAATATACTTAAGAACAAAAGCAGATATTTCTTCATCTGATATATTATTTTTATACATTTTATTGCATATATTCTCTACCCCAGACATACAACAATCACAGCCTTTAATGGTAGGTGTAACTTTAATTCTATTATTAAAATTAAGTGCAAGCTGTTCTATATGTTTACCACAAGGAAATTGTAAGCCAAGCATTATACCTACCCGGTCAACAAGCTGTCCTGCATTAAGATCAAGGGTCTTTCCCACCAACGTTGCACTTATTATATTTTCATTGTCGGGAGTAACAATAAGTGCCTCTGTTGTTCCACCTGAAACGTGAAAAGCCAGATGTTTTTCTTTAAACAATTCTAATTTTTCTGAAGAATATATTGCAGCTGCAATATGTCCTTGCTGATGTGAAAATTTGTAAAGAGGAACCTTCAAAATCGAAGAAATTGAACGTGCTGTACCACTTCCTACATTAAAACAAGGCATATACGAACCTTCAGCAGACCGTGGTGTAAAAGATGCACCAACAGCAGAAATATTATTTATATTTGCCTTTTCTGCTAATTCTTCAATCATTATTGGAAGCTGTACTGTATGATGAAATACAGCATCACTTTGTCTTAAACCCAGTTGTCCTGGCTTTACAGGTAAAAGTTTTTTTGCTTGTAATATATCTGTATCATCGTAATACGCTACCGAAGTTGTATAGTTGCTTGTATCAATAGCTAAATATGACATATTGTTCAACATTCGTTATTAGAACGTGCAATCGAACCAAGAACACCATTAATAAATGATGCTTCTTCATTAGTTGAGTATTTCTTTGCTATAAGAATTGCCTCATTTATAATAACACTTATAGGATTTTCCGCTTTTGTTTTTGAAATATCACTGAATTTTAATTCACTAACAGCAAGCTGTAAAACACTTAATGCAACCTTGGATATTCTCTTTATTTTCCAACCATTTGAATTGGATTCTATTATTTTGTTAATCTCTTCTTCATTAACTTCAATTTGCTTTACAAGATTGATTGCAAAATCGTTAACCTTAAAATCTCTGCTTTCAATAGCTGTGTCGCAAATTTCATCGATGGTTCCGTGATTAAAATTTCTTTCAAAAGCAAGTAGAAATGCTTGTTCTCTTGATTGTCTGCGAGAAAGTTGTGATTTCATTGTTATCATCCCTTTTTATTTTTATGTTAAGGTGCTAATTATTTCTTTTTATTATATCACAATTCTACATTTAATCAAGTAATAACGAATATTTATACAGAGCAACCGCACGAAAATAAAATTAAAAAAACAAAATTTCTTGGCTTTTATACTCAATTTAGGCACTTTTAAAGATTTAGTGTCAATATGACGAATAACAGCAAATTTTTCATCACTATTTATCAATAGCAAAACAATAAACTGTTATATTATATACAGCAACTCCCTTGCATTAGCAAGGGAGTTGCGAAACAAAATAGTATTTATTTTATATAACTAATTAGAGTGATATGTTTAGACATTAGAACAAAATTATCAATCAATAAAATTAAGTTGTTCTAAAAACCATACTATTAATTTTTTAGACCCTGATACAATATGTGCCTCTAAAGTCATGCCAGATTTCAAATCTTTTTTCTCTCCGGATAAATTGGATAAATACGAACTATCAAGTGTTCCTTCAGCTTTATAATAGGTTGTACCACTCGTTTCATCAACAAACGAATCAGCAGAAATGCTTGTAATTTTTCCATATACTTTTCCATAATCTGTTGAGGATATTGAAGAAATAGTATATTCTATCTCTTGTCCTATCTTTATATTTGATATATCAGTACTTGGAATATACAACACTGTTCGCAAATTGTTATCTGATGGAATTATTTTTGCGATTTGAGTTCCACTTTGAATAGTATTTCCAACTGATAATTCATCATAGTACACTATTTGACCAGATATTTCTGATGTTACCCTAGCGTTATTAATAGTATCATTTATAGATAATAACTGTATTTCATTATCTAACTTTGTATTTTCCAATGTGGAAATGGTACTATCTATTGACACTATCATATTTAATTTTGCCTGTTCTTTCACCTCTTCTTCCGAAGTAGAAGAGGTGAATTTTTTTAAACTTAAGTTAGTTTTATCTTTTGTTTCTTGCAAAGATTCAATATCAGACTTTAAGTTATCTATCTTTTGATTTACTTCTAATAAAAAATTGTTTTTTAATGATTCTTTTTCATTTTTCAATGAATCTAATTTAGATTTTACATCATCAATCTGTGTTTGTATAATTTCATTTTCTGTCTGTAATTTAAGAGTTTCGTAAGAAATTTCGTATTCTGTTATTTGAATTTCTAAATTATTTAAATTTTGAATATAATTATTATAATATGAAATTAAAGTATTATTTGAACTTGTATAAGTTGAGTTATTTTCTATTGCATTTATAATATTATTATATTCTTGTATTAATTGATTGTCTTTTTCAATATTTGCATTTATCGACTGCAATGTAACTTTAGCTTCTTCTTTTGAATTAGCGTTTTGATTATTTGTATCATATATTTGCCCCAAAGATATTTCCAAATCACTAATATATTTTTCATATTGATTATAGTATTCAATTTCCTTATCTGATTTACTAAAAGTATTTTTGCCTGATTCCACACATTCTTTTAATTGAGTGTTATATTTTATTTTTTCATTGCAATCTGTGATATTTTTTGTTAGTGCCTGCTTCTGTTTTTCGGTTGATTCAATATCTAATGTCAATATTGTATCTCCAGCTTTTACAGTATCTCCATCTTTAAAAGCTAGAGTTTTAATTTTTCCGCCATTTACAATAGTAATAATATTTGTTGAAGATTGAGGACGTATTTCGCCACTCACCTTAGAATATTCATCTATTTCACCTAACAAAGACCAAATTAACAATGTGATAATTATAGCCAAAACAATACAAATAAATATTAGTATAGATTTGGGAGCTTTTTTCTCCATTAATTCCCTACTATCTGATAAATCATTGATATCAACTATTATATCCTTCATTATTCTCATCCCTACCTTGAACTGGAAGTTGTTCCTTCCATAAATTATAGTAATTCTTTTTATCACTCATTAATTGTTCATGATTTCCTTGTTCAATAATTTCTCCATTTTCTAAAACATAAATTTTATCACAACGCATTATTGTACTTAATCTATGTGCAATAATTATAGTTGTTATATTTTCAGAAAGGTCATTAATAGTTTTTTCAATAGCTTTTTCAGTAATAGAGTCCAAGTTGCTAGTGGCTTCATCCATTATTAAAATGTCAGGCTTTTTTAATAATGCTCTTGCAATAGCAAGTCTTTGTTTTTGACCACCAGAAAGATTTGCACCATTTTCTTCTAATAAAGTTTCATATCTAAGTGGCATTTTCTCGATAAACTCATTCGCTTTACTTAGCTTACAAGCATCAATAATTTCATCAAGTGTTGCATCTTTATTGCCAAGAATAAGATTTTCTCTTATAGTGCCACTAAATAAAAATATATCCTGTGATATATAAGCAATTTTATCTCTTAATGACTCAATATTAATATCTTTAATATTATAATCACCAAACATAATATCGCCTTTTTCAAACTCATAAAAATTCATCAATAGTTTGACTAAAGTAGTTTTTCCTGAACCACTCTCTCCTACTAAAGCGATTTTTTCGCCAGGCTTAATATTCATATTAATGTTTTTTAATACTAACTGACGAGTTCCATATCTAAAGTCAAGGTTTGAAATTGAAATTAGCTTATTTAAAGAAACATCTTTAATTTTATTTTCTTCATCTTCTTTCTTTTCTGGGTCAAGATCGAGTATTTCACCTAATCTATCTGCTGCAACAATTGCTGTTTGCATAGTTGGTTGTAAATTTATAAGATTTTTTACTGGATCAAGAAAATATGCTAACAACGCATTAAAAGTAATCAATTCACCTACTGTGAGATTACCGTTTAAAATATTGATTGTACCAACCCATAAAATAACAGTTTCGCCAATAACATAAACAGCATTTGTTAAACTTTGTTGTCCATTAGATAAAAATCCTCCCTTAAATATACTTTTTAAAAATTTGATAAATAGTTTTTCTGTTTTATACTCGGCTTTCTTTTCAGCATTAAATGATTTAACTGTTTCAATACCATTTAAGCTCTCTACCAAATATGAAGTAACTTTTGAATTTTCTTCCATTTGCTTTTCATTAATTTTTTTAATAGGCTTATTGTAACAGAATACAATTATAGCATATATTACAAGTAATATAACAGAAATTCCAAAGAGTAATGCATTTTGTGTATATAAAACTATGCCACCTACTATAGCCATAATAGTATCAATCATAATTGTTAAAGTTGCACCAGAAATTGCATCACGAATTTTTGAGGCATCCATAAATCTTGAAATAATTTCTCCAACTTTTCTTGTACCGAAGAAATTCATTGGCAGCTTTAATACATGTTGATAGTACCCTAATATTAAAGGGATGTCCAACTTCTGACTAAGATACAGCATAAGGTGATTTCTAAAGAATTCCAAAAGGATTTTAAATACGTACAGAAGTATAATTCCGATAGAAATAATATTTAATGTTTTTGATAGTGAGTTTGGAACAATGTCATCCATAATAAATCTGAAATAGAAAGATGCAATTATTCCAAAAACTGTAACCAATAACGAGGCTAAAAATATTGTTAAAATAAGTTTTTTCTGAGGAAGCAACAATTTAAAAAACTTTGAAATTGTGCTTTGTTTTTCATTGCCTTTTTTAAAATTAGCAGTAGGTACCATTAGTATAAGTACACCTGTCCATATCTTAAAAAAATCATCGGGTGTATATTTTACTATACCTTTTCCTGGATCTGCAATAATAATTTCTTTTTTTGTAATTTTATGTACAACCACATAGTGCATCAAACTGCCATCTATGATAACATGAGCGATTGCAGGAAGCGGAAATTCAGAGAAAAATGCCTCTTGGTTACCTTTTACACCCTTTGCAGTAAAGCCAAGCTGTTCTGCTGCCTTTATCACTCCATAAGCGTTGGTTCCCTGTTTATCAGTACCTGCAACCTCTCTTATTTTCGAGATTGATAAATTCAATCCGTATTGTTTTGATATCGTGGCAAGGCAAGCTGCACCACAATCTGTTATATCATGTTGTCTTACGCAATGATATTTCATTAATCCACCAACTTTAAATCTAATTCCTTTATTATATATTGATAGTACACTAAAAGTATATATAATCAAATTTTTTCTATTCTATTTGTATTGTTTTTATTCTTAGTTATGTTATTAATCCATAAACAAGATATTAATATTAGCAAAAAGCCCATAATAAGGAAAATCCAGCCAAACACATCAGGTAACTCGGGTAATAAACTTAATACCATTCCCATTGCATTGAAAGCTGTATGTAAGATAATACAAGCAAATAAAGATTGAAATTTTTCAAATACCCAAATTAAAATCAAGCCCAATACAAAAGTATACATTGCCCAAATTATGGTGCTGTGCATCACGCCAAACACAACGGATGAAATAACAGCAGATAAAACAAGAGAAAAACCATTTTTTAGGCGAGTATAAACTAGACCACGAAATATCACCTCCTCAACAACAGGAGCAACAATAACAGCAGTTAATAACGAAACAATTCCCCCCTGTGTTACGTTTGAGGAATTATCCACATAAGAACTCAACCAAGCTTCAGGAAAGGGAATTAAAGAAAATAGAATTGAAATAAAAACATTAAATCCTGCACCTAATAAAGCAATAGGAATAACCCCAACAGTTTTAAATTTAAATAAATTTAATTCCTCAAGCACGTTCTTTTTTCTGATTGAAAAAACGATACTAATAATAACTAATGTAAGAACACCTGATATCAGCGTACCTAGTATTAAATAATCAGATAATTTCTCCTCAAGCTGTATCGAAAATGAATTATAATCTAACTCTCTGCCTGTTTGCTTTTCTTCTGTAATTAATGAAAAAGAAAGCACTGCAACTAACACACCTGAAATTAGGCCATAAACACCAAAATACACAAGCAAATACGTTAATGCTTTTCCGATACTTTTAAATATTTTTTTCATAGAACCTCCACTATCATAACTTTATATAATCTACGATATTGGAACAGACATAAGATTGTTAGTACTTATTTATAAAATAACAGAGGAAAATTAAATAAACGCAAAAATAAGTTGCGTGCAACATACATAGTCCATTCCCCATATCTATCAGGAAAGCGAATATAGTATTCACTTTCCTTCTTTGAATCATAGCATATATCTATATTTTAAAAATGTAACGATTATCTTGTCTGGGAATTTATTTATTAAACAATCTATATAAATTTTTTCCAAAATCATGCCACATATTATTCCAACTATCAGAACAAACGTGGAACACAAGTAATATGACTAAAATGGACAGTACGAATTTTATAATTTCTTTATGTTGTATGATAAAATCAAATAAATCTTTCACTATACTCATTATAATAACACCTCAACATAGCTACAATTACTAAGTATACAAATTTATAAAAACGAAATATGCGGTACAAAGCACCGCATATTTCGTTCTAGGTCATATTTAAAAACTCAAAACAAAATCATTTTTCTGTTTTTAAATACTTCCTAATTTAAAATTTTATGATTATTTTTTTCTGTTATTCCACTTTTCTTCCTGATAACCATTAAAAGCGGAAACAGCAGCTGAAATTACTAGTACTCCACCAGCTCCAATCAAGCATGCTACACCAAATCCGATACCACCATTTACTTCTTCCATCTCATTATCACTAAGAGCTAAAAATCTATTATCTATATTCATAACAATTCTCTCCTTCTTTAAACTATATTATAATTTTATTAATGTGTCATACGGTAAATATTTTTTCCAAAATCTTTCCACATTGAACACCAACCATCATAGATATCCCCTAAAAAGCCAAGAACTCCATCTTTACTGCCACCATCAATTTCAATCATTTCATTCACAGAAAGCTCTGCGAAACCTTTTGTCATAACGTTATCCATTGTTATGTACCTCCTTGATTTTAATATTAATATTTTATATTTATATTCAAATACATTTTCAAACACAGTATGCGCAACTTCCATGTTATAAAACGTATAGAACATACGAAATTATATAAACTTTATATTTCTATTACTATTATTGAATGCCTACATAGATATCAACAATCATATCATCTATTTCAGCCAGTGTTTTCGCACCTTTAACTGTTATATTATAAAAAGGGGTAACAGGCTTTAGATTATTTTCTTTTATGTACCTTACAAACTCTTCCATTTCAGAGTTCATAGTCTGCGGATTACCTGTATGTCTAAACATAAGCGTATTTACAATTTCAAACTTTTCTTTATAGATAAAGTCACCAGAAGACTCAATAGCCTTATCTAATGGAAAA
>JAXJUM010000031.1:0-12196 GCA_036309045.1 Acutalibacteraceae bacterium
AATTATACTTTATTTTCCCTTGCTGTCTGCTGTCGCTTAATTCTTCAAAATATTTTTTCATAATTGACCATCTCCTTTGGTCAATTATATCATTTTTTTACTTCTTTTCATGCGGTTGCCCTGTATATATTGTTTATACAGCAAAATCAGGCGACCTGAGTCGCCTGATTTAAGGAGTATTATGAAAAAAGTTATAATCAAATTACACATAACATAAGTAGATAAACTGATAATACAGCAGCACATCTCTTTTGTCTGGTGTTATCATATCATACCAGTAAATAAAAGTCAACCACTTATTATAAATTTTCTACACTTATAACGTATTTTAACTATTTTTTTTGTGCAATCATTACCAAAAACTGTTTTTCATATTACACACAGCTAACCCTTTATCAGTCTTTGTATATAACTACAACTGCATCTTTTTTTATTGTTCCACTTAGTTTTCCATTTTTAACTTTAAATTCACTGCCATTTACTTTATCCTTGTAAGTACCATCAGTAAGTTCTGTTTCAACATCTTTAAGTTTTTCTTCACTATTGGTAACATTTACAATAACTGCACCCTTTTTTCCACGTTCAATCATAAGTAATCCTATATTATCCTGAGGATTAGAGAGTTTTTCTTCCTCACCTATCATTTCAGTTCTGAATTTGTTAACAGCAGTAACTTCTTTATCTTTATAAAAATCACTACCTTCTGCACCTATTTTATTTTTTCCCCATTGGTCTTCAGTTGAAGCTCCGGCAGGACGGTCAAAAAATAAAGGTGTACCACCTGATCTTGCACAGATAATTGCCCAAGCCTGTTTAATCTGTGTTTCATCCATTGCACTCCAGTTACCATCATTACAATAATTATCGTGAGATTCAACCCACGTTACCAGACTATCCTCATCAATTCCGTTGGCAGCAAAATCACGCAATGAACCCTCTGAAACGTCTTCATTAATAACAGCTGTTCTAAGAATTTCACCATATTCAGATGCTGTTACATTCATAATTTTACTATAAGAGCTTATTTTATCAGAACCTCCCTGTAAAATTTCACCATATTGAAACTTTGAACCGTTATTCATAACAACCTCCCAAAAATCACTGGCAAAAGAAGAGCTGTCAGAACTTATTTCTATATGCTTTGCAGCATCATATCTGAATCCATCTGCACCTGCTTCTACACATTCTTTCAAATATTTAAGAATATATTGTTGAATATCTTCATTTTGAGTATTAAGGTCAGTGAGTCCCAACAAATTGCCTTGGGTAACTTCTTTTCTATCATTATAATCAACAATATCACCAAGATTATGGAAAGGATTATCTATATTAGTTATATTTTCACTTATTACGGACTTATCACTGGTAATGTGATTCACAACAGCATCTACAATAACTTTTATACCATATTTATGTGCTTCTTCACACATTTCAGTAAATTCTTCTTTTGTTCCAAGTTGATAATTACCAATAACATAATCAGTAGGCTGATAGTGATAGTACCATTTACCTTTATTAATGCTGTCGTCTTTATCCTGTAATTGCATTTCACCACCTTCACCAATCTTGCACTGGCTTATAGGAGAAGTCTGTATAGTTGAAAAACCTGCCTCAGCAATCTCCTTCATATTATCTTTAATCGTATTAAAAGACCAACACCAAGTATGAAGAATAGCACCGTCTGAGATATTGTCAGCTAACCCTTGTTCATTAACAGTTTTATCAGTTCTGACAGGCTCATATTCTGTGGGGGATTCGGTTGATTTTTCGGTGGTATTAGTTGCTTGTTCAGTTGCTGATGAATTTTTTTCATCACTTTTGCAAGCTGTAACTGACAATAACATAAAAATTATAATTCCCATTGCAATAAGTTTTTTTAACATTTTGGTTCTCCTCTCATTTTAAACTTTGATATTATTCTCCAAAGATTTTTTTGCTGTTTAACGAAAATAATTTTATCTTATCTTCAGTACAATGCTTTTTAATTATGGCATAACCCTGTGCAAAATCACAGCCTCGCATTGTTGAGTGTGTATCACTGCCGAGAAAATGAATATAACCACTGTTTATCATTTTTACAATTTTTTTTCCTAAAAACATTGTATATAAACTTTGTGTATTAATCTGAACCATACATCCCATATCTATAAGTTGTTCAAGTAAAGCCTTATTTTTTATCAATACAGGATATCTCTCTATATGTGCAAGAACAGGAACTACATCAAAATGCTTAATAAGAATCCTTAACCATTCGATCTGATCATTTGGAAAAGTGCTGTTATAAGGCATTTCGGCAAGTAAGTAGTTTGTGTTTTGATAACAGAACGGCGTTAAATCCTTAGCTTTAAGGATATTCTCCGACATATGAAGCTCACAGCCTAGTATGAACTTTATTTTTCCTGTATATTCAGCTTTTAAGGAATTTAAACACATATCTCTTGTATCAAGATATTCTTTTACAGTTGTACCATTTTTAGAAAAACCAGTTGACATATCAAAAAACTGTGTATAGAAATGAGGGGTAAGTGCAATATGACTTACCCCCTGTTTTTCAAGTTCTTCAATCAGTATAAGAGATATGTCAACATCAGGAGAGCCGTCATCTATACCCGGCAGTATATGAGTGTGTATATCATACTTATTCATACTTATTGAATTCATAAACCTCTTTTTAATTACAAAACAAATTTTACTAACTATTAATTAAACTATTAAATAAGTGTGCAAACAAAGTCACCCATCTGTGAGCAGGTAACCTTTGTCTTTCCTTCTTCATAAATATCAGGTGTTCTATGAGTTTCAAGAGCTTTTGAAACAGCATCCTCTATTGCTTGTGCGGCCTGAGGTTCATCAAGAGAATACTTAAGCATCATTGCAACAGACAAAATTGTAGCAAGAGGATTAGCAATGTCTTGCCCTGCAATATCAGGAGCACTGCCGTGAATAGGTTCATACAAACCACTCTTGCCTGAACTTAAGCTAGCCGAAGCAAGCATACCTATTGAACCACTTATCATAGAAGCCTCATCAGACAGAATGTCGCCAAAAATATTTGATGTAACAATTACATCAAACTGACCGGGATTACGAACAAGTTGCATTGCACAGTTATCAACATACATATGATTTACTTCAACCTCAGGATATTCAAGAGCAAGTCTGTTTACAGTTTCTCTCCACAAGCGTGATGATTCAAGTACATTAGCTTTATCTACACTTGTCAGCTTTTTATTTCTCTTCATAGCCATATCAAATGCAACACGAGCAATTCTCTCAACTTCAGGTACTGAATATTTTTCTGTATCATATGCAGCAGGCACACCATTTTCTTCTACTCTGCCTCTTGTCCCAAAGTAAATTCCGCCTGTAAGTTCACGAACAATCATAATATCCAGATTATCTCCAATAATCTCATCCTTAATTGGAGAAGCACTTTTCAATGGCTCAAATATTACTGCAGGACGCAAATTAGCAAACAAACCCAATGCCCCTCTAATTTTGAGTAACCCTGACTCTGGACGGTTACCAGCAGGCTGAGAATCCCATTTAGGGCCACCAACTGCACCCAAAATTACAGAATCAGCTGCCTTACACTTATCTATGGTAATTTGAGGCAATGGCTCACCATAATTATCAATAGCAATTCCACCTATATCAGCAGGATCATATTCAACAGAAAAATTAAACTTTTCAGCTGTTTTATCAAGAACCTTTACAGCTTGATTCACAATCTCAGGACCTATTCCGTCACCTTTTAGCAAAGCAATTTTATATTTTTTCACAATTAATTCCTCCATTAACCCAAAATAATTAATACTAATTAAACAGACTGTACTGTGCATAGCACAGTACATATTATACAATTTTAAACGCTACTACATAGCTCTATTAAACAGCGGATTTTATCCACTGTTTAAATTAAAACTATTATAATAACTCAATGCACCAATACCAAAACTTAAAAACATAATAATTACTAAGTAATACTTGAATATGATAACAGTTTTCAAAAATATTAGTTAAAACAAAATAACAGAAAAGCTGTTGTCTATGAATACTATATATTATAACAGAAATTGTATATTAAGAGCAAGAAAAATGATATGATTTCAAACTTTTTATTTAAAGTTTTTTCATCTAATTTATACAAATAACAAATACAAACATAATTAAATTATTAAGAAATTTAATATCAATTAAATGCATAACTTTCAGCAGATCTAATACCCGAATACATCACAATAACATAATCAGGCTGAATTTCATCTATATATTTGCTCACTGATGGAATACGTTCACTATTTGTAACACTTTCTCTAAGATCAACTATATGAAGCGAACCTGTTGTTAGTGATAAAAATGGAGTTACTGTACATGCAAATGAATCTCTCAGAATCAATACCTTTTTATTATATTGACTTTCAATTTTATTTTCAACAATTTGTAACGAAAAATCTCCTCCACTGTAAGTTGCATACATCCATTGGTCATAGCAATCCTTATATTCAAGATATTCAGTACATAAAACAGAATTCTCAAAATCCCCTTCAGTTACTTCCAATTTGCCATTCTTTTCGTTAGTAACTTTTAAATTTGTCTCAAAATCAGGCACGATTAAATCAAAATCATCCATACCTTTATTTGTAAAAAATCTTCCCACTTTTTTGCCATATGAACCTAAAAAACAATTATCGTATGTGTTTATAGTATAATTTGATATATCTGTTACTTTATGATTATAGTTAAAACCATAATCTGAATTAAGCTTTTTACAAATTTCATTAAAAGTCCAAAAACCTGTTGTGGGTTTCCAATGATGATCTGTTACAAAAAAGGCTTCTTCTTCTGTTATCCCTTGCTCATACATTTTATCTCTTAAATCAAGAGTATTTACATTTAGTTCTGACAAATAATCAATAAACTTATCACAATTATCTTTTAAATAATTATCAGCATTTTCAGGCATATTTTCAAAATTACCTTTTTTTGGTGCCATAACATACAAAAAAGGAGCATCTGTTGAATCATCCAATTTTGCAACATTTTCAGCGTACTGTTTAAGTTCTTTATCTGATATTTTTGTTACTTCTTCAGCCAAATAGCCATTATCCATTTTCACCACAGTTTGATCATCTTTTTCAATAATCTTTTTGTTTAAAAGATTATTGAAAATTGAATTTATATCTAAACACCAACCATGATAAGAAAGTTGCTCAGTAGAAATTTTTTCAATACTTACTTTAAATTCAACTATGTTTTTTATTTTTGACGAACCATCTTCATTAGGAACTAACATATTATAATATATACTTTTTATGTATCCAAGAGAAAAAAAACCTAACAAAATAAAAGCAAACGATGCAATAAACACAAAAATATTCTTGTTTATTTTTTTCATATTATCACCACACACTCAAAAATTAAAATAAATAAATGGGTTATATGAACTACTTACAATACTTGAAATTGACAGAATAAATAAAATTATCAAACCTAAACATTGTACAATATCAAAAACTAAATTATTCTTAATCTTAGACGTAAGTTTCGGAATTATCGGCATACACAAAATTATACCAATTACAAGTAAAATTAAATATTGTGTAAAGTAGCTTGAAAATATTCCATCAATAATTGCATTTCCGCTTAATCCAAACATAGAGCAAAAATAACTCAATGCCATATCAAGAGAATCACTTCTGAATAATACCCATCCCATTATTACAAAGAAAATAGTGTAACACCATTTCAATAAAGCTGCACCTTTAAACTTAATTTTTTCAAAACCCGTTATTTTTTCAAAAGTTAAAAGCACAAAATATAATATTCCCCATAGAATAAAAGTCCAGTTAGCACCATGCCAGATACCGGTAAGGCTCCATACTACAAAAAGATTAAATATAAGTCTGCTTTTACTAACTCTGTTACCACCTAAAGGTATATACACATAATCTCTAAACCATGTACCTAAAGATATATGCCATCTTCTCCAAAATTCAGAAATAGATTTTGATATGTATGGATAGTTAAAGTTTTCAAGAAAGTGAAAACCAAACATTCTTCCAAGACCAATTGCCATATCACTATATCCGCCAAAATCAAAGAAAATTTGTAAAGTATATGCAATAGCACCAAGCCAACTATACGCAACAGATAAACTTCCATCAACCGCTAAATCATTAAAAGCATGGTCTGCTAAAATTGCAAAATTATTAGCAAGCAACACCTTTTTAGCAAATCCTACTATAAAGCGAGCAAATCCATCAAAAAAATCATTGACAGTTTCTTTTCTGTTTAAAATTTCATCTGCAACTGTTTCATATCTTACTATTGGACCAGCTATAAGTTGGGGAAAAAACGAAATGTAAAGTCCAACATTCAAAATATTTTTCTGCACAGCACCGTGACCTCTGTACACGTCAATTACATATGACATAGCCTGAAATGTAAAAAATGAAATGCCAATAGGCAATGCAATTTCAGGAATTATACTATCAATTCCAAATAAAGCACACACAGAATCGCTTGCGAAATTTAAATACTTAAAAACAAAAAGAATTATCAAATTAAAAACTACCACAAATGCAATAAATATCTTTGCGATATTTATTTTTTCTTTACGTTTAAAATTATCAACTAATAATCCAAATATCCAATTACAAACGATAGAAGCTATCATTATAAGTACAAACTTTGGTTCGCCCCATGCATAAAAAAACAAGCTAGAAATCAACAAAAAAATATTCTGTAACTTCCTGCTTTTTCTAAACAACACATAATAACAAAACAAAACAAATGGTAAAAATAAATAAATAAAAACCGTGCTAGAAAACAGCATTTTTTCAACTCCTCTTCTGTTTTTACAATTATTTTCATTTTAGTTATACCTTTAAGTCTTTAAAAAATTAATAGTAAATAACTAATTTTATCAGTTTCTACTTATATATTTCATCTAAACTTAAGTATCTTTATTAACAGCTTGGCCAACTTAAAGAAATAATCATAATTATTGATAATTATATCATACACACAGATCATAAAATATAAAACAGTTTACATTCACACATATAACCTTAATTTTTGTAGGAAATTGTAAATACAAAAAGATTTTCTTACTTTTTTTAGTAATTATGAGCAAAAATATTTTTACAATGTTTTATTATAACACAAAAGTTAAATTTAATTTTTTAACTTTATGATTTTATAATCTTCTTTATTTATCTTGTTGCAAAGAAAATTAAATTCATTTTTATTAATCAATTTTTCTTTCTCATTCCTACTAAGTCTTTTTATATAAAATTCCAATTTAGAGGCAGCAGACCTATTTTCACACTGCCACACTGCCTCTATTTGTTTTGCTGTATGAGAACGAATATACTTTGCAGATTTTTTATCTTTAGAAAAATGCTCTGCCATCCTCCTATTTATATCTGAGGTTATGCCTGTATATATTGTATCATCCTGACATCTTAGCATATAAACGTAATACATAATTTTTTTACTGCCTTTCATAAATTGGTTCAGATATATTTTTATCATAAAATCACTACTGATTGTATCATCTTTTTGGAATTTTGACTATCAGTAAAATTATAACCATATAAATCAATTTATTAACAATATAAATTTCACAGCATATTATAAGGATAAGCCTGTTTTTAAGAGAGGAGAAGTAAAATGATTGAAGATATTTATGATTTAATGGAAAAAGGCGGAACAATATCACCTATCCCAAAAGATGCCACAGTAGCAATGGCATATGTTCCGTTTCAAAGTAATGACAAACTTTATTCAACAGAACAAGGCTTTGTATCAGGAACTATGTTTCCTGTACTAAATAAACCATTCAAAGGCTGTGATGATAAAAAATGACAGATAGAGAAATTCTTATGAGAAAAATTGCATCTACTGACTTTGCATTAATAGATCTGCATTTATTTCTTGACACACACCCCAATAATTCAAATATAACAAAAAAAATAGAAGAATATGAAACAAAATCCCGTGAATTGAGAAACGAATATGAACGCCTTTTCGGTCCTCTTACTCTATCAAGTGAAGAAGGTAACAGATGGCAATGGATTTCAAATCCTTGGCCTTGGGATTCAGCATTAGAAAAGGAGTGTTGACAGATGTGGCAATATGAAAAACGTTTACAATTTCCTGTAAACATAAAAAATCCAAATGCAAAGATGGCACAAATTATTTCTTCTCAGTACGGTGGTCCAGACGGTGAATTAGGTGCTTCATTGAGATATTTATCTCAACGATATTCAATGCCATACCCAGAATTAAAAGCGGTATTGACAGATATAGGCTCAGAGGCTTCTCAGTTGACAAAATTTTGATTATAGCTATCAATCTCAGCCTTTCCACAAAGAATTTTTGCATTCCACTTATTAGGAATTAGCTTTAGGTGAATATCAATTTCACGGTTTTTATTGACTACAATTTTTTCGACTATGTTACGGTAGAATGTATCACTCCATTCTTCACCTATGGTGAGTAAATTTACATAATTTTTGATTTCCTCAATTATTTTTTCTTTGTTCGTAAACATATAGTTGTGAGCTTTTTCTTTTTGCAATTTTTCTGATAAGTTGTCATACTCAGATTTCAGTCTTTCACAAGCTTTGTGATAATCAGAGATTTCGACATCTCCCGACAGACACATATCAAGCAGCTTCTGCTTTTTGTTTTCTATCTTCTGAAGTTTATTTGTAAAGTAGGTTAGATTATTTTTGCCGTAGTCTGATTTCAAAACATTTGAAACGATTGAAAGTACACTTTCAATTATTTTTTTTCGATCTGTTAGTGCATCCGCAAGGACGTATTGCAGGATTAAACGAATATCTTTTTCGTTGATTGAAACATTCGAGCAACCGATTTTTTCATTGTTCTTATTCGTATGCTCTATGCCGTATTTCTGATACTGAATACATGCCCAGCTTTCGTTTTGATTGCCGTTTGATGAATTCTTTTTACGATGAACAAAGGTTGAACCGCACTCTCCACAAATTATTTTTCCTGACATAGCATAGCGATTTGCAAATCCATTTTTTGCCCCGTATAAGTTTTTTCTGCGTTCAATTTCTCTTTGTGTAGCTTCAAAAGTTTCTCTTGAGATTATAGGCTTGTGATGATTTAGAATTGTAACATATTCAACTTCACCTTTATTATATTTTTTGTTGTGAGATAGATAATCGGGTGTGTAGCTTTTCTGCTGAATCAAATCACCGCAATATTTTTCATTTTTGAGAATTCGCAGAATAACCGTGTATGACCAATCCTTCATATAAGTTGAAGTTTTAATACCTGCTTCACGAAGTTCTTTGGCTATAATATGAGTACCTTTTCCCTCGTCAAGAAACTTATGATAAATTAGTTTGACTGTTTCAGCACCCTCTTCATTGATGTATAGCTTACCACCTCTAACATCATAGCCAAGCATATCTCTGCCAAACACAACACCCTGCTCCATCATTCTACGTTGTCCCCACTTCACTCTGTCGGAGGTTTTTCTGCTTTCTTCTTGAGCTATTGATGACATAATTGTCAGGCGAAGTTCTGCATCAGCATCGAGCGTGTTTATGTTGTCGTTCATAAAAATTACACCAATACCATAACTTTTCAGTTCTCTTGTGTAACCGATACTGTCGAGTGTATTACGGGCAAATCTGCTGATTTCTTTTGTGATTATCAAATCAAATTTTTTAGCTTTCGCATCTTCAATCATTCTGTTGAATGATGTTCGCTTCTTTGTACTTGTTCCGCTGATACCCTCATCAATATATATTTCGTAGAGCTCCCATAGAGAATTACGCTTTATATACTCATTGAAATATCTCTGTTGACTTTCAAGTGAATTTGCTTGGTCAAATTTATCGGTTGACACTCGACAATAAGCCACAACCCTTTTGACTTCGTTTTCAAAGTTATTTAACATTTCAATACCTCCTTTGATAAAATAAATATATTATTTATTTTCATAATTTCCAGATAAAATTCCAGAGTGACAACTAATAATATTGCCACTCTGTATTTTATCACATTCTTTTTATACATTCTTCGTACTGACTTTGAGTAAGATAGCTTTGTTCTTTGAGTATGAACAAGATAGATTTCTTAATTTCATTTTCAAACTCTTTACATAGAATTTTTTGCTTTGCATTTTTATTTTTACTTTCAAAAATAATTTTTGTTTTCACCTTAAACACCTCAGTAAAAACTATGCATAGGCATTTTATAATTATACCATTATATTAGTAGACTTGTTCAGTACCTCAAAATAAATATAATTGAGTTGATGATGTTTCAATGAATAACAAAGAAAGAATAAGTAGGCTAAAAAAGGATTATTAAAATTATTTCGTGTCCAAAAGAATACCTTTAAAAAGCTGAAAATTTCATAAGAGGCATATATAAGAACATTTAAGAGGATAACATCAACCTGAACTCAGTGTTCTTGAAAAATCAACCATTATGGAAAATATAGTTTTTGATTACAGTGTTTCCAAAAATACAATATGTGAAAGTATGAAATCGGGAGAAAAACATTTATTAAAATCAGTTTATCGAACCGATCTATTATAAGTATAAGCTGACTTTGAAAAAATACTAATCCAGAAAATTTTGCTTTAAAATCCAGTATAGATAGATTATAAGTTGGTATCACTAAATACTAAAAATGCCCAAAAATCGTTTAAAATCCAGTATGGATAGATTATAAGAGTTATTATGTGAAAATACTAAAGAACAATTAGAACTTTAAAATCCAGTATGGATAGATTATAAGTAGACACAATGCGTGTAAATGGGTGCTTGAAATGACTAATTTAAAATCCAGTATGGATAGATTATAAGTTGGAGAAACGCAGTTGTCATATTCACGCCTTTTTATTTAAAATCCAGTATGGATAGATTATAAGAAGTGGTACGATTTTTAATAGCCGTGATTTCAGTTCATTTAAAATCCAGTATGGATAGATTATAAGCGTTCGTTGTGCAAGGCTTCAAGTTGAGTGTCAATGTATTTAAAATCCAGTATGGATAGATTATAAGTAATTAGCTATCTCTGATTTTGTTGCTTTTAGGTGCTTTAAAATCCAGTATGGATAGATTATAAGAGTCAATAGCCCGAAAAGAACTATTGTATAATAAAAACTTTAAAATCCAGTATAGATAGATTATAAGGTTGCAAATTGGTTCAAAGAGAAATTTACAACGGCTGTTTAAAATCCAGTATAGATAGATTATAAGGAGATTTTGAAGAATACGTTGCAAAGCGTTTCACAGATTTAAAATCCAGTATGGATAGATTATAAGGCAAACCTTGCCCTTAATTTAATTCTAAATGGTGATGCTTTAAAATCCAGTATGGATAGATTATAAGCAAGAAAGCATAATTTTAACAACTGAATATGAAAAGTTTAAAATCCAGTATGGATAGATTATAAGTTGTTTATATAAGTAAATGTTTAAAATCCAGTATGGGTTTAAAATCCAGTATGGATAGATTATAAGTTAGACGTAACATTTTTGAGCCTGTAACAGTTTTTGGTTTAAAATCCAGTATGGATAGATTATAAGAATGTCAGAAATAATATCAACACAGTCAGCATCTGGTTTTAAAATCCAGTATGGATAGATTATAAGCCTGGATAGGAAGTCACATCTATTCCCGGATCACCTTTTAAAATCCAGTATGGATAGATTATAAGTACAAAGGGAGCAATTTCAAAAGCGAGCAAATCACATTTAAAATCCAGTATGGATAGATTATAAGAGTTTTTAGTCGGCTAATCATATTTGTTAAAAAGCTTTTTAAAATCCAGTATGGATAGATTATAAGTATAGCTAAACAACTCAACAGCCGCATTGGCATTATTTTTAAAATCCAGTATGGATAGATTATAAGGTTTTTAAAGGCTCTTATCGAGGCTAAAAACAAAATTTTAAAATCCAGTATGGACAGATTATAAGTAGGCTCACCTTGCTGTATTATTACATCTTGCTTTATTTTAAAATCCAGTATGGATAAATTATAAGATGAAATATCTTGACTTAAATACTTTACATTGATTTTTTAAAATCCAGTATGGATAGATTATAAGCAAAGACGGAAATTGGAAAGGACACGAGGTAAAACGTTTTAAAATCCAGTATGGATAGATTATAAGTCTATACAATAGCACTC
>JAXJUM010000032.1:0-77250 GCA_036309045.1 Acutalibacteraceae bacterium
TGCACAATGCATCTCATACAATCTTCAACGCTACTAACGTAACTATCAAACACTGGCTTTTTCCAGTGTTTAAATGAAGGTTAGTATAATAATATAGTGTTTTAGCCTTCTTTAAGTACCTTAGCTATTACATTTCCAAGTAATTCACCTGTATATTCTGCTTCGGAAAGTGTATTGGTTTCTGTACCAATTTCAATTAACAAAGAACCATTATTTATGAACATATTATAAGCGAAATCGCCAAAATAAAGTGGACGTGTCATTCCGGGATAAAGTGATTCTGCTTTTTGTTGTATTTTAAGTGCAAAAGTTAGATTTTCCTCCCAGTGTCCTAATCCATAGTTGTTGTTGGGGTCATAACCACTCATAATCATTATCTGAGCGGCTTTTTTGCCGTTATATGTAAAAGTTGGTTTATATTTTCCACGCTCGTCATCGTAGCCAACTGCATCTCTATGAATATCCAGTATAACTTTAATATCAGGATATTCTTCTAAATACTTGTAAATAGTTTCTTCACTTCTGCTGTAAGAACCTGTATATGTACGGTCGTGTATCTCGGTTGCGTGAACTGCACCAATACCATTTTTCTTTAGAGAATTAACTATTTTTTCTCCAACTGCAACCATATTGCGTTGAGAATCTTCAGTTCTGAAAGGATAATCTGTAAAGTAATAGCCGTTATCATTTATAAGGTAAGATTCTGTGGTATGTGTATGTACAATAAGAACCTGTGGATTTTCTGTGTCAGTTATTTCGAATCCCAGGTTTGAGGAGAGAAAATGTTCATAATCAATATCATAATCAGTAGTGTTTTTCACCGAAAAATTATCATACTCATTTCCTGAACTTCCGAATTGCTGTTCGATTACAGGGAATTTATCACCACTGTACTGTGATTCATCATCTGTAATAATGTTTTTTGTATCACTGGCGATTGTAGCTGATGTGGTTTGTGTTGCGGAGGCTTCAACGCTCTTTTCATCATTTTCTTTCTCGGTTGGTTTAGTTGCACTTACAGAAACAACTCCCTGTGGCATAGACAGTGATGAAGCGAGTATTTGAACTGATAAACCTCCGTTTACATCATTTACTCTTGAAAATGTACATATAACAGATATTATTGTAAGCACACCTGCAAGAAGTGTGGCAAATAAGTTTATCATTTTGTTGCCATTAAACTTGTTCATCACCGTGTGCCTCCAAAAGCTGTATCTAAATATGCTATTTATCTTATATAATATATATGATAAATATTTACTTTTATGCAGTTTATAGTGATTTTTTGGTATTTAACTCATAAGAGATATAAGGTCAGAAAGATTAAAATTATGATGTAGTGCACTGTTTACAGAAAGACTTATAAGTTGTGCCCCACGATCAATCATAAGATCTATTTCTCTGGGGGTAACTACCATCATTTCTCCATGAGGACATACTTCATTTCGGATTTCATTTTCAAATATATAATCAGGCATAATATCTCTTGCAAGTGTAAATGCATCTACAACAGTTGGTATACCAATAGCTATTACAGGAACTCCTGTTGTCTGTTCATTGATTGCACAGCGTTTATTACCAACTCCTGCACCGGGTGAAATACCTGTGTTGGAAATTTGAAGAGTACATCCTAAACGTTCAAGTCGTCTTGAGGCAAGTGCATCAATAGCTATAATTGCATTGGGTTTTATTTTTTTTGCAACGCTTAAAACAAGTTCTCCTGTTTCTACTCCTGTTTGTCCGAGTACACCAGGTGCAATCACAGCTACACTGCGTAATTTATCTAATCCTGTTTGTTTTGCGAGTTCTCCTGTAATATGCCGTGTTGCAAGAATTTTATTTGTACTTTTTGGACCTAGTGCGTCAGGAGTAATATTAAGATTTCCAAGTCCAACAACCATTATAGTGCCGTTTTCCGGTAATAGCTCTCTTATATATTCTCCAATTATTTCAATTCTTGAATCTGTATTGTTGAAAACATTTGATAGACTCGGAAATTCCACTGTTATATATGTGCCAATTTCTTTGCCTAGTTCTTTAGCACCCTCTTGATCGGTTATCTTTATTTTTGTAACTTTCATATTTGAAAAATTACGAGAACTCAGTTTTACTCCTCCTGAGCAGTTGCCGGCGATTTCTTTAGCTTCCAATGCCAAGTCAGTCCGAATATTCATAATCATCACCTCTATCAATTTTATTTTATCCTTTACATTGAAAGTAATTCGCCAGATTGAAAATATAGCAAAAAAATTATCCAAAATGTAAAAATAGTTGGATTTTTAGAAGATGATTTTGAATAAAAAATAGGAGATTTATAAATCCCACACTATTTCTTGAATTAATTATGAATATATGGTAGAATTTCTGGAGTAGTATTTGTCGAGCTTCTGTTTTGGAATTTTGACTTATACTGTATTTTTATGCTTTTTATCAATTTGTTGTTTTACTTGCCAGTAGCAGATTGAGAATTTTAAAATATCAACTGATTTATTTTAAGAATTAAATGTAATTTAGTTCTTAATTGTTCGGAAGGAGAAAAAAATGAGCACAACACAAACCAAAGAATTATATCACACACATATATCGTCAAAGCATAAATTTTTTGACCTAAAATTAAAAGAAGTGTGGAAATATCGAGATTTAATCATAATGTTCACTAAAAGGTCATTTGTTTTGACATATAAACAGACAGTTTTGGGACCTGCGTGGATATTTATAAATCCATTTTTGACCAGTTTGATTTATACTTTTGTATTTGGCGGAATTGCAGGTATGGATACAGATGGTGTACCGCAGATTTTATTTTATTTATGTACAAATGCTATTTGGACATTTTTTTCTTCCTGTGTAACATCTAATGCCGCAACCTTTACAGGAAATGCAGGGGTATTTGGTAAGGTTTATTTTCCAAGATTGACAACCCCGATATCCAATGTACTTTCAGCAATGGTGCGTTTTGGTGTTCAAATGATTTTGGTGTTAGCCTTTTTGGTTTATTTTGTAATTACAGGAACAGTTTCACCAAATTGGCTTGCTTGGTTGTTTATTCCCGTTATGTTGATTCATCTGGGAATTATGGGACTTGGATTTGGTATTATTGTTTCAAGTATGACAACTAAATACCGTGACTTGTCTATTTTGGTTGGATTTGGTGTTCAACTGTGGATGTATGCTACACCTGTTGTTTATCCAATTTCACAGCTTGGAGATGGAATCATCAAAAAGCTAGTTATGCTGAATCCTGTAACACCTACTGTGGAACTTTTTAGATATGCTGTTCTGGGAAAGGGAGAAATAGACTTTGTTTGTCTTACTATATCATGGATATTTACAATTCTAGTAGCAGTTATTGGTATTATGATGTTTAATCGTGTTGAAAGAAACTTTATGGATACAGTGTGAGGTGCAAAATGAGTATTGAAAATAACAAAGAAATTGCCATAAAGGTATCCAATGTTAAAAAAATGTATAAGCTGGGTCAGATTGGAGGAGGAACCTTACAAGCTGATCTACAAAGTTGGTGGGCACGTGTAAGAGGTAAAGAAGATCCTAATACCAAAATAGGTGAAGATCAACGAAGTAACGGAAAAACATTTATGGCTTTAAATGGTATAGACCTTACAATTTATAAAGGTGAAGCAGTTGGCATTATCGGAGGAAACGGTGCGGGAAAAAGTACCCTACTTAAGCTATTGTCGAGGGTTACAGCACCAACCGAAGGTGAAATAGATATTTACGGAAGAATTGCATCTATGCTGGAGGTTGGTACAGGGTTTAGTCCTGAATTAACCGGTAGAGAAAACGTATATATGAATGGTGCTATTCTTGGTATGACTAAAGCTGAGATAGATGCTAAAATGGAACAGATTATAGAATTTTCTGAGGTAAGAGAGTTTATTGATACGCCTGTAAAAAGATACTCCAGTGGTATGTATGTAAAGCTTGCGTTTAGTGTAGCGGCTCATCTTGATTCAGAAATTATGATTATGGATGAAGTACTTGCAGTTGGTGATATGGCTTTTCAGAAAAAATGTCTTGACAAAATGCGAGATGTTGCCAAAAAGGAAGGCCGTACAGTTTTATATGTAAGCCATAATATGAATACAATCAGGCAACTTTGTGACAGATGTATTGTTCTTAATAAAGGTAAAGTTGTATTTCAAGGCAGTGTTGAGGAGGCTATTGAAGTTTATCTTGGTTCAAGAAGTACATCAGAGCCTCATATAGAACTAACAGATATGCATAGAGATCCTGAATTTGCTAATCCTTATGTAACTATGAATTTTTTTGATGTTCTAAATAGTGATACAGGTGTTTTCAGTGTTGGAAGCAGGATTGAAGGCAGAATGACGTATAGCAGTAAACGTAAGGTGAATGATGCCTATCTTAGAATAATTATAAAATCTGTGGATGCATCACCTGTCACAATGTCTACCAATAGAAAAAGTTTCTGTATTAGTAAGGGCGAAGCCGGAACATTAGATTTTACTCTGGATACTTCAAGACTGGTTCCAGGAAGATATACGCTTAGTTTCGTTTTTTACGAGGTGGACCAGTATGGTGTTAATTGCAATTTGGATGGGCTAAAAGATGTATATTGCTTTGAGATTGATACAGTGGTAGGATTTAATAATAATATGGAATGGAAGAAAAAGTACTGGGGACATTTTTATTGTGATGATTTATTAATTAAAGATAATTCAGAGAATAGGGTGGTGAGTTGATATGGATAAAATTAAGCGTTATGTTGAGTGTTATATACCTACAGAAACATGTAATTTGCGGTGCCATTATTGCTATATTGCACAGAAAAGAAAATTTAATAATAAATTAGCAAAATTCGAGCATAGTAAGGAAATCATAAGAAAAGCTTTATCTAAAGAACGTTTAGGTGGAACATGTTTATTGAATTTCTGTGCAGGAGGAGAAACATTACTTTCAGGTGAGGTTCTGCCTGTTGTTAAGGAACTTCTTCAAGAAGGACATTATATTATGTTAGTAACCAATGGAACGTTGGATAAAAGGTTTCAAGAAATTGCCACGTGGCCACTGGAATTACTAGAACATCTTGTTATTAAATTCTCGTTTCATTATCTTGAATTTAAAAGATTGAATTTATTAGAAAAATTTTTCTCAAACATAAATTTGATGAAAAGCGTTGGGGTGTCTTTTACAGTTGAAGTTACGCCTTCTGATGAGCTTGTACCGTACATTGACGAATTGAAGAATGTATGTATAGAGAACCTAGGAACTTTGTGCCATGTTACTATTGCAAGAGATGACAGAACAAAAGGTATAGACGTTTTAAGCAATTATAGTTTTGATAAATTTAAAGAAATTTGGGGAGAGTTTCAGTCAGATTTGTTTAATTTTAAAACTACAATTTTTTATAAGAAAAGAAAAGAATTTTGTTATGCCGGAGACTGGAGTGTGTATCTAAATTTAAATACAGGCAGATTGTCACAATGTTATTTTGGTAAGGAACTAGGAAATATATATCAGGATATAGAAAGTCCAATAAATTTTGAGGCTGTTGGATATAAATGTGAGTTACCTCATTGTTACAATGGTCATGCTTTTCTTACACTTGGTGATATACCGGAATTGAATACTCCAACATACGCACAGGTTAGAAACAGAGTTTGCAGTGATGGTTCAGAATGGCTTACACCTAAGATGAAGTCATTTATGAGCAGTAAACTTTGTGAAAGCAATAAAGAATATAGTACCTTTTATAAAAATAAAATTATTGCCAGAGAAAAATGTCTCAAAATCAGGAGAAAATTATCTAGTGTGAAGTATAGGATAATTAACCGTGGAAAATAGTCGTAGGAAGGAGTACTGTTATGGAAAATAAAGATGGTATTTTGTTTCCCTTGCGTAAATTTCATGGAAGCTTACACGATAAGTTAGTTGCTGCAAAACATAAAATAAATAATTGGAAATACTTTTCTTTTCCAATAGGAAAAAAAGTGTATGTAATAGGAACACCTGAATATAAAAATTTGGGGGATAGTGCTATTGCGATTGCCGAGATGAAATTTTTAGAATCCTGTGGAATTCCATCCAATAGAATTAAGGAAATAACGGTACCTGAATATAATCAGGATTACGAGCAGTTAGTTAAATGTATTGGTTGTAAGAATTTTATTTGTGGTATAGGCGGCGGAAATATGGGGAATCAGTGGTATGACGAAGAATTATTCCGCTACAAGTTTATGGAGGATTTACCACACAATCCTTTGGTGATTTTTCCTCAGACTATTCATTATACAGATAATGATGAGGGAAAAACAGCTGAAGAAAAGTCAATTCAGATTTATAATGAACGTTACGGTTTAACACTGGTTGCCAGAGAAGAAAAATCTAATGAGATAATGAAGACATTGTATCCTAAAACTGATATTTTGCTGACACCTGATATTGTTTTATCTGCTACTATGGAAACTTTTGGTGTAACACCGCATAATAGAAACGGTGTTTTACTTTGTATGCGAAGCGATGCTGAAAAGACATTAACTGATGAAGATAGAATGTACATAGAAGAATATTTAAAAAATAACAGTTATGAATATAGAAAAACAGATATGTATTCTGATTATGATGTTAATAAATATAACAGAGCGGATTGTGTACGTTCTAAGATGAATGAATTTACAAAGGCAGAGCTGGTTATTACTGACCGACTTCATGGTATGATTTTTTCAGCAATTACAGGAACTCCTTGTGTTGTTTTCAGCAACTATAATCATAAGGTATCAGGTACATATAAATGGATTAGTTATCTTCCATATATTAAGTATGTGGAAGATATAAAAGATGTAGAGCGTTATGCTCCGGAGTTGATATCAATGAAAAATTGTCAATTTGACAATTTACCGCTTAAGCCATATTTTGATAAATTTGCAGAGGTTGTGAAATCTAAATGTTAATAAGTGTAGTAGTTCCAGTGTATAAAGTAGAAAAATATCTTTCACGTTGTGTAGATAGCATTATAGCACAAACCTTTACTGATTTTGAATTGATTTTGGTTGATGACGGTAGTCCTGATAGTTGTGGAGATATTTGCGAAGAGTATGCAAAAAATGATAAACGTATTCACGTTATACATCAAGAAAATGCTGGGTTGTCAGCAGCACGTAATACGGGTATTGATTGGGCATTTGCAAACAGCAACAGCCAGTGGATTACCTTTATCGATAGTGATGACTGGATATATCCACGTTATCTTGAAGTGCTTTTAAATGCCGCAACTGATTTGAAATTACCTGTCAGTATTTGTGGATATATGCAGACTGAGGGTGAAGTATGTAATAATATACTATCTGAAAAATTTAATGCTAAAGTTTGTAATGTAGAGGATTTTTTCATAAATCATAATGTCAATGCTGTTGTGGCGTGGGGAAAATTATACAAAAAGGAATGTTTTAAATCTCTCCGTTATCCTGTTGGTAAATTGCACGAAGATGAGTTTACGACGTATAAGATATTATTTCAATTTGATAATGTAGCTGTCATAGAAGCAGAGATGTATTTTTACTTTGTTAATTCGGAAAGTATTATGAATTCATCGTGGTCTCCCAGAAGATTGGATGCTCTTGAAGCATATGAAGAAAGAGTGGAGTATTTTAAAAATTTAGGTAATGATAGAATTTTAAAATTTGATTTTGATAATTTAATACGTTTTATTTGTGCACAACTAATAAAATTGAAAACTCAAGTTTCTGAAGAAAACAGATTAAGATATGAACCAATTTTAAGAAAATCATTAAAAAAGAATATTAGAAAATATAAAAAAATCTGTAATGATTTTCCGATTAAAGGCAACGAATGGGTTTATGAATTAGCTTATCCAAAGCAGATGCAAATTTACTGGATATTAAATAGCTTAAAGAATAAATTTATAAAGAAGTGTGAGTGATTTTTTTGCCTCAAATTAGTATTATTGTTCCGGTATATAAAGTAGAAAAATATCTTCATCGTTGTATTAAAAGTATATTATCTCAAACCTTTACAAATTTTGAATTGATTTTGGTAGATGATGGCAGTCCTGATAATAGTGGAGATCTTTGTGATGAGTATGCTAAAACGGATAGCAGGATAATCGTATTTCATCAAGAAAATTGTGGTGCAGCAGCTGCACGAAATGTAGGCATAGATTGGGTTGTTTCTCATAGTGAAAGTCAATGGATAATATTTGTTGATGCTGATGACTGGATTCATCCTAATATGTTAGAACTTATGTTTTCTGCATTAAAGTATTCTGATGACGCTCTTATGTCAATTTGTGATATAGTTAAGGTAGATAGCTATTCTGAATCATTTGATAAAGTTAAACTTAATTGTAAGTGTTATGATTCTTTAGAATTTTATGCTGAGTTTAGCCGACTGGTTAATATGCCTGTGTGCAAGCTTTTTCACAAAAGCCTGTTTATTAATTATAGATTTCCTGTTAATAAATTATATGAAGATGTTTTTTTGATATACAAATTATTATATGAAGCAAAAAAAATTATATATATTGACGCTGAATTATATTTTTACTATCAAAATGAAGATAGTGTAATGCATTCCGAATATCACCTTAGAAAGCTTGATGAAGTAGAAGCAGGGGAAGAACAATTAGAATTTTTCAAAAAAATTAATGATGATAAAAATATTCGTGCTGCACTAAAGAGGTTGATGTATTATTATACATACCATATAGAGCAGTTGCATAAATTACCCGAAGGAAAAAAGTATGCACGTAAATTGAAACATAAATTAGCCAAATTGCTTATTTTTAAATCTAATTATTGTGGAGTATCTATAAGCGAAAATATGTGGTATTATGAAACTGCATTTCCTTTATTTATGAAATGTTATTTTATATTTAAAAAGATTATATCTTTATTTAGCAAAAAAAAATAATTATATTACATATGTTTGGAAGTGAATTTTATGATACCAAAGGTTATACATTATTGTTGGTTTGGACGTAACCCTAAACCTAAATCTGTATTAAAATGTATTGAAAGCTGGAAAAAATATTGTCCTGATTATGAAATAATAGAATGGAATGAGGATAATTTTCCAATAAAGGATAATTTATACTGCAAGCAGGCTTATGAAGCTAAAAAATGGGCATTTGCCACCGATTATGCTCGCCTTATTATTATATATAATAATGGTGGAATTTATCTGGATACTGATGTTGAATTGATAAAGCCTTGGGATGAATTGCTTGTTCACGATTTCTTTATAGGCAGACAACCAGGTTTTCAGGTGAATACCGGTGCCGGCTTTGGTGCTGTAAAGGGACATCCTGTTTTGAAAAGAATGATCGATGATTATGCTGATATTCCTTTTATTAAAGAGAATGGGGAATTTGATTTGTGGACTTGTCCTCATAGAAATAGTCAGTGGTTGTTTGAGAATGGTCTTAAGGCTGATAATAGTTATCAGGAGATTGCAGGGGTTGCAGTATATCCGATTGAATATTTTTCACCTTTAGATGCGTGGACCAGATCACTGAGAAAAACTTCAAAAACATATTCAATTCATCACTGTGATGCTACTTGGAATGAAAATGAAAGTAATTTTGAAAAAAATAGACGTGCTTTGGTATACAAGTATACCAAGATTATTGATTTTATAATTCATATCCCTAATCGTATGATAAAGTTGATTTTAGGTAAGGAACGTTATTCTAAATTTGTAGGAAAGATAAAGAAGTGATACTAACCCTATTTAAAAACTTGGAAAGTTTTTAAATAGGGTACACTTGTTATACAGGCTATACTATGCTAGGCACAGCACGTCTCCTAAATCTTCAATGCTGCTTCATAGCTATTAAACAGTGGATTTTATATACTGTTTAAATGAAGATTAGTATGAAGAAGTATCAAAAAATATGTATAAAAAACACACTGTATATTAAAGCTAAATAGCCTATGTACAGTGTGTTTTACTTAGAAAATTATATTGGATTTCTCAATCATAATAAAAGAGATTTTTGAATACGAACAGCATCAGATAAAGTTACAGTTCCATTTTCATCAACATCTGCTGAAAAAGTCTGATTTCTGTTTAATTTATATGCGTTTATTAAATAGCGTTGAATAATAACTGCATCGATCAATGATATTTTTCCATCGTTATTAACATCATATTTTTTTATACCTTGATCAGAAGTTGTTATAGCTTTGATAACAAAGTTAGAACCTATATCATCTGAGAAATAAGTATTATAAAAATCAGAAAGCTCAACAATATCTCCATTTAATTTCATATAGCTGACATTTTTTACAGTGTCAGGAATAAATATATAGTTTCCGTCAGAGTCTGAAAGCCACTCATCACAGCCTAATGTGCTTTGAACACCATTTTTTGTTCCATCTATTTTTACACCTATTGCTCCCTCACTGTATGGAAGGGTGTAATTCGTATCAGCATTTATATATCCACTATAATCAACTATACCTGTGGATAATTCAGTCCATTTGCTTTCATCAGATATTGGTTCGCCAGACTTGTTAAGAGGAATAAAATATACTGTATATTCAGCACCAACAGATATTGTTTCAAACATAACGCTTTCAAGGTTTGAATAACGTTCAGTAAAATCAAATTTGTTTATATATATAATATTTTCAACATCCTCTGTAACTCCATTATTATCAGAAGTTAAGTTAAAATCATAAGTTGCACCGTATTCTTCAACTTGATATAGCTTTGTGTTTTCATCTATTTTAATAAAATCTTTAATAGTGAATGCGGTACTTAAAACATCGCTGAAGAGATATTTATCTTCATAAGAAATCCAGAAGTAACCATTAAGGCTGTTATAGTCTCCCCAGCTATTCTTACAAAGCCAGGCACCATTTTTTGTTGGCTGGTAACCAGTTTTGAAATTTGTTTTTGAATAATTGTCATCCCATCCAACTATTGTAATTGCGTGACCTTCTACCTGCGAAAGATTACTGAAAGTTTTGTAAGCGTATGCAGCTGTATTATCCTGATTAAAGAAAAAGCTGTTTGACGAAAAGTTTGCAGACACCGAACCATAGTCCATTATAGCTGTTTTTATAGTTGCAATATCATTGGGAAGTTTTATTATATCTGTTGCACCATATTCTGTTGTTCCAAGTTTATCTATTTGTTCAAAAGTTTTGTTCGTAGCATATCCGAAAGGAATATCAGAATCCAGTCTGGCACCCTGCCAGGAAGCCAGATAGCCCATAGCTGCGTCTGAGAATGCACCATCATTTAGACTTCTTATCCAACCTGTACCATCACTACGTTCTGTTGCCCAAGAGTCCAGATGCTCTTCTGATAGATCATATGTTCCGTATCCATTTTTTAGTAGAGAAGTTTCCATTACAGACATAGCTGCAAAAGCCCAGCAAGTGCTGTGTGAACCTTGATTTTTAACAGAAGTTATGTATCCTTTATCTACACTACTGTATTTTGTTGGCAAGCTACTTTTTACTTTGATAGACTCAGAGGGGATTTCAGTTTTCTTTATTAAAGAACCAACTTTTTTCTGTACGGCTTGTGAAGTAATTATGTTTTCTTGTTTTTCTTTTGAGAAAGTTGTATTATTTTCTGCACCAGCTGTAATAGTACAGGAAGCTACAAGTAGTGATGCAAGACTAATTGAAATTAATTTTTTAGTTATACTCATACATACCGTTCCTTTATAAATATTATATATTGATTATAACAAAAAACAATTTATTTGTAAATGATATTAAGTTAAAATGTTATTGCTTATCTATTTTTAGTTAAATTTTACAAATATATAATGTGAATTTATTTTGATTACCATTTTTTAAATTTATTGCAGTGCTGTTTATTGAATTAGAGTAAAAAAGTTTGAAAGTTTTTCAACTTGATTAATGAAATGTATAATACAGCATATTCAACATAATTTGCAGATAAAATAAAAGCAGTTATTACAGTTTACAAAACTTTGACAAATAAGGATATAATAGTTTGATAATCGGATATTTATGTGTTATAATCTATAATTGTTAAAAATTAAATGAATGTAAAGAAACAGGGGAGATTTTTATGGGTCAAAGAGATAACTTAAGAAATGTAGCCATTATTGCACACGTTGACCACGGAAAAACAACTTTGGTAGACCAACTTTTACGTCAGAGCGGTATATTCAGAGCAAATGAAAATGTTGCTGAAAGAGTAATGGACTCTAATGACCTTGAGCGTGAGCGTGGTATTACAATTTTATCTAAAAATACAGCAGTAATGTATAAAGATATAAAAATTAATATTGTTGATACTCCGGGACACGCTGATTTTGGTGGAGAAGTAGAACGTATTCTTATGATGGTAGATGGGGTTTTGTTATTGGTAGATGCGTTTGAGGGTTGTATGCCACAAACTCGTTTTGTTCTTAAAAAGGCACTTGGACTTGGAAAAAAGCCTGTTGTTGTTGTAAACAAAGTTGACCGCCCTGGTGCAAGACCTCAGGAAGTTGTTGACGAAGTTTTGGATTTGTTTATTGATTTAGGTGCAGATGAAGATCAGTTGGAGTTCCCTGTTATATATGCTTCTGGAAGAGATGGTTATGCGTCACTTGATCCTGATATTCCCGGAACAGATATGAAGCCTTTGTTTGAAGCGATAATTAATGAGGTAGAACCTCCAAAAGGTGAGCTTGACGGACCTATGCAGATATTGTTCTCAAATATTGATTATGATGATTATGTTGGAAGAATTGGTATAGGTAGAGTAGAGCGTGGCTCAGTAAAAAGCGGACAGTCTGCTGTTTTGTGTACTCGTGATGGTGGCAAGAAAAATGTAAAGATTGCGAAGCTGTATCAGTTTGAAGGCTTAAAAAGAGTAGAAACTGAAACTGCTGAACTTGGTGATATTGTTTGTGTATCTGGAATTACTGACCTTAATATAGGTGAAACAGCCTGTGATCCTAACACAGTTGAAGCACTTCCTTTTGTAAAGATTGACGAGCCTACTGTGTCTATGATGTTTATGGTTAATAACTCTCCTTTTGCTGGAAAAGAGGGTAAATACGTTACTTCAAGAAATCTGCGTGACAGACTTTTTAAAGAGGTAGAAACAAATGTTGCGATGCGTGTAGAAGAAACAGATTCAGCCGATACTTTTAGAGTATCAGGTAGAGGTGAACTTCATCTTTCTGTATTGATTGAAACAATGAGAAGACAGAATTATGAATTTCAAGTTTCACGTCCAACAGTAATTATGAAGGAAATTGATGGTAAAAAATGTGAACCTATTGAAATGCTTATAATTGAAGTTCCAGACGCTTATGTTGGTGCTGTTATGGAAAAATTGGGTACTCGTAAAGCAGAGCTTGTAAATATGGGTACAAGAGAATCAGGCATAACTCATATAGAATTTCGTATACCTGCAAGAGGTCTTATGGGGTATCGTAGTGAGTTTTTGACAGATACAAACGGTAATGGCATAATGAATCATGTTTTTGAAGATTATGAGCCATACAAGGGTGAAATTATCAGCCGTCATCAGGGTTCTCTTGTAGCACACGAAACAGGTGAAACTACAAACTACGGTTTGTTTGCTGCACAAGATAGAGGCAGACTCTTCCTTGGAGCAGGTGTGCCTGTATACGAGGGTATGATTGTTGGTGCAAGCCCTAAAAATGAAGATATAACAGTTAATGTTTGTAAGAAAAAGCATATTACAAATACTCGTGCATCAGGTTCAGATGATGCACTCAAGCTGACTCCTTGTTCTCCTTTAAGTCTTGAGCAATCTTTAGAGTTTATTGCCGATGATGAGTTGGTAGAGGTTACACCTCAGAATATACGTCTTAGAAAAAAAGTTCTTAGCAAAGAATTAAGAATGAAGCAGGCAAGCAAAAAGAAGTAATAAATTAACGAATATACGGTAAATGCAATTAAGGATTTGATAATTAGTGGATTTTGTTATTTTAGATCTTGAATGGAACGGTTCATACAGTAAGAAAATAAAAAAATATATCAACGAGATTTTTGAATTTGGTGCTGTAAGAATTAATGACAGTATGGAGCTTGTTGATAAATTTTCTATGCTTATAAAACCGCAGATTGGTAAGAAAATTTGTAGCAGAGTAAAAGAGCTTACTCATATTGACACTGAGGAGCTTGAAGAAACAAATAACACCTTTAACCACGTTATCAAAGAATTCAGTATTTTTGCAAAGGATGCTGTTATTCTCACTTGGGGTATTACTGATATACAAACCCTTATTGTAAATAATGAGTATTACAATAAAACAAAAACTTTACCATTTTTAAATAAATATATAAATCTGCAAAGTTATTGTGAAAACTGTCTTGAAAGGGAAGATCCATCAAAACAAATGGGTCTTTCAACAGCAGCAGAACTTATTGGTATAAATTTTGGCAGTGATAAGCTCCATAGAGCTTTAGATGACAGTATTCTTTCCTGGAAATGTTTTGCAAAACTGTATGACGAAAACAAAGTTAAAAAGTTTATAAGAACAGCTGATGCATCTTTTTATAACAGAATTTGCTTTAAAAATGTTGTTATTACTGATTTTTCAAATCCTTTGATAGATAAAAAACAATTTTATTCAACTTGTCCTAATTGTGGAAAAAAGGGCAGACGTTTGACCAGATGGCAGATAAAAAACAAGAGTTTCAGAGCATTATTTAACTGTGACCATTGCAGTATAAAATTTAATGGTAAGGTGCAGTTTAAGTTAAAATACGAGGGAGTTCAGGTAAAGCACGGCTCAAATCTATATGTACGCAATGACAAGCAAGAAAATGCTGAAAATACTGAAAAATCAAGCAAATCTGCTGTGAAAGAAAAGGTACAATAAATTTTATATTATATAGTCCGTTTGATGTTTATTAATCTACATCAAGCGGATTTTATTTGCTTCTATATTTCTAAGATAAACAATAAAAATTGACTTTTTTCTCTGTTGGTGGTAAAATTTATTGATATAAAATAATTATTTATGTATATATTTAAGGAGATGTTGCAATGAGAGTTTCTAAACTTTTGGGTGAAAGATTTAAGAATGCTCCCTCTGACTGTTTGATCGAAAGCCATAAGCTGATGGTTCGTGGCGGATATATGAAATATATGGCTAATGGTATTTATTCCTTGTTTATGCCAACAAAAAGGATTACGAAGAAAATTGAAAACATCATCCGTGAAGAAATGGATAAGATAGATGGTCAGGAGGTTATGTTCCCTGTTGTTATGCCTGCTTCGCTGTGGGAAGAATCTGGAAGATATACAAGCATTGGCAGTGAAATGGCTAGATTTACTGACAGAAATAAAAATAAAATGGTGCTTGGTATGACCCACGAAGAAGCAGCTGTTCATCTTGCTAAGGATACAGCACAGTCATATGCAAACTATCCTTTTATGATTTATCAGATACAGACGAAGTTTCGTGATGAACCTCGTTCAAGAGGCGGACTAATCAGAGTTCGTGAATTTACTATGAAGGACGCTTACTCTTTCCATACCTCGCAAGAGGATCTTGAAGAATATTATGAAAAGTGCCATAAAGCATACGAGCGTATCTTCAAGCGTGCAGGTGCCAAAAATGTAATTTCTGTTAAGTCAGACAGTGGTATGATGGGTGGCAGTGTTTCTCACGAATTTATGTTACTTACAGATATTGGTGAGGATTCTCTTGCTATTTGTCCTGAGTGTGATTTTAAGGCAAATATGGAGGCTTCTCCTTGTATTATTAATAACGAATCAGGTGAAATAAAACCTCTTGAAAAAGTGCATACCCCCAGTGTTAAAACTATCGAGGATTTGCAGAAGTTTTTTAATGCAGATGATAAAGCTTTTGCCAAAGCTGTTGTTTATCAAAAGAACTCTGATGATGAATATGTAGTTGTATTTATTCGTGGTGACCTTGAGGTAAATGAAACTAAGTTGAGAAATTATCTTGGTGAAGATATTCACCCTGCACAGGATATTGTTACGGAAGAATGTGGCATTGTTCCAGGGTTTATTGGGCCTGTTGGTCTTACAGAGAAAGCAACAGTTGTATATGATCAGTCACTTAAGGGTATCAATAGCCTTGTAGGCGGTGCAAATGAGGAGGACTATCACTATACAGGAATCAATATTAGTCGTGATATTGGTGAAGTTGATTATGCAGATGTTGCTAAGATTTTTGAGGGGGCAATTTGTCCTGTATGCGGTAAGCCTGTAATCACAATTAAGCGTGGTATAGAGGTAGGAAATATATTTCAGCTTGGTACAAAATATACAAAAGCAATGGATATGACATACCTTGACAACAAAGGTGAGGCACAGAATCCTATTATGGGATGTTACGGTATTGGTGTTGGAAGACTTGCAGCTTCAATCTGTGAAGAAAGCCACGACGATTACGGCCCTATATGGCCAATATCTATTGCACCATGGCAAGTAGAAATATGTAATTTAAGAGCTAAAGACGAGGTTGTTACAAATGCCTGTGAAACACTTTACAGCCAGCTTACAGATATGGGTATAGAAGTTTTGTATGATGACAGAGCTGTTCGTCCGGGATTTATGTTTGCAGATGCTGACTTGTTCGGTGTTCCGGTAAGAGTAGTAATAAGCCCTAAAACTCTTGAGAGAAATTGCTATGAAGTTTCTTTCAGAGATAAATCTTTTAAAGGTGATATTTCTACTGAGAATGCCACAGAAGAAATTAAAAATATGGTTCAGAAGTTACTGGTTGAATGTAATAATGTATAATAATATGAAATAAATGATAAACTCCGTTCAAAGGTAGTACCACAGAACGGAGTTTAAGGTGTTTATAATATTAGCAATACAAATTCTGTATTAAAAAAGAGCAGATTGTCTGTTGATTAATTTTGTTTATTAACCATTTTGTATTCATCATAAAATTTAAAGTAGTGGCAGTCAGCAAATGTATTTTGCATAAACTTTACTACTTCATCTTCGTCGAGATTAATCTGACAAACATAGCAATCACATTCTTCGTCAAAAACATAGTTTGCACAGTGTTCACAGTTAGATTTTCCGTACATAATATCACTCCCTCAAATGGTTCACTTTTATATTGATTATATCACATTATCAGATGTATTGCTACTATGATTATTAAAGGAAGGGTTTATATGTATATTAATTACAAGTCTGTTGCGGTATTTTGGAGAATACTTACAGCTTTGTGTGGTACTTTTGGTTTGTTGTTGAATTTTGGTGTTTTTTCCGGAAAGATTGATATGGTACATTTTCAGTATTTTACAAACCTGAGCAGTATAGCCGCAACGTTATATTTTTTGGTTCTATCCTTTTGGCATATAAATAATGACCAAAAGGAAAAAACTTGCTTGTTACCGTGGCTTAAAGGAATGGTGACATTCAGTATGTGTGTTACAGGTCTTATAGCACACTTTATTTTGAATCATTGTGAAATTCCTACGGGCAACGAAGTTATTGCAGATAACATTCTGCATTATTTATTGCCTGCTATGGTAGTTTTGGACTGGTTGCTTTTTGATAAAAAGGGAAATTATAAAGTATTTTTCCCGTTTTTGTGGTGTGTTCCTGCGTATCTCTATATGATTTATACATATGTAGTAGTTTTGGTTTTTGGAGGAACAGTAGGTTCAACCGGAAAATATCCTTACAATTTTATGGATATAGATGCCAATGGTGTTGGTACAACAGTTTCTGTTATTATAACACTCACAATAGCTTTCATAGCGTTAGGTTTTCTTTTCTACGGAATAGACAAGCTACCTGAGAAATTTACAGCACTGATTTCAAAGCTGAAACCTAAGCCTAAAGAGGAATAATGAATGCTTTTTAAGGAAAAACAACATTATGAAAAAATCTGAAAAAACTATTGCATTTTGTAGATAGATATGATACAATTCTAATGTTATTACGGATAAACTGAAAGAGGTGAAACGATAATGAAAGAGGGTATCCATCCTAACTACAAGCAGACAACAATTACTTGTGCCTGCGGTAATGTAATCGAAACAGGTTCAACTAAGGAGAACATCCGTGTTGAAATTTGTTCAAAGTGTCATCCTTTCTTTACTGGCAAGCAGAAGCTTGTTGATACAGGCGGACGTGTTGACAGATTTAACAAGCGTTTTGGCATCAAAAACAAATAAGATTTTGTTTCTTAAGCGACACAGCAATGCTTGTGTCGCTTATTGATTTTTATGAGAGGTGTGTGCATTATGGCAGACAACAGTTATAAAACAGTGCTGAAAGAGGCAAATGACGAATTTATAGAAAAGCGTTCAAGATTTATAGGATATTGCAAACCGGTTTCAACTGAGGAAGAGGCACTTGAATTCATAAATAAAATTAAAGCCAAGCACTGGGACGCTCGCCACAATGTTTATGCCTATTGTTTAAGAGAAGGGCAGATAAAGCGATATTCTGATGACGGAGAGCCTCAGGGTACCGCAGGTGTTCCTGTGTTGGATGTTCTTGTGAAAAGCAGTCTAACAGATTTAGTTGTGGTAGTGACACGCTATTTTGGTGGTGTTTTATTGGGTGCAGGAGGTTTGGTGAGAGCATATTCACACAGTGCAAAAATAGCAACAGAGGCATCGAATATAGTAACAATGCAACAGTGTGCTGTTTGTACCCTTACTTGTGATTATAATCAATATGGAAAGGTGTCTTCTCTTATTCCTCAGTGTGGAGGATTTATAGATAACAGCGATTTTAGTTCAGAAGTTGAGATAAGTTTTCATATAGCACCTGTTAATTTGGATATATTAAAAAAATCATTGGCAGATGCAACTTGTGGTGAGGTTGAACCTGTGGAAGAATTTATGGGATTTTTTGCTTTGGATTGCGATTGAATCAAAGTGGAGGTTAATTTATATGGTAAAGGCTGTTTTTATTGATTTTTATGGTACTTTAGTTCAGGAAAATACAGAAGTGATCAGTGAACTTACCAAGAGAATATATAATTCAGGAGAGGCTGTTAAGCCTTCAGAGATAGGTATTTATTGGTGGAAGTTCTTTCAGGATTCAGTTAATAAATCATATGGAGAAAATTTTATTACACAGCGTGAGTTGGAGCGTATTGCTTTAAAAGAAACACTTTTAAAGTTTAAATCAACTGAGAATCTTGAAAAATTAAGTGAGTTGATGTTTTCACAGTGGCTTAAGCCCCCTGTTTTCGACGACACAAAAGAATTCTTTGAAAAATGCCTTGTTCCTGTATATATAGTTTCAAATGTAGACAGAAATGATATTATTCAGGCTGTTGAATATCACGATTTTAAGCCAGCAGGTATTGTCACAAGTGAGGATGCACGTTCATATAAACCAAGAACTGAAATTTATAATCTTGCTTTATCTGAGGCTGGATTAAATAGTAATGAAGTAGTACATATTGGCGATTCTCTTACAAGTGATGTCAAAGGTGCAAGAGATGCAGGAATAAATACAATATGGTTAAATCGTACTGACAGAGAAGTTCCAAGTGGAGTTGTAGCAGTAAAAAATCTTTTGCAGGTATTTGATACAGAGTTTTTCGAGTAATTGTAGAGTAGAGGAAAAGACTGTTTTTAATTTTTGAATTAGATTATTATAATTATTGAATAAATATAATATGTGTGATAAAATGGACACAATATGCAATTTGGAGTGAATAAAAATGGAATATATTTTCAGTGATAGAGTAAACTCTCTGAAACCATCAGCTATAAGAGAAATTTTTAAATATGCTTCTGATCCACAAGTTGTGTCGCTTTCGGCAGGTAATCCTGCCCCGGATGCTTTTCCAAGCAAGGAAATTGCTGATATTTCTGCAAGACTTCTGAACGAAAATCCTATTGATGCACTTCAATATAGTGTAACAGAGGGTTATATACCTCTTAGAAATCATCTTAAGCAGTATATGAAAGAAAAGCATAATATAGGAACAGAGAAAGATGAGCTTATCATAACTTCCGGAGCACAGCAAATTATGGATTTGGCTACAAAGTCCCTTTGTAATGAAGGCGATGTTATTATATGTGAGGCACCAAGTTTTATAGGTTCCTTAAATTCTTTTCGTTCATATAATGCCAAACTGGTTGGTGTACCTGTGGAATCTGATGGAATCAATATTGATATTCTTGAAGAAAAACTGAAAAGTGAGAAAAATATTAAATTTATTTATGTTATCCCTAATTTTCAGAATCCATCAGGTGTGACTATGAGCTTTGAAAAACGTAAGGCTGTTTACAATTTAGCGAAGAAGTATGGTACGCTGATACTTGAGGATAACCCATATGGTGATTTACGTTATTCAGGAGAGTATGTTCCCTCTATAAAATCTCTTGATACAGACGGTATCGTAATTTATGCTGGTTCTTTTTCTAAGGTTATTTCACCTGGTATGCGTGTAGGTTGGTGTGTTGCACCTGCCCCCATAGTACAAAAAATGGTTGTATGCAAACAAGGACAAGATGTTCATACCAACATTTGGTCACAGATGGTTGCTTATGAATATATAACCAAGTATGATTTTGAAGCTCATCTTGAAAAATTGAGAAATCTTTACAGAAAAAAGGCACAGTTTATGATGGATTTGCTGGATGAACATCTGGCTCCTTATGTAACTTACGATAAAATTGATGGTGGATTATTTATAATGTGCAAACTACCTGATTATATAGATATGGTAGATTTTTGCAAAGAGGCTGTTAAGAGGAAGGTATGCGTTGTTCCCGGAAATGCCTTTCTGACGGATGAAAATGATGAATGTCATACCTTCAGAGTTAACTTTTCAACACCAACAGACCAACAACTGGAAAAGGGTGTTAGAATTCTGGGAGAGCTTGTAAAAGAGCTTTGCAGTAAGGAGGAAAAATAAAATGGAACAACAAAAACAAGAAAAAAAGAAAGTAATATTCAGTGCCATTCAGCCCACAGGTAATATTACATTGGGTAACTATCTTGGTGCTTTAAAAAACTGGATAAAATTGCAGGATGAATATAACTGCATCTATGCTTTGGCTGATCTACACGCAATTACTGTAAGGCAGGAGCCTGCAAAGTTCAGACAAAATATTTATGAGGCTTATGCACTTTTGCTTGCCTGTGGTGTGGATTTGGAGAAAAGTTTATTCTTTATTCAAAGTCACGTTAGTACACATTCCGAACTTGCTTGGATATTGAATTGTTATACACAATTTGGTGAACTTTCAAGAATGACACAGTTTAAAGATAAGTCTGCAAAGCACGCAGATAACATTAATGCAGGACTTTTTGCATATCCATCATTGATGGCAGCAGATATTTTGTTATATCAGGCTGATCTTGTTCCTGTTGGTGCAGACCAGAAACAGCACCTTGAATTAACAAGAAATATTGCAGAACGCTTTAATGGTGTGTACGGTAACGTGTTTAAAGTACCTGATGGTTATATTCCTAAAACAGGTGCAAGAATTATGTCTTTGCAAGATCCTACAAGAAAAATGAGCAAATCTGATGAAAATGCTAATTCTTATGTTGCTGTACTTGATAAGCCTGAAGTTATAATGAAAAAATTTAAACGTGCTATTACAGATAGTGACGCTTGTGTTCGTTTTGGAGAGGGAAAAGACGGAATTAATAACCTTATGGGAATTTATTCGTCTATTACAGGAAAAACATACGAAGAAATTGAGAAAGAATTTGAAGGCAAGGGCTATGGTGACTTCAAGACAGCAGTAGGAGAGGCTGTGGTTGAAGAGTTAAGACCTGTTCAGGAGAAGTTTAATCAGTTCATAAAAGATAAAGCTTATCTTAAGGAATGTTATGATAAATCTGCTGATATTGCACGCAAAATTTCTCAGCGTACTGTTGACAAAGCTATGAAGAAAATAGGTTTCGTATTAAAGTGATATTTTGTTTTTATTACATATAGAGATTTATATAAAAAATAGTTAAGAACAAAAGCCACACCACATTCTTTATGAATGTGGTGTGGCTTTTAACAACCCTGAAATTTAAAAAGAGGTTAAAAAATTACTTATTATCCTCAATATACTTTACAAGGTCACCAACTGTTTTAAGATTCTCAATCTCTGTATCAGGAATCTCAACCTCAAACTCGTCCTCGATTGTCATCAGTAGATCAACAACGTCAAGAGAGTCAGCACCTAAATCATCCTGAATTGTTGTTTCTGCTGTGATTGAATCTTCCTCAGCGTCAAACTGGTCAGCTAAAATAGCCTTAACTTTCTCTAGTACCATAAATAATTCCTCCTGTGTTTTATTAAAATGCGTGTATTGCTTGTATTACGGTAGACAAAGTCGCCATTTTTTGGTACAATAATACCAATGTGTTTTACTTGCAACACAACTAAATTTTAAGTACAGACTTATATTATTGGTAAAATGCAACTTTGTCAATATAATTTTGAAAAATTTTTAAATATTTTTCCATTTTGATTATCTTGTACTAAAAAAATATGAATTGAGGTTTTTTCTATGTCAAAAAAAGAATACGCTGTTATAGGTCATCCAATAGGTCATACAATGTCGCCATTTATTCATAAAAAATTGTTTGAACTTGCAGGAATTGAGGCTGATTACTCAGTAATCGATGTTAAACCAGAAAATCTCGCAGTAGATTATGCAGAGAAGCTGTCTAAACTTGACGGCTTTAATATAACAATTCCACATAAATCTGCAATTATTCCTAGTTTATCATCCCTCGACAAAAAAGCAGAAATGTATGGTAGTGTAAATACTGTTGATGCACAGGGGAGAGGTTACACAACTGACCCTGATGGTTTTTTGCAGGCTTTAAAGGCAAACGGCATTAAGTTGGATGGTAATGTGGTAATTTTAGGTACAGGCGGTGTAGCAAGAACAATGGCTTTTGAAGCTGCCAAAGCTGGTGCAGACATTACTATTGCTGTAAGACACGAAGATATTCATATGGTTGCATCTTTAGCTTGTGAGATTATGGAAAAAACAGTTCATCCAAGCATTTCTACTTGTTATCTGGAGAGAATAGAAAAGCTAGACAGAGATATTGACTTGCTTATTAATGCAACTCCGGTGGGAATGTATCCTAATGTTGATGCTATGCCTGTTGGTGAAGAAATTATCAAGAATTGTAATGCTGTGTTTGATGCTGTTTACAATCCTCTTGAAACAAAGTTGATAAAAACTGCAAAATCAATGGGTAAAAAGGCAGTTGGCGGAATGGCTATGCTGGTATGGCAAGCTGTTGTTTCTCATCAGATTTGGGATGGTTCAACATATGATATCAAAGATATTGAACAACTTTGTATAGATGCTTCTGAAGAATTGAAAAAGAATTTTTAATTGAACGAAATTTGGTGATTAACTTGGAAAAAAAGAATATAGTGCTTTGTGGCTTTATGGGAAGTGGCAAAACCACAGTTGGCAGACAGCTTGCAAGGATTGCTGATATGGAGTATATAGACCTTGACCAGTACATTGAACAACAGCAGAAAACAACTATAAGCAATATCTTTGCAGAACACGGTGAAGAATATTTCAGAGATTTGGAACATTTAGCATCGAAAGAAGTTGCAGAAAAGCAGGGATGTATTATTTCAGCAGGAGGAGGAACCTTGTTGTTTGAAAGAAATGTTCAGGCATTGAAAAAGAATTGTACAGTAGTTCTTCTTAATGTTCCTCTTAATACAATCAAATATCGCTTGCGTAATGATAAAAAGCGTCCATTACTACAAAGACCTGACAAGGATAAAGTTATGGAAGAAATGTATAATCAAAGATTTCCGCTTTATAAAAAGGCAGCTGATTATGTTGTAAATGCCAATAAAGCACCTTTACAAGCGGCAGAAGATATTTATAAACTACTTTTGGATAAAGAGATTTAATTATTAATCAAATAAAACTGTATTTTAGGTGTAATGAGGTGTCAAAATGAATATTGTAATTTCCGGTTTGGGCATAATTGGTGGTTCATATGCAAAGGCAATAAAAAAGTACACTAATCATACTGTTATAGGAATAAATCGTAGTGAAGAGCCTATAAGACTTGCTATTGAGTGTGGTGCAATAGATAGAGAAGGAACTATTGAAGATTTAGAAACAGCAGATATGCTTATTTTGGGTACATATCCAAAGGCAGCGGTTGATTTCGTAGAAAAGTACGGTGAACATATAAATAAAGAATGTATTGTCACTGACACTTGCGGTATAAAAAGTGAAATATGCCCTAAAATGGTAGCGCTTTCTGAAAAATACGGCTTTACATTTGTAGGAACTCATCCTATGGCAGGAAAAGAAAACAATGGTTTTAAGGCATCTGATGCCGATTTATTTCAGAATGCTTCCTGTATTATGGTGCCTTGTAATGCACCTCATAGTGCAGTGAATTTTGTGGTGGATTTTGTACATTCAATAGGTTTCACTCAAACTCCAACTGTTACACCTCAGGTACATGACAGAATGATTGCCTTTACATCACAGGTGCCTCATGTGCTTGCCTGTGCGTATGTGCTTAGTCCATTGTGCAAAAATCACAAGGGTTTTTCAGCAGGTAGTTACAGAGATGTTTCAAGAGTTGCCAAAATAAATGCAGAACTTTGGACAGAATTGTTTCTTGAAAATAAAGAGCCTTTAACCGCTGAACTTGATACATTACTTGATAATCTTTCAAGGCTCAGAAACAGCATTGCTAATGGCGACAGTAAGAGCTTGTATGAACAACTGCACGCAGGAAGAACTGTTAAGGAGGAACTAAAGGAATGAAAACTATACACGTTGCCACAGGGCGACCTTACGATATATTAATTGAGCGTGGATTAATTGAAAATTGTGGGAAATATATCCGCAAAGTGTCAAAAGCAAAAAAAGCTATGATTATTTCAGATAGCAATGTTTTTCCTATTTATGGAGAGAAAGTTGTTAACTCCCTTGAAAAATCAGGATTTGAAACTTTCAGTTTTATATTTACCGCAGGAGAGCAGAGCAAAAAGTTAGATACTATTTATGCTATGTATAATGAACTTGTTACCAACGGTTTGACTCGCAGTGATATTATTGTTGCGCTTGGCGGAGGAGTTACAGGTGATATGTCAGGTTTTGCAGCGGCTACATATCTGCGTGGCATAGATTTTGTTCAGATACCAACATCACTTCTTTCACAGGTGGATTCTTCTGTCGGCGGAAAAACAGGTGTTGATATACCGCAAGGTAAAAACCTTGTTGGTGCGTTTTGGCAACCTAATACAGTTCTTATTGATCCTAATACACTTGATACATTGACTGATCACTTTTTTGCAGATGGTATGGGAGAGGTTATAAAGTACGGTTGTATAAAAAATGAAGAGTTATTCAATACTCTTGCTGAAAATAACGTAAAAGACATAATTGAAGATATTATATACGAATGTGTTAAAATAAAACGTGATGTTGTAGAACGTGATGAACACGACCACGGAGAGCGTGCATTACTGAATTTTGGACATACTTTAGGCCACGCTATTGAAAAAGAACACAATTTTGAGGGGATTTCTCACGGTCAGGCTGTGGCTGTGGGAATGGTTATGATGACTGAGGCAAGTGAGGCGGCAGGAATTACAGAAAAAGGAACAGCTGAAAAAATTAAGGCTCTTTGTCAAAAATACAATCTTCCTGTTAGTGATGATACGCCTGTTGAAAGCATGGTTAAAAGTACATTTGCCGACAAAAAAAGCACAAGCACATCAATTTCATTAGTTGTACTTGACAACATAGGTTCAAGCAGAATATATCCTGTTAAAAAAACAGATATGCTTGGTTTTGTTACAGGAAATAAATAAAAGGGATATTTTAAATGAGGAGGATATGAAATGAGCAGTGTAAGAGTTATGCCAACTGTTTTTCACGGAGAGGTAACTTTGCCACCGTCTAAAAGTGACGTACACCGTGCAATATTATGTGCTGCACTTTCAAAGGGAAAAAGCGTTATATCACCTGTCGATTTGTCACAAGATATTTCAGCAACTATTGATTGTGCAAAAGCCTTGGGAGCGGAAATTACCGTTGAGGGAAATACTGCCTCTGTTGACGGAACAAACCTGTTTTCAAGTAAAGAAGCTGTACTGAATTGCAGAGAGTCGGGTTCTACACTGCGTTTCTTTATTCCTGTTGCCGCAGTAGGCGGTGTAAACACTACCTTTATCGGCAAGGGTAGATTACCTCAAAGACCAATAGGCATTTATCTTGACTGTCTGCCAAAAGCTGGTGTACAGTGTATTACACAGGGGGGATTACCCCTTAAAATTAATGGAAAATTACAGTCGGGTGAATTTACAGTGCCGGGCGATGTAAGTTCTCAGTTTATTACAGGCTTGCTTCTCGCATTGCCTCTTACGGATGAAGATTCTAAGATTGTACTTTCATCGTCTTTGGAATCAGTTGGTTATATAAATATGACTATCCGTACAATGGCTAAGTTTGGAATTAAAGTAGAAGTTACCGATTATGGTTACTTTATAAAAGGTGGACAAAGTTATAAGCCTTGTAACTATATCTGCGAGGGAGATTGGTCACAGGCTGGATTTTTTATGGCAGCGGGTGCCCTTGGTGGAAATGTTACTTTGAAAGGTTTGCGTACAGATTCAATTCAAGGTGATAAGGCTTGTATGGAGATTTTTTCAAGATTTGGTGCAAAGGTTACAATAGATAGTGATAAAATCAATGTAACTGCTGATAAACTAAAGGGAATTGAAATTGATGCAAGACAAATCCCTGATTTAGTACCTATTTTTGCTGTTACAGCCGCTTTTGCAGAGGGAACAACAAATATTTACGGTGCTGAAAGACTACGAATAAAAGAGAGTGACAGACTTAATGCTATTTGTACTTGTTTGAAAAAGATTGGTGTAGATGTTACTGAAAAGCCTGATGGTTTGATTATAAATGGTATTAGTCAGGCAAATGGCGGTTGTGTGGAAGGTTATAACGACCATAGAATTGTTATGTCAATGTCAATAGCAGTTGAAAAGTCTGCAAACTTCATAGAAATTACCGATAAAGAAAGTATTAATAAATCTTATCCTGCCTTCTTTGAGGATTATAAGAAGATTATGGGAAAGATTGAAGAAATATAAAAGGAGGCAGAGCTTATGTCATCATATTGGGGCAAAAAAGTTAAGATTTCAATTTTCGGTGAAAGCCACGGTAAGGGAATAGGTGTGATAATAGATGATTTGCCTGCCGGTGAAAAAATAGATATGGAGCAGTTGCTTATGTTTATGGGTAGACGTGCTCCAGGTAAGGATAAAACCGCTACACCACGTCTGGAAAAAGATTTTCCTGTAATTATGAGTGGTATGCTTGATGATACAACTACCGGTACACCTCTATGTGCAGTAATAGAAAATACCAATACACGTTCAGGTGATTACGGCAATCTTCTTACATCGCCACGCCCCGGTCATGGTGACTATCCCGGATTTATACGATATAACGGTTTTAATGATATTCGTGGTGGCGGACATTTTTCAGGTAGATTAACAGCACCTATTGTGTTTGCAGGTTCAATATGCAGGCAGATTCTTGCAAGAAAAGGTATTAAGATAGCATCACATATTTATTCGGTAGGCAAGGTGTGTGACACTCCTTTCAATCCTGTTGGTATTGATAGTCAACTTGTTGAAAAGTTAAACAAAATTTCTTTTCCTGTAATTGACAGTAAAGTTGAGAGTAATATGCGTGAGTATATAGAAGATGCACGCTTAAATCAGGATAGCACAGGTGGTGTAGTTGAATGTGTAGCAACAGGTGTCCCTGCTGGTTTAGGTGATCCTATGTTTGGTGGTGTTGAAAACCTTATTTCTTCAATAGTATTTGGTATTCCTGCGGTTAAAGGTATAGAATTTGGTGCAGGATTTTCAATTACAGAAATGCTTGGCAGTCAGGCAAACGACCAGTATTCTTATGATGAAAACGGTAATGTAATAACACTTACCAATAATAATGGTGGTATTACAGGTGGAATTACTAACGGTATGCCAATTTTGTTCCGCACAGCGATTAAACCCACACCATCTATTTCAAAACAGCAAAAAACTGTTGACCTGACACAAAAATGTAACACAGAACTTGTTATAAAAGGTAGACACGATCCCTGTATTGTCCCCCGTGCAACAGTAGTTATTGAGTCTGCTTTGGCTATTGCTCTTATAAATTTGCTATAAGGAGGATAAAAATAAATGGATTTGAGTGAAATCAGAAAAGAAATTGACAATATAGATTCACAGCTTATAGAATTATTTAAAAAGAGAATGGAATGTAGTAGACAGGTTGCCAATTATAAAAAAGCAACTAATACATCCATAATGAATTTAAAGAGAGAGCAGGAAATTCTTGATAAGGTTGAAGAACAAGGGGGAGAGTTCGGTTGTGCCGCTCAACTGTTGTTTTCGAATATTCTTGAACTTAGTCGTGGCTTACAGCACGATATTATCGGTTCGGGTAAAGAAATCCGTAAGGAGATAGGCAGTGCAAAAAATTCGATAAATAAAACTAAAGATGTTAAAATAGCTTTACAAGGTATAGTAGGTTCAAACTCCCATGAGGCTACGACAAAACTTTTCCCAGATTGTCAGCCTATATTTTATAGGAGTTTTGCAGAAGTTTTTGAAGCTGTAAATAACGGTGAAGCAGATTATGGTGTTCTTCCTGTTGAAAACTCCTCAGCAGGCTCAGTAGCAGATGTCTATGATTTAATACTGCAATACCGTTTTTACATTGTAAAAGCTCTTGATTTACCGATTGAACATTGCCTGTGCAGTATAAAGCAAAGCGAGTTGTCTGATATAGAGCAGGTGTGGTCACATCCACAGGCTTTAGCTCAGTGTACTGAGTTTATTAATAATCATAATTTTGCAACAGTGCCGTCACCTAATACAGCTATTGCTGCGATGGATATAGCAAAAGAAAAACGTCTTAATTGTGCAGCTATATGTACAGAAAAAGCAGCACAGGAATATGGACTAAAAGTACTTGCAAAGGGTTGTCAGAATGAAAAGGATAACAGTACACGCTTTATTGTTATTTCAAAGGAACTCATTATTCCTGATGATGCTGATAAAGTAAGTCTTTGCTTTTCAGTACCTCATATTAAGGGTTCATTGTATAATGTGTTGGGACGTTTTAGTTCAAATGGTATGAATCTTACTAAAATTGAATCACGTCCTAGAGATGGAGTATCATTTGAATACTTGTTTTATCTGGATTTTCAGGGCAGTGTGCATAGTGATAAGGTGATGAATATGCTGTGTGCTCTTTCAGAAGAAATGCCAGAATTTTCATTTTTAGGTAACTATAAAGAAGACTAACTAAAAGTAATTACGCAATGGTCTTTGTTAAAATTGACCATTGCGTAATTATTTAGCATTGAGGATTATATAAAAAGTTAATTGTACTTGATTAAAAAAATATAAACTTTTTATTTAGAACAAGTTATTATCAGAAATTTTGTAACATAATATCATTAGACTGTCGCTCATATGTACATTCTGAACAATTACATCACTATATTCAAGAGAGAGGTCATAATGCGAGAAATTCCAATAGCATCTTATTCCAAGAGCATATAAACGTTTTGATAATTCTCCTACGGCACTTTTTGGAATACACAAAATAGCAACCTTGGGTTTATGTTCTGTGCAGAATGTTTCTATGTTATCAGTATTTTGTACAGCTATACCGCGTATTTCCTGTCCAAATAATGCAGGATTCTGATCGAAAATACCGATAAGTTCAAAGCCACGCTCTTCAAAGGACATATGTGCAGCAACAGCTCTGCCAAGATTACCTACACCAATTAAAACAGCTTTATATTTATTATTAAGTCCAAGTATTTGTTTAATTTCGTTATAAAGCTGTTCTACATTATAGCCAAAGCCTTGCTGACCAAAACCACCAAAGCAGTTGAAATCCTGCCTTACTTGAGAAGCTGTTGTTTGCATTTTTTTAGCCAGTTCTTTGGATGATATTCTTTCTGTACCCTGAGATTTCAACTCGCCTAAAAAACGATAATATCGGGGTAGACGTTTTATAACCGATGCAGATATATTTTCTTTCCTAGCCATTTTTATCACCATATTTATAAAAATTAGATATTATAACAAAAAGACACCGTATTTATCAAAACACGGTGTCTTTATTATACACTTTTAGACAAAAATTTTCAACTATGATTAAGCCATTAGCTTTTCAAGTCTTTTGTTAATTTCTACAAGGAAAGTTTCTGTATCAACTTTTTGTTTGTTAGGTAATGTAGAAAGTAGTGCAAGGTCACCTGTCATAACGCCTTCTTCAATAGTTGTAATTGTAGCCTTTTCAAGTTTATCAGCAAAATCACACAGAGCGTTATTTTCATCAAGTTCGCCTCTTTTTCTTAATGCACCGCTCCAAGCGAATAGAGTTGCTACACTATTTGTAGATGTTGTTTCACCTTTAAGATGTTTGTAGTAGTGACGTTGTACTGTGCCGTGAGCAGCTTCATATTCATAGATACCATCAGGAGATACTAATACAGATGTCATCATAGCCAAACTACCAAATGCAGTTGCAATCATATCTGACATAACATCACCGTCATAGTTTTTGCAAGCCCAGATATAACCGCCATCACTACGGATAACTCTTGCTACTGCGTCATCAATCAATGTGTAGAAGTACTCAATACCTGCTTCTGCAAACTTTTCTTTGTACTCTGTTTCAAAAATTTCATTGAAAATATCTTTAAAACGGTGATCATATGTTTTGCTAATTGTATCCTTAGTAGCAAACCAGATATCCTGCTTAAGGTCGAGTGCATAATTGAAACAAGAGCGTGCAAAGCTACCAATACTCTTATCAAGGTTGTGAATACCTTGAATAATGCCGTCTGTATCAAAGTTGTGGATAAGTTTTCTTTCTTCAGTACCATCAGCCTTTGTTACACAAAGCTCTGCCTTTGAACCAGCTTCAACAGCCATTTCTGAGTTTTTATAAACATCACCATAAGCGTGACGTGCAATACAGATAGGTTTTTTCCAAGTAGGAATAAATGGTGTGATACCTTTAACGATGATAGGGCTTCTAAAAACAGTACCGTCCAGCATTGCTCTGATTGTACCATTTGGTGATTTCCACATTTCTTTTAAGTTATACTCAGTCATTCTTGCAGCGTTTGGTGTAATTGTAGCACACTTAACAGCAACACCATATTTTTTAGTTGCTTCTGCACTGTCGATTGTAACCTGATCATTTGTCTCATTTCTGTGTTCCAAACCAAGGTCATAATACTCTGTTTTCAAATTAACATATGGATAAATTAGGATATCCTTAATCATCTTCCATATAATCCTTGTCATTTCGTCGCCATCCATTTCAACCAATGGAGTAGTCATTTCGATTTTAGCCATGGTAATATCTCCTTTACTCAGTTGTTATTATAAGATTACCCGTTTAATATCAATTAAACGGGTAATTATTTTTAAGAAAATCAAGAATTCTCTCTTGTATAGTTTAGCAAACCGCCTGCAATAATGATGTCTTTTGTTCTTTCAGAAAGCTCACATTTTGCAACGATTGTTTTACCGTTTGTTTTATTTTCGATAACAATATCTGTACCTTCAATAATACATTTTTTAACATTAGGTATAACAAGTTCATCATTAAGGTTGATGTTGTCATAATCAGCTTCATTTGCAAATGTAAGAGGAATAATACCTGCGTTGATAAGATTTGCTCTGTGAATTCTTGCAAAGCTCTTAACAAGAACAGCTTTAACACCAAGATATAGTGGAGCAAGTGCAGCGTGTTCTCTTGAAGAACCTTGACCGTAGTTTTCGCCACCAACTATAATGCTCTTGCCCATAGCCTTCGCTCTTGCAGGGAACTCCTTATCACATACTGTAAAGCAATGCTCAGAAATAGCAGGAATGTTGGAACGCAAAGGAAGAATTTTAGCACCAGCAGGCATAATGTGGTCTGTTGTAATATTATCTTCAACCTTTAGTGAACATTTAGCCTCTATTGAATCCTCAAGAGGGTATGTAGCAGGGTAAGGCTTAATATTTGGTCCACGTAAAACCTCAACGCTGTTCATTTCCTCAGCAGGAACAGGGGCAGCAACCATATTATCGTTAACAAGGAATGATTCAGGTAGATCAATTTTAACTTCATCACCAAGTGTTCTAGGGTCGCAGAATACGCCTGCAAGTGCAGAAGCGGCTGCTGTTTCTGGTGATACAAGGTAAATCTGTCCGTCAGCTGTTCCTGAACGTCCCTTAAAGTTTCTATTGAAAGTTCTTAAAGAGATACCCTTTGAGTTTGGTGACTGTCCCATACCGATACAAGGACCGCAAGCACATTCAAGAATTCTTGCACCTGCTGCAATTAAATCACCCAAAGCACCGTTAAGTGCAAGCATATTATAAACCTGCTTTGAACCTGGAGCAATAGAAAGAGAAACATTCTCTGCGACTGTTTTGCCTTTTAGAATAGCAGCAACTCTCATAAGGTCAAGATATGATGAGTTTGTACAGGAACCAATACAAACTTGATCAACAACCTGAGGGCCAATTTCCTCGATAGTCTTAATGTTATCAGGACTGTGAGGACAGGCAGCCATAGGAACAAGTTCAGAGAGATTAATATCAATAACTTCGTCGTAAACTGCATCGGCATCAGCTGAAAGTTCACACCAATCATTTTCTCTACCCTGAGCCTTAAGGAATGACTTTGTAACCTCATCAGAAGGGAAGATAGAAGTAGTAGCACCAAGCTCTGCACCCATATTTGTAATAGTAGCACGCTCTGGAACAGTAAGAGTTTTAACACCTTCTCCGCCATACTCTACAATCTTTCCTACACCACCTTTAACAGACATAATCTTAAGTACTTCAAGAATAACATCTTTAGCAGATACCCAAGGCTGTAATTTTCCGGTAAGATTAATTCTAACCATTTTAGGCATTGTGATGTAGTAAGCACCGCCACCCATAGCAACAGCAACATCAAGTCCACCTGCACCAATAGCAAGCATACCAATACCACCACCGGTAGGAGTATGGCTGTCAGAGCCAATCAATGTTTTGCCTGGAATACCAAATCTTTCAAGATGAACCTGGTGACAGATACCGTTACCGGGACGAGAGAAATAAATACCATGTTTTCTGCACACTGTTTGAATAAAACGGTGGTCATCAGCATTCTCGAATCCTGTCTGCAATGTATTGTGGTCGATATATGCAACGCTTTTTTCAGTTTTTACTCTTGGAACACCAATAGCCTCAAATTCAAGATAAGCCATTGTACCTGTTGCGTCTTGTGTTAATGTTTGGTCAATTTTCAGACCAATGTCACTGCCAACGGTCATTTCACCACTTAGCAGATGATTTTTGATTATCTTCTGTGCTATTGTATAACCCATGATAATCTCCTCCTTAACTGAATTTTTCAGGAACTTTATATCCTGGAATAAATTAACTGGCATATGTTAGTTATTAACATATGAAATATTTATTGTATAAAAGTCAATGTACAAAGGTAAATATTGCTATGTATCAAAAAATATTGACTTCATTAAAATACATCTTTAATATTTGAATAATATTATAATTATAATGTTTTAACGAATTCTTTAAGATAGCTTTTGAAATCTTCGCCAAACTCTTTATTTGCAATGCCAACTTCAACCTGTGCTTTTAGTATGCCTAATTTGTTCCCCATATCGTAACGTACGCCTGTGAAGTCAACAGCTGTCATTCCGCCATTGGTTGCCAGAGTTTTCATTGCATCTGTAAGCTGAATTTCTCCGCCAACACCTGGTTTAGCCTCAGCAAGTATATCGAAAATTTCAGGAGGTAGAACACATCTGCCCAAAATAGAATACAGTGAAAGAACCTCTTCTTTTGTTGCAGGTTTTTCAATCATATCTGTGCAGGAATAAATATTATCCTCCAATTTGTCAACCTTAAGAGAACTGTACTTATGAATGTCACTTTCAGGCACAGCTTTAATTCCCAGTACCCCTTTACCATATTTTTCGTACGCTCTGATTAACTGACCAATAGCAGGATCTTCACCTACGATTACATCATCGCCAAACAGAACTGCAAAAGGTTCGTTACCAACAAAATTCTTGGCACAGCTTACAGCGTGACCTAAACCTTTTGTTTCTTTTTGACGTATAAAAGTAATGTTGGCCATTTTAGGAATAGCAGTAACAGTGTTGTAAAAATCAGTTTTATCGCTTTTTAGAAGAGCCTGTTCAAGCTCAGGGGAGTAATCAAAGTGATCTTCAATAATACCCTTTCCTCTGTTAGTAATAATAAGGATTTCTTCAATACCTGACTTTACTGCTTCTTCAACAATATACTGAATAGCAGGTTTGTCCACAATAGGGAACATTTCCTTTGGCATTGATTTGGTTGCAGGCAATACTCTTGTACCCATACCGGCCGCTGGAATTACAGCCTTTCTTATCTTCTTCATAAATTACCTCTCTCTTAATCTAATAATTTTATATATCTATTATCTATAAATAAATTATATACTAATTGAATTACCAGCTAATAGAAAAGCCGGTAAAATAGAAAGAATAATATATCCGACAAGTAGAATATATCCTAACACCTTATCAACACCACCCTTTTTATCAAGATGTGTGTTGAGTTCGGTTTGGCTTTCAAATTCAGTTTTTGCGGTTTTTACCTTTTTTACAACGTGTTTATAATAGCATCTATTTGCTATAAGACCGCTTATAATCATAATTATATACTGTGCTATTTTAAATAGCGAAGAAGCTGAAAGTAATAATAGTGTATCAGTTGGAAGTTGTGCCATATCATTGTATAAAGCTACATTACTTGATGTATCTAATGTACTTAAAATCTCCATATAGGGTGTATAGAACATAGCATATCCAAAAAGACAGATTCCCATTAGAATTGTAAGTATTGTACCAAGTAAATACTGTTTTCTATATAAAAACCAACCCCCCGAAAACAGAAACGCACAAAAGTTAAACCTACTTCTGTTATTATCGTGAATTCGTTTAAATATAAAACTGTAAAAAGTTGTGTTAGTTTTTACATATTTATTGGCTTCTTTTATCTTAACATCTGGTGCAATTTCGTCCTCGTCATTAATATTAAGAAACATTGCACCAAATGGCATATTGCCTGCATTTTCTGTGTTATTACCAGTATAAAATCCTCCAAAGCCATTGCTAAAACCATTGTTAGAATTAGTATTTGATTTTTCGCTGTTAAGAGGAGCTGAACAATGATTACAGTAAAATGCATCGCAACTGTTTTTAGTTCCACAGTTACTGCACACAACAGTATTATCCGTATTACTATCACTTTCATTTTTATTACCGCTGTTACTTTCCCACTTTTGTTCATCAGATTTCCAAACATAATTATCTTGATGTCTGTGAGAGTTTACACATTTATTTTCCTCTTCGTAACATTCTCTGTGTTGCGGAGTACCACAAACAGGGCATACAACAATATCGTCGTCCTTATTGAAAATTTTTTCACAATGTGGACATTTTTGATTATAGTAATTCAATTTTTATTTCCCTTCATAAAAAATATATCGAATCGTAAACTTACATAAATGAATTTTAACAGATTTTTATGAAAACTTCAACTGTTTATTTGTTTTTATAATAAATGGTAGAATACAGGCAGTAAAATTAATCCGAAAATCAGCGGTGTCTGATTAAAAGACACCGCTGTGGTTAGCAGACAAAATATAGTTAAAAGGTTATAAGTTTTAATACAGCTTTATAGTTTTATACATCTTTTGGCAGATTGCTCTACATTTGGGTCATGAGTAACCACAACTACGGTTTTGCCTTGTTTGTTTAGCTGGGTTAGTAATGATAGCACCATATCTCGATTTTCACTGTCCAGACTGCCTGTTGGTTCATCTGCAAGAATGATTTCAGACGGTTTTAGCATTACTCTTGCTATTGCTACTCTTTGTTGTTCACCACCACTTAGTTTATATACCTTTTTCTTTTCATAGCCTTGAAGTCCAACAAATTCCAGAGCTTCGCTGATTTTTTTATTTTCTTCGTCTTTTTTGAGTTTTAAATATCTGGTACCTACTTTAAGATTTTGCTCTACGGTTTCGTTTTCTACCAATCCATAATTCTGAAACAAATAGGAAATATGATGTCTTAATAATTTTGTGCCTGTGGATGATTGAAATTTTGGATTTTTAACTCCGTTTATAACTATATCACCGCTGTCAGGCTTTTCTAGTAATCCAATAATATTTAGCAGTGTAGATTTACCTGCACCACTTTTTCCCATTATAGAAACAAATTCTCCTTTCTCAATGTCTAATGAATAATTGTCAAATATAATATTTTCATCGTATTTTTTACATATGTTTGAAAGTGAAATTATAGACATTTGTTTATTCCCCCTTTAATGTATTCAGTACAATTTCTCTTGAAAGTCTGCGTTCGCTTAAAATAAACACCAATAAATCAAAAATTACCACACCTACAAAGCAACCAATCTGAGGAGTAATTCCCATTATGCTTTGTCCGAATATTAATGCTACTGATATAGCCAATGTTGTACCGGCAAAGAGCATAATGTATTTTTCATATATTGAGTAGAAGGACATTCCAAATAACTTTTGTACTGCTATTTTTTCACGATTGTTTTCTATATAAATTTTTGCCATAAATATAGAAATAACTGCCAAAGCTAATATGTAAATAATTGTGTAAATCATTTCGTAAACAAAAATCATAATACGCATACTTACTGCATCAGAAAATGTATTGGATACATATGGAGTTTCTGTTATCACACTGTCTAATCCTGTTTTTTCAAGAAGAGGCAGAAGCTCTTTATATGGCTCATCTGTTTTTACTTCTATCAGGTAGTAATTGTTTGTAAAACTTTCAAATATAACATTCGGCATATATTTAAAATCATATATAATTATGTCAGGATTATCTAATTGCCCCAGAGTGAATTGTCCTGTATTCGCATTAAAGCTGTTAATAATTTCATCTTCCTTATATACTATTACATTAACATATTCTTCAAAATTATCCTTTGTATAATACTCTAAGTACGGTTTGTAGATTTCGATTATATCATTAACAGTATAATTTCTAACTTGTGAAACCAATATGTTCAGCTTATCCTTTGCAAAATCAGACGATGTTATTTCATCGCCATTTGGCTTGTGAATAGGATTAATAGACAGGTAATTTTCATTTATTGTTATAAAATGAGAACCACTGAAGTCTGCAAAAGTACTAACACCGTCAGGTGCTATTTGGTAATACATACTGTCAATATACACACCATTGTATTTATTTTGTGTTAGATTATAAAATTCTTTTGCTTTTTTATTGTATTCTTCTATTTTTTCATTAGAGAATAGATCATCTTGAGTTGCTTTAACACTTGTAACAACTCTATTTTTAAGTACCTGTTCGAGGTTATGTGCTTGTGTAAACATTTTATATGAAAGATCCAGGTTGTAATAGCTTATTGTTAATGAAAATACTAACATAAACATTACAACAACTTTGGTTACAGCCATAATAGCAAATACAGCTTTTTTATTGCTTTTACCCTTAATTTCCATATACCCTTTTGTGGTCATTGCAATTATGCTTATCAATATAAAGAATAATGCCAGCACCAAAACAACAGCAAGTAAGATATATTGTATACAGTATTTAAAATAAGGAATAATAGCATTTTTATACATTAAGCCTACTAATCCAAAGTTTAGCAACTGTATTATTAAAAAGGCTAATGCAAAAAAGGGCAGGCTCTCCTTTAACTGATGTAAAATAATATCTAAGGATGAATATCCGTTTAGCTTCATCAGGGCATACTTTCTTTTTATTGAAAGAGCATACAAAATAATACTGATTCCAAGTAACAAGCATAATAGCAGAAGTGGTTGAGAAAGCTCAGCGGTTAATGATGAGGAATTATCTTCTACTATTTCTGCTGTTGCTCCCAGTTTTTCTATTGCATCAATAACAGGATATATATTTTCCTGTTTAGTATAAAAAGTACATATATCCAGTTTATACTGTTCTATTAGGCTAATATCCATTATAGTAATATCACAAAAAGCAGATGACAAGCCCACAGGCATAACCTTATCCTTATCCATACCCTTTACTGACGATAGGGTAGAATAGCACTGAGAAGGCGATGACAAAACACCGTTATTTTCTAAGTTTAAGCCTGAGAGAAAATCTTTAGTATTATTGGTTTTGTACAACAAATACGAAGTTTTATCACTGTTGAAATCTGTTGTTTTATACAATAAATCTGCATTTATTTCCTTTAATGCTTTATTCAGCTTTTCTAAATATTCTTTATTTGTAATATTGCTATCTGTTTTATTTACAGAAATTGCCTTTAAGCCTTTGTAGGGTGCTATTTCGCAATCGCTAGAGAAATTTATAAAATTAACAACTGATAAAAACAGAAATACAACTACAAAGGATATATTCATTATTTTTTTCAAAATATCTCTCCTTTAATAACATACCATATTTTTTCTTCCATTTACTATTTCACCGGTTAGTTCATCAACCAGATTTGCTGATTTTTGAATGAGTTTTTCATTTTCTTTGTCTATCTCTAACACTGCAAGTACACAGGAAAATTCATTGTTGTCATTTTGTATTGAGTCTTTATTTGCATAGTTATCATAATATGTATAATCCAATGAAGCCATACCATTCGCCAATATCAAATCATTTATTTCTACTCTATCCTGTGGGTGTTGCAATTTTATAGCAATAACAAATAGGGAATTGTCAGTAAAATATTCTTCAGCACCTATTAATTCTTCCGGATAACTGCCATCTAAGTTATAATCTGTGTATCTCTCTAAGCCGGAAAAATACACACTATCACTAAATTTATAGCTTCTGCAAGAGGCGTTAAACATTGATAAATCCTGTACACTTCCAATAGTCATATCTTGAAAGGCATAAAAGTTGCACATTGATTGCCACCAATAAAAACATTCATCTTTGCCGGCAACGGTGAAAAATCGTTCATTATTATCTGTATTAGTGTTATTTACAGTGTTATAGCCTGCGGTAGTACTGTCTGTAAAATACAAATATTCTTTTACAGTAAACTCCAGTGATTTACAAGCTATGCCGCCTGACAACCACATAACTATACCACACACTAAAGCTATTAGTAATTTTACCTTAATACTCCATTCTTGTGTTATACATAGTATCACTATGCATACAATATAAACTATGGCGAGTACATATAATAACCACTCAAATGGATAGAAAAATACGATTGGTACTGTTATTAGTGTAGCAACAGACATAATAGCCAATGTAATTTTTGCTGTGTTGTCTGGTTCTAACTCATATTCTATGTCTATTTTTCGTATAAGAAAAAATACAAGTACGATAAGTATTACTAATGCCAACAATAGAACGGTAAAAATCCCACTCTTAATCAACGTATTAAAATTAAAAAATCTTAATATTCTTGCAAAAATTACCGCCAGTACGCTACCACACATTAGTGTAGCTACAATATTTACCCATAGTTTGCTGTAATCTTTACTTTGAGTTTCATCCATTTTATCAACCCTTTCTTTTTCTATAATATCAAACACACTAACATAGTATAGCATAAATAAAGTAAGTTAGCGAGAGAAAATCACTATACCAAATAAAAAATTATAAATTAAAGTTACGTTTACTGAAAAATCCCCCTAACTTAAAGGAAAGTTAGGGGGATAAGAATTTTAAAAAAATATTATTTCATCTTATATAAACACATATCTCCTGATTGCGATACAAGTTCATAGTCATTACCCATAAATGTAGCAAGGTCATCAGTGTTGTTTGAAACATTATTAGCACCAACAAGAAGATATTCTGTCTTAACACTTTCTGCATAGTAATTTGGATATTGATACAGATTTTTAAAGTTATACATATGTGGAATATAAATGCCGTCTGCTGTTATTTCAACGTCAGTTGGGATTGTTGCTATAAGGCTGTTATATTCTTCTGCCATAGATTTATTTGATTCGCTAACTGACATATAGTAAGCTGAACGAGGAAAAAACAGTGAAAAGCACATTATAATGCACATAGAAACGCTGTATATAAGAATTTTGTTTTGTGTACCTTTTTTAGACTGCGATATAACGAGTATAGCCATAAATACAATAAGTGCGGATACACCATAAGTATATTGAAATTTAACATCATACTGATATTGCCAGTTTGACATCAAATCTACCACAAGCATTGGGATAAGCAATACAAGCAAGGATTTTTTATCACTCATAAATGGTGCAAAGGCAACAGGAAGAAGCATCCATACCATAAACATTATTTTATCTGCAGTAAATACTTGCGATAGGAAATATCCGAAATCGGCAACGCAGGTTTTAATAACTGCACCAAAGCCTGTTTCACCTTCAGCCATATAATTTGCTAGTCGGTCAGTCATAACTCCATCGCCAAGAGAAGCAACCATATTTGTGGCAAAAACAAAATACACAACTGCTCCACCCAAAATCATACCACCTGTAAGGTATTGCTTGCGAGTAAATATAATATACAATGCAATAGACATTACATAAATTGCAGCGTCTTCTTTGACAGTAAGTGTGAGTACACAGAAAATTACAGTGCCAATCCATTTGTTGCTGATTATAAAATACATTGCCCACATTATCAGCACAGTCAGAAATTTGTTTTCGTGGAAATCATACAGACAGCCGTTTGACAGCGTAGGGAAGAATATATACATAATACTGCACATTATTGTAACGCTTTGTGTAAGATTAAGTTTTTTACATATCAACACAACAGGAATAATTCCAAGAGCCACAAACATAGCCTGAATTACCAATAGCATTTCAGGTCGAGGGCATATCATATACAACGGTAACAGTAAATAATAAAATGGACTGAAATGTACACCAAAATGCGACATAAGCGTGTTACGTTCAACAGTTGTGTCGGCAAGTCCTGTGGTTCGCATATTTTCAAACATCTGAGCGAAAATACCAAAGTCAAAGTTGTGAGCAAGGTATCCGCTATATCTTGATATTGAAACAATAGATACAAACACTGTAAAAAGCACAAGTAAAACAGCCACTACTATCCATTCGGTGTGTTTGGGCAATTTTATACTAGTGAAGTCTAGTTTATCATCCTTACAAATCCAGGCAACAATAAAAAACATTACCAGACCAATAGCTATGTTCATAAAGATATTTTTACTGCTTTCTTCATTTGTATAACTTCCCTTAAATGCAAGTGTACAACCAAATAAAACAGCAGATGACAATAATGCCACAGGAATTATTTTATTATTATTAATTATTATAGCTGTAAAAACCAATGCAAAAAAAATTATCAGGGTGGTAATTAATACAAGCTCTAAATTAACTTGCGTTACAAATAAAATTTCAGTGTATTTTACATTAGCAGTAAGCAATGTGCAAAAACTACTAAAACAAAATCCTGCACAGAATGCAGCAAAAAGGTAGTCAAGGGATATTATTTTCAAAAAAGAATCTATTTGCTTGACAAGATTGTTTTTTTGATTATTATTATCTTCCATTATATCACTCCTAAAATAAATTAAATCCCATACTAATGATACAATATAATAAAGTCTTTTTCAACGATTGACATTGTACTTTTTACATTGTGTCAATTCTTGTTTACTGAATTTGGTGAATATTTATAAAATAGTTAAAAAACATTGCATTTACAAGTCTAATTTGATAAAATAATCGGTAGATTAATATTGCTCTTAGTTAAATTATTAAGAGTTTTATAACAAGTTTGTATAGTGTTTATTTTATTATAGAAAGGTTATGAAAATTATGGATTGTATTTTTTGTAAAATTATAAACGGAGAAATTCCTTCAAAGAAAGCTTATGAAGATGATGAAATACTTGCTTTTTTTGATATTCAACCTCAGGCTCCTGTACATATTGTAATTATTCCTAAAAAACATATAGAGAATATGAATGGTATTACAGCTGAAAACAGTGGTTTGATAGCACACATTTTTGAAGTTATTCCACGAATTGCAAAGGAGAATGGACTTGATGAAGGATACAGAGTTGTAAGCAACTGTGGTGCAAATGGCGGGCAAACTGTATTTCATTTGCATTTTCATTTGCTTGGTGGTAAGGCTCTTGATACTACAATGGCTTGAAAATTAAAGAAAATATTTGTTAAATTGTTTAAATCTTAATGGGAATTTTTATAAGGAGTTAATTAAGATGGATTACTATGAAATGTCTATTGCAGGTTGTAAAAGAAAGTTACCTTTATGTGAGGTTTCTCCAACTCTCGATATAGCAGCATTCATAATGTTTGGAGATGTAGAGGTAACAGAAGCTACTGCAAGCGAACTTCTAAAGAAATGTCCTGATCATGATATAGTTTTGTCAGCAGAGGCAAAGGGAATTCCATTGTGTTACGAAATGGCACGTCAGGGATGCAGAAAATATGTAGTAGCCAGAAAGTCTGTTAAACTATATATGACAGATGTCATTGAATTTAGCTGTAAGTCTATTACTACGGCTAAAGAACAGACTCTTTATTTAAGCAGTGAAGATGCTCAAGCACTTAAGGATAAACGTGTTCTTATTGTAGATGATGTTATCAGTACAGGAGATTCACTATATGCTTTGGAAGAGCTTGTAAAAAAATCGGGCGGAAAAATTGTAGGAAAGGCAACTGTGCTGGCAGAAGGTGATGCACAGAAAAGAGAGGATATAATATATCTTGAACCTTTGCCTGTGTTCCCGAAATAATTTTGGATATGAATATGTAAGGGTGATTTTGTGTGAAGTCGGTGTTTTCTGTTGTGGGACTATGCTATATGCTTGGTTTGCTTACCGCAATGTTATTATCCGACTTCGCTCTTTTTATTTTAGCAACAGTTTTATTTATCGCTGTTGCCTGTGCTTTGGTATATAAAGGGGATAATAAAATCTCATTGTTAGCTGGTTTGTTGTGCATAGGTGCAGGAGTATTGTCATATTCAGCAGTATATAATGCACAGGTTGTACCTGTCAGTACACTTTACAACAAAAACGCAATTATAATTGCTACGGTTACAGATAAAGCATATCTTGATAATGGAAAATGCAAATATATTCTTGAAACAACCTCTGTACTTCCTTATACAGAAAATAAAGAAGAAAGTACAAATAAAAATATTGATAGTTCTGATGATGAATCAGGTAAAATTTATCTGAAAGCAGATTGTCCTCAAAATATAAAATTTCAGATAATCACTAACTCTGATTTTTATGCTGAGATTTACGAAAATATCAGAGCAGAGGTTAAATTTTCAGAATCAGTTAAATCTCCATATGTTTTTCATCAGATTTCTGAGGGTATTTACATAAATACTGTATTAATTGATACAAATGCTGAAATACTTTCTGAAAAAACAGTGCCTTGGTATAGCTTTATAGATAATATATGTTCAGATATTGAATTGAAACTGAAAATGTATCTTACAAATCGTCAGTCAAATTTACTTTCTGCACTCTTACTTGGAGATAAAACAGGTCTTGACAGTACTATAAAGGATAATTTTAGAGATGCAGGTATAAGTCATATTATTGTTGTATCGGGTCTGCATTTGTCTGTTATAACATCTTTTATTTTTACTGTAATACAAAAGTTTTCAAAAAGTAGAAAGTTAGCATCAGCAATTACAATTTGTGCTATTTTATTCTACGTTGCATTAACAGGCTTTCAGTATTCTGTAATCCGTTCTGCGATAATGAATATAATTTATTTTCTATCATATTTTGTATACAGAAAACCTCAGGCACTTAACAGTCTTGGTTTTGCATTGCTTATTATAACTTTATTTAATCCTCTTTCAGTGGGTAATTTAGGACTTTTAATGTCATTTTCAGCAACGTTAGGTATAATTACATTGCAATCACGGTTAAATAAACTTATTGTTTGCAGAATTCCGAAAAAACTGAAAGAATGTAAAGGAAAGCCTGTTTTTAAACTATTGAAATATATTTCTGAATGTATTACAGTATCTTTATCAGCTACAATTTTTACACTTCCTGTTATGGTATTTGTATTTGAAAGATTCAGTGTTTATTTTATACTTTCAAATCTTCTGGTAACAGCAATAGCATCTATTGTTATTGTGGTTGGTTTTATTATGGTTATTATTTGTTATGTTCCTGTGCTTAATTTTTTGAATATACCCATAAGTTTTATCGAAAGTATATTGTGTGATTTTATAATATGGGTATCGTCATTAATATCAGATCTTCCTTTAGCTGTTGTCAGCTTGAGTAATTTTTACGTTAAGCTGGCTATGATGGTTGTTTTGATTATATTGGCAATATATTTTGTATCGCATGGATTTAAAATTAAAAAAATTGGTACCTGTACCGCTTTTTGTATAGCTGTGGCAGTTATGATAATTTCAGGCGGATGTCTTGTTACATCACAAAGTGTAAGCTTTTATATTGCAGATACTGGCAATGGGGTAACTTTGATAGAAAAATCAATTTATGGTACAAATGTTTTGCTGTGTGGAGGTAATAGCTATAATTTTGGAAACGTAGAGAATATTCTCTATGGTGAAACTGTTAATTCTCTGCTTATGGTAGGTGACAAATCATACTATAAGCAATATGCAGATAGAATTATTGATGAATTTGATGTGGGACAAATTTTACTATATGATACTGATGATAACAGAAGTTTGTACAATAGTTTTGATAACACAGTATACATAAGTGATAATACAAAAGTTGCATACAGCAGTTATGAAGTAAAAATAATTACACTGCAAAATAAAAGCTGGTTGTACATTAATTGCGGTAATAGCAGTATTCTTGTTTCCCCTAAAAATGGCGATTGTAATGAATTGCCAGAAGAATATCGCAAAGCAAATATAGTAATTTTACAGGATGGTTGTATAGATGCAGATTTATTAACAGCAGATAATGTTGTGTTTTGTGGAAAAGAAGAGAATAACGAATATTATTATACCGACAATGGCAATGTTGTATTATATAAACTTGCAGAGGAAGGAATCGATGTATGGCAAAGCTGAACGAAATAGAATTGAAACGTGAAATAAAAAACGGTGATTATAAAAGTCTTTACTTGTTGTATGGAGAAGAAAAAATGCTTGTATCAGCATATAGTTCAAAGCTCAGTGAAAAAATGATGGGTAAAGCTCCGTCCGATTTTAATTATCACAAATTTAATGAAAACAGTACAGTTCAGCAGATTATACCTACAATGAATATAATTCCTTTTAATGCTCCATATAATTATGTTTGTATAGAAGATTTTGCCGTTGAAAAAATTGTAGACAGTGACTTAAAACTGTTTTATAAAGCATTGTCAGATATACCTGATGGGACTGTTGTTATTATAGCTATGAAAACTCTGTTACCTAGCGGTAAAAAGCAATCTTGCTGGAAAAAACTAATAGATATCGCCGATAAATACGGCGTAGTTGTTGAATTCAGCAAAAAAAGTGTATCAGATTTGCGTAAACAGCTTATCAGTTGGGCAAATAAGCGTGGATTAGACTTATCACCCGATAATGCAATTAAAATTATTGAATATTCGGGTACAGACCTTAATAACCTTAAAAATGAAATGGACAAACTATGTGCCTATGTGAATCAGGGGGAGATTACAACAAATCATATAGATAGGCTTATTACAAAAAATCTTGCTACTCGTGTCTATGATATGACAGATGCAGTAACTTCCGGGAATTGGGAAATGGCTTTTGAACGACTGGATTTGTTGTTTTATCAGCGTGAAGAACCTGTTATGATACTTGCAGAACTTTCAAACACCTATACAGATATGTATCGTGTGCGTATGGCAGTAGAAAGCGGTATGCGGGCCGAAGACGTGGCAAAGGATTTTGATTACAAACGTAAAGAGTTTCGTCTGAAAAAAGCAGAGCGTACGTCTTCTAATCTGACAACAGAACAGATTTGCAGTTGTCTTGAGCATTTGGCTAAAACCAACATTGCAATGAACAGCACAGGTATCAATAAGCGTCTGCTTCTGGAACAGCTGATTGCAAAACTTATAATGACAGGAAAGCGTGGCAGGATATGATAAACATAAAAGAGGCTGTAATTGTTGAGGGAAAATATGACAAAATGAGATTGAAATCGGTTATAAATGCAACCATCATAGAAACTAATGGCTTCAGAATTTTTAATGATAAAGAAAAAATTAATCTTATAAAACAAATTGCAGAGAAGCAGGGGATAGTAATTTTAACTGACAGTGACAGTGCTGGTTTTGTAATACGAAATCACTTGAAAGGTATTGTGCCAAAAGAGCAGATGAAGCACGCATATATTCCTCAGATTAAAGGTAAAGAAAAACGTAAGGAAAAACCTTCAAAAGAGGGTGTTCTCGGGGTAGAGGGCATAGACGAAGAATGTTTACTGTCAGTTCTTAAAAATGCAGGTGCAACTATCAATGATATTAATTGCAATACAAACAATATTACAAAAACGGATTTGTATCGCCTTGGATTAACAGGAGGAGATAACAGTAAAATAATGCGTACAGCATTATTGAAAAAGCTGAATTTACCACCTTATATAACAACAAATGCTTTAGCTGAAGTTTTAAGTCCTATTATTACAGTTCAACAGCTTGAAGAACTTGTCAATGAACTTGTAAAATTCAATGATATCTTATGATGTGTATTTTTATGCGGTTTTTGCATAAAAATAGGCAGTTATTCTTTGTGGGTTTTGCCTATGACAAGAAATAAAATAATATGTTATAATAACATTGGTCAGCGTGTAGTTTGCAGTCAGCGTGTCAAAACGTAAATCCGGTTGCAGATTATGCGTTTTTGTTATATTGTTAGAAAGAGGTTTGGGGTATGTACAATGTAGGTACAACGGTTATTTACAAAAATGAAGGTGTTTGTAAAATTACTGAGATTACAGAGAGAAGATTCAGAGATAAGAACATAGAATATTATGTCTTAAAGCCAGTACACAAAGATGATTCAGAAATTTATGTACCTAAAAATAACAAAGAACTTTTAGGTAAGATGAGGAAAATATTGTCAAAGGAAGAAATTCTGGAGCTTATAAAAACAATGCCTGATGAAGAGAGTATCTGGATTGCAGATGAAAATGAACGCAAAGAACATTACAGAGAAATTCTTATAAGAGGTGACCGTACAGAGCTTGTAAGACTTATTAAGACCCTTTATCTCCATAAGCAAAATCAGAAAAAAACAGGTAAAAAACTGCATATTGCAGATGAAAAATTTTTGAAAGATGCAGAACATCTGCTGTATGACGAATTTGCGTTTGTATTTAACATTTCTAAGGATGAGGTTCTGCCTTTTATAACAGGAGAACTTGAAAAAAGCAAATAAGTTTTATAAAAAAGCTGAAATTAAATATTGTGTATAGCTAATTAAAAAAGTAATACAGTATATGATTTCCTGATGTAGTATAAAAATTACTGCATCAGGAATTTTTAATCTCTAAATAAAGATATAGTAAACTATTGGGTTTTATGTTAAAATCTTACTGTATAATTTATTTTGAGGTGAGTAAATGATAGTATCACTTTTTTATGTTTCTTTATTAATAGTACAAATTGTTTTATTAATAAACTTCGTTAGAAATAAAGAAAATATGTGGTTATATTTATTTTCATTAGAAATTTCATCAATTATAAGTTCGGGATTAGTTATCGGTTATAGTGTTTTCAGAATTCATTATTTTGAATGGACTTCAGTTGTTTTGATTATTCTAAGTGTACTAGCTATATTGGTCTATATGCTTATGATAATGATTAGCTTTGTTATAAAAATAACGAAAAATAAAGAGATAGAAGTAAATAACGTCGGTATAAATACTACAAAAAAATATATATCAAAAATAATTTTTAAAGTGTTAGGTGTTGTATTGTTGTGTTTATTACTTTTTGTTTCTGCTGAAACTAAACTGTATGATATCGGTGTAGATGAACAAGAAATAATTAGGCAAGAAAATCTGATAACAGCAAGAAAAAGTGTATTGGATTATTTAAAAAATAAATATGGTAATGGGAATTTTTCTATTGTAGATGTTAAAAATTCTGAGGGTAAAAATAGTTTTGATTATGAACCATATATATATGAAATGACACTGTCATCGAATTATATGAATGAAAATTTTAATGTTATAATAGCAAGCGAAACTAACCATATACAACAGGATGATTTTTTAGATAAATATTATTACGAAAAACTTGGAATAAGCAATTTAAAAGAATACCTTATTGATTACAGAATAGAAGAACTTAATAACAGTATATCCGAAAAATTTGATGCAACAATAAGTTTTAGTGATCAATCTATATACGATTACGGAAAAGAATATTATGGAAAAATACCTGATTTAAGTGTACTTGCAAAAGATGTAAAATTGTATGACCCTAAAATTGATATAAATGCAGATATAGCAAATGAAGAGGATTTATTAAGTTATTTGGTAGATTTAACAAAATTTTATATAAAAGAATTTGATAAGACAAATATTGGTTATTCCTATGAAAGTGAATATTTCAGATATAAATATGATTATACAAAATTCGGAATTTATGACTATACTGATCAATATGAGGGATATGGTGGCTATGTCTATGCAGGAGAATATAAGTGGTCAGATGAAGAAGAACATTATGTAAGAGAAAAGGAAGATGAAATTGTTAGAATTAATGTAATGGGTAAAGTGACTACCTATGCTTTAGAGGATATAATTGAATAAAATATCAGTAATGAAAAGTTTTTTTAAAATTTAGTACATAAAAACAGTCATCTATTGAGTAAGATTTCAATAGATGACTGTTTTTTCTTTTGTTCCATTTGACAATAGTGCATATCAAATGTGATTTATATAGTTTTAATGTTTTAAACTGGCTTTGTAGCCGTGATTGTATAATTTTCTTAATTTTATCAATCTGGGACGATTATAGCGTTGTATAATTATAAAAAGCATTTGTATAGCCATATCCATTATAGCTAGCAAAAGAAAAACACCAAGATGCTCCATCTTTTTATTTCCAGGTATAAAAAATACAAAAAACAGAGAAGAAAAACCAACTATTCCAACAGTTAAATGCCCTAACTCTGCAATACAACATTCGGTGATAAAACGGTTGATATAATCCTCTGTTATATCACAAGGCAAAGAATCACGCTGAAAATGTATTAGTTTTCCTGCGTCAGGTAGTTTGTCTTTCCATTTTGTTACCTTTATCTTTCTATAAAATGAACTTTCAAATTTACGTTCTCTAAATAGCCATCTGTTTTCATTAAAATACTTTTTAGGCACTAAAAATCTTACAAGCCAGGGTACAGCAATATTTATAGCAAGCCAAAACAATGCCAGAAGTCCTGTTATATACAATACAAATTGAAAACTCTCGGAATCTTGGATAACATCGTCTGCTTTAATATCAGTTGTTATTGTGTTGACAACAATATGGTTCATTGTGGTTTATCTCAACCTCCAAATATAATTATAAAAATTAATATACCACATTTTTTTCGCAATATCAACAATTATTTCTTTTTGTATTTATATAAATGGTTGCATTTTAAATTAATAAATGATAAAATATAATTTACAATGCAACAGCTATGTGCTGTTGAAAAAAGGTGATTTTAATATGATTAAAAGTATGACAGGCTACGGAGGTAGCAGGCAGATTATTGATAACAGAGAAATATCTGTGGAGATACGCTCTGTTAATCACAGATACTTTGAACTTAATTGCAGAACTCCAAGAGAAATGGGATTTCTTGAGGATAAAATAAAGTCTGTAATTAAAAGCAGGGTTTTTAGAGGTAAGGTAGATGTTTTTGTAAACATAGGCAGTGATGAAAACGAACAGGCTATTGTTACTGTTAATCATAGTCTTGTATCAGGCTATGTGAACGCACTGAAAGAGGTTGCGGTAAAATATGGACTTAGTGATGATATTTCCGCTTCATCTGTTGCAAGATATAGCGATATTTTTAAAATTGCAAAGCCTGAAACTGATGAAGAGAAACTGTGGACAAACGTAAAAACAGTTCTTGATGTTGCTCTGGATAAATTTGTTGAGATGCGACAGGCAGAGGGTGAAAAACTTTACGAGGATGTTACAGGAAGATGTAAGGCTATTCTTGAACTTGTTTCAAAAGTTGAAGAGCGTTCACCTCAGACAGTGGTTGAATACAGAAACAAACTTACTGAAAAAATCAATGAGGTTCTTGAGAATGTTACAGTTGATGAACAGCGTATTATTACAGAGGCGGCTATATTTGCTGATAAGGTTGCTGTGGACGAGGAAACTGTAAGACTCAGAAGTCATTTTGAACAATTTGATAAAATCCTCAACAGCGAAGGTTCTGTTGGACGTAAAATAGATTTTATTTTGCAGGAGATGAACCGAGAGGCAAATACTATTGGTTCGAAAGTACAGGATGCACAGTTGGCACATATTGTTGTTGATATTAAAGCAGAACTTGAAAAGATAAGAGAACAGGTTCAAAATATAGAATAACGGGGTGACATTGTGAAATTAATAAATATTGGTTTTGGTAATCTTGTTTCTGCGGATAAAGTTGTTGCTATTGTTTCTCCGGATTCTGCACCCATTAAGAGAATTATTCAAGATGCAAAAGAGCAAGGTTTGCTTATTGATGCAACCTATGGAAGAAAAACCCGCTCTGTTATATTTGCAGAAAGCGAACATATAATACTTTCAGCAATTAATCCCGAAAGTATAGGAAACAGAGCAGTTGAAGAGGAGGCTGAACAGGATGAATAAAGGAACAGTTATTGTTATTTCTGGGCCATCAGGTGTTGGAAAAGGCACTGTTGTTGAACAAATCTTATTGGACAAAGAAAAATTTGTTTTGTCAATTTCTGCTACAACACGTTCTCCAAGAGAAAATGAAAAACATGGTGTAAATTATTTTTACTTGACAAAGGAAGAGTTTCAAAGCAGAATTGATGACGGAATGATGCTTGAGTATGCACCTTATTGTGATAATTTTTATGGCACACCAAGAGCCTATGTTGAAGAAAATGTAAGCGAAGGTAAAAATGTGATTCTTGAAATTGAAGTAAAGGGTGCACTGACTGTAAAAGAAAATATGCCCGAAGTTGTGAGTATATTTATTATGCCTCCAAGTATGCAGGTTCTTGAAGAAAGATTGCGTGGTAGAGGAACGGAGCATGAAGATGTAATACAAAAAAGGCTTGAAAAGGCTGTTGAAGAAATAAAACAGTCACCAAAATATGATTATATAGTTGTTAACAACACAGTAGAACAGTGTGTTAATGATATTAAAAATATTATAAATTCAGAAAAAATGAAATCACCAAATATGATAGATTTTGTAAAAGGAGTGCTTGAAGATGCAAATGAGAAGACCATCAGTAGATGATATGCTTAAGAACAGAACAACCAGATATTCGCTTGTAATTGCAGTGGCAAAGAGAGCAAGAGAAATTTCCGCCGAGATAGAAGAAAGTGAGCGAGTAGTAGATGAAAAGCCTGTATTGATGGCTATTGAGGATTTTAAAAATCATAAATACAGTATTCTTGAGCCGGATATAAACGAATAATTATGTCTCAAAATTCAGAAAATATTGCCCAAAGCCATACCCAAAACTGTTTAGTTGCAGGTGTGGCTCTTGAAAAGGCAGTATATAACTTTGATAGAATTTTTGAGTATATAGTTCCTTCACAATTACAAAGCAAACAACTTACAGGTTGCAGAGTTGTGGTACCGTTTGGCAGAAGTAACAGTAAACGTCAGGCTATGGTTATGTATACCAAAGAGATGCAAATTGATTTTTCAAAGTACAAAGAACTTTTAAGTGTTTTGGATACATTTCCTGTTCTTACAGAAGAGATGCTTGGACTTGTATACTTTATGAAAAACAGATACTATTGCACTATGTATGACTGTATTCGTGCAATGTTGCCCGCAGGAATAAATTATAAAATAGATATTTTGTACAGCATAAATGATGAGTTTAAATATAATGCTGAATTTCTGGATGAAACACAGCAACAGATTTACTGTTATCTTTCCAGACGTAAAAAACCTGTTGTTGAAAGTGAAATTATCAAAGAGTTGGGTCTTACTGCTGATTCAGCCATTCTGTATGAAATGTATATGTTTGGGGTGTTGTGCAAGCAAGAGGGAGCCTCCCGAAAAATAGGCGACAAAATGCAAAAAATGATAAGGATTGTAGACGAAAACACGGGTGTTAAACTTACACCAAAACAAGCAGAGGCTTATGAAGTTTTGAATTCGATTTTCGCTGTTTCTGTAAAGGAGCTTTGTTATTTTTCAGGTTGTACTCAGGCTGTTGCAGATGCTCTTGTAAAAAAAGGTGTCGCTGAGTATTTTGAAGAAGAGGTTTACAGAATACCTTCTGTTTATAAGAGTGTTGAAAAATCAGTTAATGATATAAAACTTACTCTTGAACAACAAATGGCTTATGATGACCTTATTACTAGATATAAATCAGGTAAAGGGCAGGTATCACTGTTGTATGGTGTTACAGGGTCTGGTAAAACATCAGTTTTTATGCGTTTAATTGACGTATCTATCAAGGATAATAAGGGTGTTATTGTAATGGTACCCGAGATATCTCTCACCCCTCAACTTATTAACCTTTTTAAAGGCAGATATGGTCATAATGTAGCAGTTTTCCATAGTGGACTTTCTCTTGGCGAAAGACTTGACGAATGGAAACGTGTAAAAAAAGGATATGCAAAAATAGCTGTTGGAACAAGAAGTGCAGTTTTTGCCCCTTTTAATGATATTGGTCTAATTATTATGGACGAAGAACAAGAGTATACCTACAAGTCAGAATCCAGTCCACGTTTTCACGCAAGAGAGGTTGCAAAATATCGTTGTAATAAACACAACTGTCTGTTATTGCTTGCGTCCGCAACTCCTTCAGTTGAGAGCTTTTATAACTGCCAAAAGGGTAGATATTCAATAAATAAGTTGACTACTCGCTATGGTAATTCACGTTTGCCGAAAGTTATTATGGCTGATATGAATCTGGAAAGCCAGAAGGGTAATCATAGCGGTATAAGCAGTGTTTTGTTAAGTGCTGTTGAAAAGAACCTTGAAAAAGGCAGACAATCAATAATTTTACTTAACAGAAGAGGTCATAATACATTTGTGTCCTGTCAAAAGTGTAACGAGGTTATTTCTTGTCCTAACTGCTCAATATCTCTTACATATCATTCTGATAATAACAGGCTTATGTGTCACTATTGCGGACATTCTGAACCTTTACAACAGGAATGTCCGATATGTCATAGTGTGGGACTCAGATTTTCTGGGTTGGGTACGCAAAAGGCAGAACAAACTTTGATGGACACATTTCCTAATGCCAGAATTTTAAGGCTTGACGCAGATTCTACTATGACTAAATTCTCTCACGAAAAAAAGCTGAATGATTTTGCCGAGGGCAAGTATGATATAATGATTGGTACACAAATGGTTGCTAAAGGGTTGAATTTCCCTAAAGTTACATTAGTAGGTGTTCTATCTGCGGATCAGATGTTGTATTCTGACGATTACCGAAGCTATGAACGAGCGTTTTCTTTGCTTACACAAGTGGTAGGACGTTCCGGAAGAGGTGACCTTGAAGGTAGAGCAATTATTCAGACATTTACACCTGAAAATCCTACAATACTTCTTGCTGCAAAACAGGATTATGATAGCTTTTACAGAAATGAAATATTACTGCGTAAGGCTATGCTGTATCCACCTTTTTCAGATATTTGTATGGTTGGATTTGTGGGAGATAACGAAGATAAAACACAGCAGTCAGCAAAAAAGTTTACAAAAATGCTCATTGATAAAGCTAATAAAGAATATCCCAGTATGCCGTTGCGTGTAATTGGATATTCACCTGCTGCAATTAATAAAATCAATAATAAGTTCAGATATAAGTGTGTAATGAAATTTAGAAATAGCTCTGATTTTAGAAAAATGCTTTCACAGCTTTTGATAGAATATGGTAAGGATAGACTTTTCAGTTCTGTTACGGCTTATGTGGATATTAACCCTGATACGATTTTGTGATAAATTATTTGTAACAAAAATTCAGGATAAATACATAATAAAATTAAATAAGGAGGAGTACAAATGGCTATAAGAAACATAGTAAAAGAGGGCGACGATGTCCTTAAGAAAAAATGTCACTATGTGACAAAGTTTGATGACAGACTGGCTATGCTTATTGATGATATGAAAGAAACATTGGCACAAGCAAATGGAGTTGGACTTGCCGCACCACAGGTAGGGGTTTTACGCAGAGTGGTAGTAATAAGTATTCCGGAAGAAAATGTGGAATTAGAGCTTGTTAATCCTGAGATTATCCAGCAAAGCGGAAATCAGGAAGAAGTAGAAGGTTGCCTTTCTTGTCCTAACCAATGGGGAGTTACAAAAAGACCTATGTTTGTTACTGTAAAAGCGTTTGACAGAAATGGTAAGGAATTTACTGTTAAAGGCGAAGGATTGGTTGCACGTTGTTTCTGCCACGAGCTTGATCATCTTGATGGTATTCTCTTTAAAGAGCGTACTATAAAAATGATTGATCCATCTGAAATGGACTGATATTGCTTTTTTACTAATAACCAATGTGTATATAATATTGAATGTCAGTATGATATATTCGTGTTAAGGAGAATGTAAATGAATGTAGTATATATGGGTACTCCCGAATTTGCTGTACCGCCTCTGGAGGCTATAATCAATGCAGGACATAATATTACAGGTGTGTTTACACAGCCTGACAAACCAAAGGGCAGAGGCTATGTGCTTACACCTCCTCCTGTAAAGGAATGTGCATTAAAAAATAATATTAAGGTGTATCAGCCTTCCTCTATGAAAAATGGCGAAGCACTGGAAATTTTAAAGGAACTTAATCCCGATATTATTGTTGTAGTAGCCTTTGGAAAAATTCTTCCAAAGGAAATCCTTGATCTACCAAAGTATGGTTGTGTAAATGTACACGCATCTTTATTGCCGAAATATAGAGGAGCAGGTCCAATACAGTGGTGTGTTCTTGATGGTGAAAAGGTTACAGGAGTTACCACAATGCAAATGGCAGAAGGTCTTGATACAGGTGATATGCTTTTAAAATCAGAAACAGAAATAGGTGAAAACGAAACATCAGGAGAACTTCACGACAGACTTTCACAACTTGGTGCAAAATTGGCTGTGGATACTATTTTAGCAATAGAAAATGGTTCGGTTACTCCACAAAAACAGAATGATAGTCTGTCAAATTATGCTCCTATGCTTACAAAGGAACTTTGTAAGATTAACTGGAATAAATCAGCACAAGAAATTCACAATCAAGTACGTGGATTAAATCCTTGGCCTGTGGCAACAGCAAGTGTTAATGGCAAAAGAGTTAAGATTTTTTCAACAACACTATCTGATAAAAACGGCTGTGCAGGAAATGTTATCTGTGAAAACCCTCTTACGGTAGCTTGTGGAAAAGGTGCTGTTGTAATAAATGAATTACAGCTTGAGGGCAAAAAACGTATGAACTCACAGGACTTTGTGCGTGGTTATCATATAAATAAAAAAACAGTATTTGAATAAGTTGTATTAATAAAGTTAGGAAATTACTATGGCTAATCCCAGAAAAACAGCACTGAAAATTTTATTGAAAATAGAACAGGATAATGCGTACTCCAATATTGTCCTCAATAGTTGTATAAAGGAAGATTCTATTGAAGGCAGGGACGCATCCTTTTGTTCTGCTTTGGTTTATGGTGTGTTGGAAAGAAAAATTTTGCTTGATTATATAATAAGGCAGTTTACAAATATAAGACTTAAAAAAATTGAAGCTCCTGTACTTAATATTCTTCGTCTTGCTGTGTTACAGCTCGCTTTTATGAACAAGGTGCCTGAAAGTGCGGCAGTTAATGAAAGCGTTAAGCTTGCAAAAAGTATGAGGCTTAACAAAGCATCGGGCTTTATAAACGGTGTTTTAAGAAGTTTTGTTCGTGCAAAATGTAAGTATAAGTTACCGGATATAAAGGTTGACAAATTGATGTATTATTCAGTGGTGTATTCAGTACCGAAAGAGATAGTTTCTTTATGGATAAATTCCTATGGTGAAGAGTGTACAGTAAAGATTATGGAAAGTCTTACAGGCAGACCACCCGTTGCTATAAGAATTAATACACTTAAAATTACACCTCAGGAATTGAAAAATCAATTTGAGGATATTGGAATAACTGCTGAGTATTCAGATATTGAAAATGCTTTGTTTCTTAATGGAACTGGTGCTATCGAAAATACATCTCAGTACAGAAACGGACTTTTCCACGTACAGGATATAGCGTCACAGTTGTGTTGCAATTTGTTGAAACCAGAGCCGGGTATGAGTATTTACGATTTTTGTTCAGCTCCAGGTGGAAAAGCCTTTACAATAGCACAATTAATGGAGGGCAAAGGTGTTGTAACTGCCTGTGATATGTACGAACATAAGGTAAAGCTGATAAAAAATGGTGCTTACAGACTGGGGATAAAAAATATAAATGCTGTTGTGAGAAATGCTCTTAGTCAAGATAAATTGCCTTTGGCTGACAGAGTGCTGTGCGATGTACCTTGTTCAGGTCTTGGTATTATAAGGCGAAAGCCAGAAATTAAGTACAAAGAAGATTTAGGGCTTAATTCATTACCTGATATTCAGTATGATATTTTATGTAACTGTGCAAAGTATGTAAAAAAGGGAGGCAGACTAGTTTATTCAACCTGTACTCTTAATCCTGCTGAAAATGAAGAAAATGTTAAAAAGTTCCTGTTGGAACATTTAGAATTCAAGCCCTTGAAGATTACATTAAAAGATGATATAATGAATAAGATAAGTATTATGGATAATGCTGTCACATTGATTCCAGACAAGAATGGTTCTGATGGTTTTTTTATAAGTTTGTTTGAAAGAGTATAAATCAGAATTTATAATTAAGGAAGAGAGGTATGTCTTATGTCTGAGTTAAAGGATATTAAATCACTTACACTTGATGAATTAAGCGATGAAATGAAAGTATTAGGACTGCCTGCTTACAGAGCCGAACAAATATTCAAATGGCTCCACGAAAAAAGTGTTTCTTCATTTGATGAAATGTTGAATGTTCCTAAAAACATTCGTGCAAATTTGTCGGATTTATATTACATTTCCGTAGCAACTATTGAAAAAAAGCAGATTTCTTGTTATGATAATACAATAAAGTATCTTTTTAGGCTATATGATGGAGAGTATATAGAGTCGGTTTTGATGGATTATCACCACGGTTACACTATCTGTATATCAACGCAGGTAGGCTGTAAGATGGGATGTACATTTTGTGCTACTGGAAAAAGTGGTTTTTCCAGAAACCTTACTCCGTCAGAGATGCTCGCACAAATTCAGACTGCCCAAAAGGATAATAATATAAGAATTTCAAATGTTGTTTTGATGGGTATGGGCGAGCCTATGGATAACTTTGATAATGTTATTAAATTCTTTAAGCTGGTATCAAGCGATAAAGGGATTAATATAGGTATGCGTCACCTTACAATTTCTACTTGTGGCGTTGTACCCCAAATTTACGAACTTGCAGATCGCAAGTTGCAAATAACTCTTTCGGTATCATTACACGCACCAAATAATGAAATACGTAACCGTACAATGCCTGTAAATCGCAAATATAATGTCGAACAATTAATAAATGCTTGCAGATATTATGCAAAAACAACGGGCAGACGAATTACATTTGAATATGCAATGATAGACGGTGTTAATGATAGTGACGAATGTGCAAGAGAACTTGCACAGCTTATTAAAGGAATACTATGTCATATTAATCTTATACCTGTAAATAATGTAACAGGTGCAGATTATAGAAAGAGCAACCGGAAAAGGTTAATTGATTTTTCAAGAATACTTGAGAGTAATGGTATAACTGCTACTGTTAGGCGTACTCTTGGCTCAGATATAGACGCTTCGTGTGGACAGCTAAAGCGTAATCATATATCAGAGTAGATATTATTTTAAATTTGAAAATTACAGAAAAGGAGGTATATCGGAATGGAGTTATATACTCAGACCGACATTGGTCTGGTTCGTTCAAGCAATCAGGATGCTGTTGAAGGCGGAATGTTGTATGACGGCACAGTTATGTGGGCTGTATTGTGCGACGGAATGGGTGGAGCAAACGGTGGTAGTGTTGCCAGTGATATTGCTACAACTGTTGTAAGAGAGAATATAGGCTTTTTTGATATTGATGGTAGTGACTATCAATCCGAGAACTTCCTGCGTGAAATTATAGATAAAGCCAATAATAAGGTGTACCGTAAACAACGCAGGGATATTACTCTGCAAGGAATGGGTACTACGATGGAGCTTGTTGTTGTGAAAAATAACTGGGCTATGGTCGCTCATGTTGGTGACAGCCGAGTTTATCACATAAGCAAGGAGAATATCAGGCAGGTTACTGTTGACCACTCTGTTGTTCAGGAAATGGTGGACCGTGGAGAGCTTACTCCTCAACAAGCGATGGTTCATCCAGTCAAGAACTACATAACAAGAGCTGTCGGTGTTAACCTTGACGTACAATCAGATTATATCGAATTTCCGTTTAAAGATGACGATATTATTATTGTTTGCTCAGACGGACTTTCAAACTATATACCTAATGACAGCATACTTAGCTATGTAAAGCTGTATAGTGGCACAGCATTGACGGAGGCACTGATTGAAGCAGCTAAAAAACATGGTGGCGGAGATAACATATCTGTTGCTGTACTGTATGCAAATAATATTCGGGAGTGATATGTATGGATAAGTATGTAGGTAAAAAATTAGACGGCAGATATGAGATACAGGAGCTTATCGGTATTGGCGGAATGGCTACTGTATATAAGGCACACGATATAAAAAATAACAGAACTGTTGCTATAAAAATTCTGAAAGATGAATTTTCAAGAAATGGTGAGTTTATCCGCAGATTTAAAAATGAATCAAAAGCTATTGCAGTTTTATCACATCCAAATATTGTAAAAGTCTATGATGTCAGCTTCGGCGATGTTATGCAGTATATTGTAATGGAGTATATTGATGGTATTACCTTAAAAGAGTATTTGGAGCAACAGGAAAATAAAATTGACTGGAAAATGGCTGTTTACTTTACAAGTCAGATTCTTAAGGCTATGCAACATGCACACGAAAAAGGTATTGTACACAGAGATGTAAAACCTCAAAATATGATGTTGTTGCAAGACGGTACGATTAAAGTTACTGATTTTGGTATTGCTAGATTTTCCAATACTGAAACCCGAACAATGACAGATAAGGCAATAGGTTCTGTACACTATATTGCACCTGAACAAGCAAGAGGTGACAGAACAGATGGGAAAAGTGATGTCTATTCAATAGGTGTTATGCTTTATGAAATGCTTACAGGTCAGTTGCCGTTTGAGGCAGACAGTGCTGTGTCTGTTGCAATTATGCAACTTCAGTCAAATCCTAAGCCTCCTCGTGAGGTTAACCCTGATATTCCTATGGGACTTGAGGAAATTATACTCAGAGCCATGAGAAAAGAACCTTCTCAGCGTTATCAATCAGCAGAGGAAATGCTGAAAGACTTGCAAAAAGTTAATAAAAAACCAGACACAGTGTTTGGTTATGAATATCCTGAGGATGAAGAAGTTCCTGATGTTCAGGAAAATGAAGATGAAAACTATGCAAAATATGAAGAGGATGCTGAAAAGAGCCGTTCGCCTGTATTTAATGTAGTTTTAGGTTCTGTTATGGCACTTGTATTGTGTGCTATATTATTTGGTTCTTTGGCATTGTTACATTCCTGCGAAGCTACAAATACAGAAGCTGTTGATATTCCAAACTTTGTAGGAATGAAATATTCTGATGTAAAAGAGGACAAGAATAACAGTTTTTCGTGGGATATTATAAATGTTTATGATTCCAGCAAACCCGAAGGAGAGATAATTGCTCAGGAGCCGGAGGCAGGTTCTAAGAAAGTAAAGGAAGGTGCAGTAATTACACTTACTGTTAATAGTTCGGATACCCTTATAGCTGTTCCTTATGTTTCAGATGAGCCTGAAGAAACTGCTATTGCAAAAATCAAAGCAAAAGGATTATCCGCAGATATTATTTATATTGAAGATGAAGAAACTGCTGAGGGTATTGTAAGAGATACATCTCCTAAGGCAGGTAGTGAAATTACAGTTACTGAAAAAGTAAAAGTATTTGTTAAAAAGACTGTTGAGAAAAATACTGTTGAAGTTCCTGATTTATCATCTATGACACGAGATCAGGCTTCTGAAGCTGTTGCTGCTTTGGGTCTTGCATTTGACTATGAATATAACAACGACATTGATTTGCAGGCAGAATCAGTAATTGGGCAAAGTCCTATGAAGGGCAGTGTTGTACAGGAAGGCTCTACTGTAAAGGTTTATGTTGCAAAAGGTGTTGATAAGTACAAGATTCTTAATATGACAGTACTTCTTCCTACAAATGCAACAACAGAATGTGATGTAAGAGTAACAGTTGACGGTGTTCTTAATGAATCAGTAAGCGGAAGAATGGTTCCTTCTGACATTAAGACATTGACATTTGATGTAAGAGGGAAATCACAGTCCGTAATATATGTTGAGATTGATGGACAGATTTGGAGAAAATATAATGTAGACTTCTCCGTAGGCAATATCGAATTCCAGGCTGGTACGTATATTCCAACAACTGTTGTTCCAACAGAACCTGCCACAGAGATTACCACTATTCCTGATTATGAAGTTCCTACTGAAGCAACAGAGGCAACTTATACTGTTCCTATTGAAGATAATACTACTTATTGATATTCAATAAGTAACTATAATTTAATAAGGGTTTCTGAACGGACGTTGCATATGTAACGTCCGTTTTTTCGTATTAAAAATAATGGGGCTCTATCGCAAATGTTGGGGTAAATAATTAATGGACCTTAATGAATAGAGAAAATTAAAGTCAAATTTTTATAAATCTTAAAATAATCTTGCTTTTTTTCTGTATATAGACTATAATTTATTGTAAGGTGTCACATATAATACACTTTGTGGCAGTTTGTAGCAGATTTTGAACATAAAGTAAAGTGAAAGGAACAGATATGTTTATAGGTACTTATCAACATAACATAGATGCCAAAGGGCGTGTGATAATACCTGCTAAGTTCCGTGAAGAACTTGGCGAAACCTTTTACATTACAATGGGAATAAATAACTGCTTATTTGTACTTTCAAGTCAACAATGGGATTTATTTCTGAAAAAACTTGAAAGTCAGCCTATATCAAAAGCTATGGATATAGCAAGATTTTTTTGTGCAGGTGCTACCGAAGCCGTGCCGAATGCACAGGGAAGAGTACTTATACCTGATAATCTAAGAAAATATGCTAAACTTGATAAAGATGTTACAGTTATAGGCTCAGGCAACAGAGTGGAGATCTGGAACACCGAAAAATGGAATGAGTATATTGAAAGTCAGACTCAGGATAGAATTAAAGACGCAATGGAACTATTAGGGATTTGATGGAGGTGCTGTAAATTGATATTTTCTCATATACCTGTGTTGCGAGATGAAACAATAAATGCTCTCAATATTAATCCTGATGGTATCTATGTAGATGGAACAGCAGGCGGAGGAGGACATTCCTATGAAATTCTTAAAAGATTGTCATCAAAAGGAAGATTAATTTCTATTGATCAGGATCCCGATGCCATTACAACAGTTACAGAGCGTTTTAAAGATTTTGAAAATTCAATAATCTGTAAGGGTAATTTTGCTGATGTTGTGAATATAGTTAACGGTTTAGGAATAGAAGCTATTGATGGTATTATGCTTGATATAGGAGTTTCATCTCGTCAGTTGGATACACCCGAAAGAGGTTTTTCTTTTCATAACGATGCTCCTCTTGATATGAGAATGAGCCAATCAGGAGTATCAGCGGGTGATTTGGTCAACAACTTGCCCTATGAAGAACTGATAAAAATTATAAGCAGATATGGTGAGGAGAAGTTTGCAAAGCAGATTACAAGGGCAATTATCCGAGAACGTGAAAAAGCACCTGTAAAAACAACTTTACAGCTTGCTGAGATTATAAAGGGTGCAGTTCCTGCGGCAAAAAGACGTGAGGGGCATCCGGCAAGACAAACATTTCAGGCTTTGAGAATTGCAGTAAACGGAGAGCTTGACAGACTTACTGAGGGTTTACAGGGAGGCTTTGAACTACTTAAGCCCGGTGGAAGAATGGCAATAATAACATTCCATTCGCTTGAAGATAGAATTGTAAAAAAGACAATGGCACAATGGTGCGAAGGCTGTACTTGTCCAAAGGATTTTCCTGTATGTGTATGTGGAAATAAACCAAAGGCAGAACTTGTTTTTCGAAGACCCGTTGAGGCATCTTCAAAGGAATTAGAAGAAAATCCACGCTCAAGAAGTGCCAAATTAAGGGCGATTACAAAGCTGTAATTGTTTTATAAAAAGCCTTTGACAAACACGTTTATATGTAGTAGAATGTATTTGTTCAGTATGAAGTGCCTAATTTTTAACTTTTTTATTAGTGAAATTGCTGAAATTTGGCTATTTATGAAAAAATGCAAATAAAAGCATATGTTATTGTGGAAATAGCTGTTTTTAATATAGCTTTACCACAGTGGAAGGTTAATTAAAAACTGATTTACCGCCAAAAGAAAATGGTACACTAGGTACCATATAGGAGTATTAGTTAGAGAGTATTATTATGAAAAGGTTGCAAAGCAATCTTAGTATTGTTATTATTTGAGGTGGTTTTTAATGGCTTTTATGTATAATAAAGAAGCTTATGATATAACTCTGTTTGAAACCGAAATGGAAACAGCAGAGGAGAAAAATAGAATTAAGAAATTAAACCAAGAGAAAGAGGAAGAGCAACAAGAACTAAAACGTAAAAGACGTAAAACACAAGATATTGTAAAAGGTGTTGCTGTCAGTACTATTGTTGTTTCATTGATTAGTTTTATAATTGTTGGTCAGGTTCAGTTAACAGAACTTAATCAACAAATATCAAATGCAAACGAGGAACTTGAGGAGAAACAAAGTCTTTATATACAAACTCAGATGAAAGTTGAATCTAAATATTCATCTGATGTTGTTGAAGATAGTGCACAAAGTGAACTAGGTATGAGTAGAGCGGATTCATACCAGAAGGAGTACATAAGTTTAGATGAGGGCGACAAGGCTGAAGTTTCACAGTCTGGTGGAACAAATATTTTTGAGACTATAACAAACACAATTGCTAGTTTATGGTCTTAATATATGCCTCTCGGCATAAACATATAGAGAAAATAATAAAAGCGGTTGTAACATATGGGGTATAATCCCTTTCGTGTAATCAGTAAACAGAGTAAAATCTATTCTATTTGCTTTTTACTGTTACAGCCCTTATTTTTTGTAAATGAAATTATTTGTAATATTGTCTATAATATATTATGAATTTAATGGAGGATACTATGGCAAATGTGGGAAGTAACAGAACCATCATAAGCCGATCAAAAAAATGGTTAATTGCCTTATTGATTGTTGGTTTTGGATTAGCCATTGGCAGGCTGTTTTACTTTAGTATAATAAAAGGAGAAGAGTTACAGCAGAGGGCTTATTCTCAACAGCTTAATGATACAACAATCTCTGCAAAGCGTGGTACAATTTATGATACTAACGGAAAAACTCTTGCACAAAGTGCTACGGTATGGCAAGTAGTACTGGCTCCAAAGTATTTTACTTCTGATGAGCAGCGTACATTAGTTGCACAAAGATTGTCAGAAATTCTTGACCTTGATCAGAATGATATTTATAAGAAAACTCAGGAGAAAAATTATTACTCTGTTGTAAAAAGAAAGGTAGAAACTGCAGAAAAAAATGAAGTTCTCAAGTTGATAGAAGAACTTGAAGAAAAATATGATCTAGGAAATGCTATTGATCTTATTGAGGATTATAAAAGATATTATCCTTACGGTGACTTTGCTTCTGCTGTACTTGGATTTACAGGTTCAGACGGTACAGGTCTTGAAGGTATTGAGTATCAATATGATTCATATCTTACAGGTGTACCGGGAAGAGTTATTACAGCTAAAAATGCGAATGGTACAGAAATGCCATTTGAATATGAACAAAAAATAGAAGCACAAGATGGAAATAATATTGTACTCACTATTGATGAAACCATTCAGCATATAATGGAAAAATACTTACAACAGGGAATAGAAGAGAATAAGGTTGTCAATCGTGCTGTTGCAATTATGATGGAAGTTGAAACAGGTGCTATATTAGGAATGGCTGTTGAAGGCGGATATGATCTTAACGAACCATTCACTATTTCTGATGCTAATGTGCAAGCTGAGATAGATAGTTTAGCTGAAAGTGAGAAGGAAACTGCCAAAAATGAAGCTCTTGCTAAGCAGTGGCGTAATAAAGCAATATCCGATACGTACTACCCCGGTTCGGTATGGAAAGTTATTACTTCTTGTATGGGATGGTCCGAGGGTACTATAACTGATAGTACAACATACAGTTGTTCAGGTGCATATATTCCTTTTGAAGGTGCACAGGCGATTCATTGTCACAATACATCAGGTCACGGAACACAAGTTTTTAATGAGGCATTGTGTAATTCCTGTAACCCAGCTTTTATGCAGATTGGTCAATCAGTAGGTGCAGAAAATTTCTGGAAATATTATCAGGCATTTGGTTTTTCTGAAAAAACAGGGATTGATTTGCCCGGTGAACAGTCCGATATTTTCTTTGGTGACGGCACAGGTGAAATGCAACCAATGGATTTGGCTGTTGCCTCATTTGGACAGAACTTTGCAATAACACCTATACAAATGGTTACAGCTATTTCAGCAGTAGGTAATGGCGGTAAGCTGATGCAACCCTATATTGTAAAAGAAATTACTGATTCTGATGGAAATGTTGTTGAAAGCAAAACTCCTGTTGTAAAGCGACAGGCTGTTTCTGAAGAAGTTGCAGAAAGGGTAATTGTAGCGATGGAAGAGAATGCAAAGTCAGGTTCAGGTAAAAATGGATATGTATCTGGTTACCGGGTAGCAGGAAAAACAGGTACATCAGAGAAAAAGGTGTATAATGCTGATGGAAGTCAACAGTACATAGCATCATTTTGTGGATTTGCTCCTGCTGATGATCCAAAGGTTTGCTTGCTAGTTTATTTTGATACTCCAACAGGTGACAGTTACTATGGTAGTTCCGTAGCAGCTCCTGTATTCTCAAATATTATGTCTGAAGTCTTGCCTTATTTGAATGTAGAGGCTGAGTATACAGATGAGGAAATTGCACTTATGGATACAACAGCTGATAATTATGTTGGTTCGGGTATTGATGAAGCTAAAAATAAGATTGCAGAGGGTGGCTTTAATGTTGTTGTAATGGGTGAAGGTGATACAGTTATTTCACAGGTGCCAACAGCAAAATCAAGACTTCCTCAACAAGGTACAGTGGTGCTTTATACAGATGAGTCGAGTTTAAGTGAAGATGTAGTTGAGGTACCTGACCTTACGGGTTTAACTGTTGCAGAGGCTAATAGTATTGCTTCATCGTATAATCTTAATATAAGTATTGTCGGTTCAAACTCAGAAGGTGAAGGAATATCATATTCTCAGGATATTAAGGCAGGTTCTAAGGTTAAATCGGGAACAGTTATTGCTGTTAACTTTGAACAAGATAGTAACTATGGTAGCGGAGTTATGTAGTAAAAATTTTGTTGGTAAGTTTGCTGCTGTACCTGAATTATAGGTACAGCAGTGTTATATAATAAAAACAATTTTAATACTAAACGTTTGTTTGAATGAGTTTAGTATAAAAGGTGCGGAGGTAGAAAAATGAGTAATTGGATGATTATAGTCGCAGCGGTGGCATCCTTTGTCATCTCATCTGTAACAGGTAAATTCCTTATACCTGTGCTACACAAAATTAAATTTGGTCAACCGATCCGAGAAGAAGGTCCTCAATGGCATCAGAAAAAATCCGGAACTCCAACGATGGGTGGTATTATGTTTATAATCGCAGCTGTTGCTGTTTCGGTTGTTTGCTATGTTATATTAAGTGTAACAAATCCTGGATATAGTGATTTTAATGATCATCTCAGATTTTATGCAGGAATTGTAATGGCTGTACTTTATGGTGTAATTGGCTTTGTTGATGATTACATAAAAGTTGTAAAAAAGCATAATCAGGGTCTTACAGAGAAACAGAAATTGGTGTTACAATTTTTAGTTGCAATAGCTTATGTATTTACACTGGTTCTGGGTGGATGCAGTTCAGTTACATTTATTCCTTTTATAGGTAATGTTGATTTAGGAATATTTTACTGGATATTCTCAGTTGTGTTAATTGTTGGATTTGTCAATGCAACAAACCTTACAGATGGTATAGATGGTCTTGACGGTTCAGTTACATTTTTTGCAGCAGTTGCATTTATGATTGTAACAGGTATTATTGTGAATAACGGAATGTCAGTAATGGCAGCTTCATTGGCTGGTGCTTGCCTTGGTTTCTTAATATGGAATTTCCATCCTGCAAAGGTATTTATGGGCGATACAGGTTCTCTTTTCTTGGGAGGATTTTTATGTGCCATAGCATATGGAATAAATATGCCTATTCTTATTATTCCAATAGGTCTGGTTTATATTATTGAGATGTTCTCTGTAATATTGCAAGTATTGTATTTTAAAGCCACACACGGAAAAAGACTTTTCAAGATGAGCCCAATACATCATCATTTTGAAATGTGTGGATGGTCTGAAATAAAAATTGTTATTGTATTCAGTGTGGTTACAGCAATTATGGGTATACTCACATTCCTTTCAGTATGGTATACATATCCTATACATTTATAAGTATTAAACGGTGGTGAAACTATGGATAGTTTAAGATACATATCTAATGAAAGAATAAAAGATCACCGCAAATCTCAGGAAAGACAAAGAAAGTATGGAGAAGAGGTAAGTAGAAAAAAATCAAGAGTTGAAAAGACAGAATACAATGATAGTAAACCCAAAAGAAGAAGTAGGTTTAAGTTATTTTCTGTACGTAGTGGTATGGATATGCCTTTCTTTTTTCTTGTGCTTACGTTGCTGGTTGTAGGAATAGTGATGATGTTTTCGGCATCATATGCTTTTGCATATTACACAATGGGTGACAGTTATTATTATCTTATCCGACAAGCACTATTCGCTGTTGTTGGAGTTGCAATAATGATTGGTATATCCTTTTTTGACTATCATCATTTGCATAAGTTTGCAGTTATTGTATTAGGAATTGCTTTTCTATTACTGATTCTAGTATTGTTTATGCCGGCTGTAAATAATGTACACCGATGGATTAATCTAGGAATGTTTTCTTTCCAGGCATCTGAAGTTCTGAAATTTGCAATAATTCTTTTTTATGCTCACTGGGCATCAATATATTTTGAAAAAATGGATACTTTTAAATATGGTGTTGTACCTGCTCTTGCCATAGCAATTCCTTCAGTTGGTTTGCTTTTTCTTGAACCACACTTTTCGTGTATTGTAATTGTAACATTGTTGTTTGCTATAATGATGTGGGTTTCAGGTGTTAAAGCAAGATGGTTTATGATTGCTATTGGTGCTGTTGTTGCACTTTTCTTTGTTCTTCAGGCAACAGGATTGTTGAAGTATGCAATGGAGCGTCTTGATGGATGGGGTATGGCACTTGAAGAAGACCTTTCGTATGAGATGCAGACAACTGTATGGCAGACTATGAATTCGCTCTATGCTATTGGTTCAGGTGGCTTAACAGGTCTTGGTCTGGGACAGTCCAGGGAAAAATATCTTTACTTGCCTGAACCACAGAATGACTTTGTTTTTGCCGTTGTGGTAGAAGAACTGGGATTCGTTGGTGGAGTTCTTGTTCTGGGAATTTTTGCTTTGCTTGTATGGCGTGGTATAATGATTTCACTAAGGGCAAAAGACAGATTTGGAATGCTTCTTGGCGTAGGTCTTGTTTCTCAGGTTGGTTTGCAAGTGGTTCTTAATATACTTGTAATTACAGATACACTCCCTAATACAGGTATCAGTTTACCGTTTTTCAGTTATGGTGGTAGTTCGCTTGTTATGCTATTAGCTCAAATGGGTGTAGTACTTTCTGTGTCACGAAGTGCCAATATTAATAAAACATAAAGTGAGGGTACAATAATGAGAATATTGTTTGCAGGTGGTGGAACAGCAGGACATATAAATCCCGCCTTAGCCATTGCCGGTACTGTAAAAGATAAAATTAAAAGTGCAGAAATTTTATATGTGGGTGCAAAAGGTGGAATGGAAGAGACCCTTGTACCACAGGCAGGATATGATTTTAAGAGTATAAAAATAAGTGGTTTTAAAAGAAGTTTATCACCATCGGCTATTGCATATAATGTAGTAACAGTAAAGCGTGCCATTACATCAAGTATGGAGGCAAAGAAAATTATAAAGAATTTCCAGCCTGATATTTGTGTAGGAACAGGAGGATATGTAAGCGGTCCTGTGTTAAGAACTGCGGCTAAAATGGGAATTCCTACAATTATTCACGAACAGAATGCTTTTCCTGGTGTTACAAATAAAATGCTTGCAAAAAATGCAAGGTTTGTAATGCTTGCAAATCCTGATGCTAAGGAGCGTATGGGTGGCAATTATAATTTTGTAATTACAGGAAATCCTGTAAGAAAAGAAATTATCACATTAGATAAAGTTGAAGCAAGAGCAAAAATGAATCTTGACAATCGTCCAGTCATACTTTCATTTGGAGGCAGTCTAGGTGCAAGAATGATAAATGAATCTGTTGCAGATTATATTGCTCGCAGTGGTAAAGATGGAAAGTATCAAATAATACACGCTTATGGAGGATATGGTAAGTGGTTCCCTGACCTACTTAAAGAAAAGGGCTGTAATATTGATGAATGTGACAATCTTGATATTAGAGAGTTTATCAATGATATGCCTGTTTGTATGGCAGCAGCTGATTTGGTTATTTGTCGTGCAGGTGCTATGACAATAAGCGAACTTCAGGCTCAGGGTAAACCTTCCATTCTTATACCATCACCAAATGTTGCAGAGAATCATCAATTCCACAATGCAATGTCATTAGTAAATGCAAATGCTGCGAGTGTTATAGAGGAAAAAGACCTTACTCCTGAAAAACTGACAGAAACTGTGGATGCTATGGTGAACGACCCTGAAAAACTTCATAAATATGCAGAAAATGCAAGAAAGACTGCAATTATAGACGCTAACGATAGAATTTTATCTGTTATAAAAAAGTGTGTAAAATTATAATCACAAATTAAGGCTTTCTGTCATAGAATATGACAGGGAGCCTGACAATTTAAATGCACTACGCTACAAGCTGTGTACCTTTAAATCACAGGCTATTCCGCTAAATGACAGAAAGGGTGTAGAGCTTGGCAGAGTATGTTATAAACGGTTGTCGTAAGCTGAATGGTTGTATTGATATACAAGGAGCAAAAAATAGTGCTTTGCCTATTTTAGCGGCAACTATTCTTTGCAGAGGTGAGGTTGTAATCCACAACTGCCCACGTCTTACAGATGTAGATACAGCTGTTAAAATTCTGCGTTATCTGGGATGTAATGTCTATCGTGATGATACTACAATTACAGTAGATAGTTCAGGAATATACAGATATGATATTCCGTCTGAACTTATGCGAGAAATGCGTTCTTCAATAGTATTTCTTGGTGCAGTTTTGGGCAGATTGAAGCAGGCACAGATATCATTACCAGGAGGATGTGAATTAGGTCCCAGACCAATAGACCTTCACTTGGCTTCTTTACTTCAAATGGGAATGACTTTTGAAGAAAAACACGGTATATTGGAATGTAACACTGGTAGAGGCTTACATTCAGCAGATATTACTTTGTCATTTCCAAGTGTGGGAGCTACTGAGAATATTATGCTTGCGGCTGTTTGTGCAAGAGGAATAACTACAATAACTAATGCAGCAAGAGAACCTGAAATTTGTGATTTATCAGATTTTCTGAATAGCTGTGGTGCCAGAATTACCGGTGCAGGAGAAGGAACAATATACATAGAGGGAGTAAAAACACTGGGATGTACTCAGCACGTTGTAATTCCCGATAGAATAGTAACATCAACATATATGGCTTGTGTCGCTGTGAGTGGTGGAAAATTACTGCTCAAGGGAGCTTTACCTTCGCATTCAGGTAGTGTAAATTCTATGTTTGAACAATCCGGATGTTTGTTGGATTATACTCCGGAGGGAATATACATTTCATCTGATAAAAAACTTAAAAAGCTAAGGCTTATACGAACAATGCCATATCCAGGTTTTCCGACTGATGCACAGGCACCTGTAATGGCTATGTGTTGTTTTGCTGAAGGTACTTCCGTTTTTGTTGAAAATGTTTTTGAAAGCAGATATAAACATGTAAGTGAACTTACAAGAATGGGAGCAGGAATATATGTTCACGACAAGGTTGCCATTGTAGAGGGAACCTCAAAAATGTCAGGAGCCACAGTGGATTCACAGGATTTAAGAGGAGGTGCCGCACTTGTAGTGGCAGGTCTTGGTGCAGAAGGAACCACTGTTGTAAGGGGAATACATCATATTGAAAGAGGATACGAAGAAATGGAAGTACGCCTTAGCAATGTTGGTGCAGATATTATGAAAATTTAACCCAATATAGTGAGGAATGAATAATGAGTATTGATGAAAAAAAGAGTGGAGATGAAAGGCGTAGAAGAAGTTCTGATACGGACAATAAAAATAGAAGAACTTCCAGACAACAGTCTGATTCTCAACGTAAGGCAAGAATCCAAAAAACTGATAATAACAGAAAATATAGCAAGAGTAATACAGAAAAAAATAAAAATGATAAAATCTCTATAAACCGTAGAAAAAGTTCATCAAGTAATAGAGATACAAAAAAACAGAGAAGAGATAACACAGATAGTCGACAAATAAAACGTGTTGATAGCCGTAGAGATAAACCCTATGACTATGATGAAAACCCATTTTTTTCTAACAGTTCTGTAAAAAGCCAGGTTGAAGTAAGAACCAATCGTGCAGATGATTTTTTTGAAAATAAGGACTATAAGCCTTGGGATACAAATGATGAATTTAACAAACGTAATGCTAATTCTACACGGGTTAAAAGAAAGGCACCATCAAAGGTTTCCCGTATGACTTCTCTTAAAAAGGGAGTGGGAAGAGTTTCAAGAAGTGTTTTTTCAAGTGAAGGCTCAGATGAAGCAGAGGACTTTGAGCGTGGTGGAATAACAGAGAATTTGAAAAGCACTAAGAGTAATAAACGTCTTTTAGATGAACTTAACAGTAATAAAAAACCACTTACAAAAGGACAGCGTAAATTTAAAAGTGTTTTGTTGTCAGGCATAATTATATTAGTAGTTCTTATAATAGGAGTAACTCTTTCTCTTACTGTGCTTTTTAAATGTGAAGGAGTTGAAGTTATAGGAACAACAAGATATTCTTCACAGGATATAATTAATGCCAGTAATCTGAAATATGGAGAAAATATTTTTCTTGCCAATAAGGGTGATGCTAAAAAAAGAATAGAAGAAAAATATCCATACATAGAAACAGCTGAAATAGGTTTTGCAATTCCAAATACAATAACGATAAAGGTAACTGAGGCTACTCCTGAATATTATATACAGGATAGCACAAAATTTTTTATAACAAGTAAAGAAAGTAAATTACTTGAAGAAGTTACTAGAAGAGAGTTGGATATTCCAAGTATAATAGGATGTAAGCTGAAAAATCCTAAAGTTGGAGAAATAGCTCAAATGGAAGATGACAGAGTAATTACTGTGCTTAACGAAGTTGCTGATTCAATGGATGCAAATAGTGTTATCGGAATAAAAGATATAGATCTCACTGATATGTCAAATATTGAACTTAATTATGAGGATAGAATTACAATAGTAATCGGTATGCCGGAGTATATTGATTATAAAATGCGTACTGCAATGACAATTATCTCAACTAAACTTACAGATTCAGATAAAGGTAAACTTGATTGTTCTAATCTTATTGAAGGTAGAACAGATGACAAGGACAATGCTTCATATTTTCAGCCAAATCATTTTGTAACAGAGTCTGCCACACAATCCCAAACAGCCACAGAGCAACAAACTGATATTGAGGCTACACAACAGATAATTGAACCCACAGAAGCATATACAGAGTTTTATAGTGAAGAAAATATTCATTCTGAAACAGAAGAATACAGCCATAGTGAACAGACTGATAATGTTGAGGCAGAATGAAATTAGTTATTGATAATTTATTTTATATAATATTAATCTTGTCAAAAAAACAGAAATTTTTCTACTTTTTATGTTTTTTAAGATATATTTAATAATTGTATAAAAACAAAAATAATTTTATAAAATTTTTGTCGTATATGGTAAAAATTCAGGTATAAATTGCATATTTTTTTAAATTTTAATTAATTATTGCTTTAAGTGTATTGAAATTTAATAAATAATGTGGTAAATTTATATAGTAAAGGTTTAACTGATATACTATAATTTTTTATAGCGAAATTACTCTTTGGTAAGGGTTTAATAAAGAAACTAGGAGGATGTACAGAAATGGCTTTTGAATTGGAAAAAGAGTACAGTGATAATATACCTGTAATTAAGGTAATAGGTGTTGGCGGCGGCGGTGGAAACGCTGTTAACAGAATGGTTAAAATGGGTGTTCGCAGTGTTGAGTTTATCGCAGTAAATACAGATGACCATGTTCTACAATTCTCAAGTGCAAGTCAGAAAATTCAGATTGGTGAGAAAATTACTCACGGCAAAGGTGCCGGCTCTAAACCTGAGGTAGGTAGAGAAGCTGCTGAGGAGAACCGTGAAGAAATTCAGTCTGTTTTGAAGGATACTGATATGGTGTTTATTACAGCCGGTATGGGTGGCGGTACAGGTACAGGTGCAGCTCCTGTTGTAGCTGAGATTGCACAGGAAATGGGCATTCTAACAGTTGCTATTGTAACAAAACCTTTTGCTTTCGAGGGTAAAAAGAGAATGGAGCAGGCTGAGCAAGGTATTGCACGTTTGCGTGAGCATGTTGACTCATTGATTATTGTACCTAATGAAAGATTGAAGTTTGCAAGTGAGCAGAGAATTACACTGAAGAATGCTTTTGATATAGCAGATGACGTTCTAAGACAGGGTGTTCAGAGTATTTCCGACCTTATTCTTATCCCTGGTCTTGTTAACCTTGACTTTGCAGACGTAACATCTATTATGAAAGAAGCTGGTTATGCTCATATGGGTATCGGTTTTGCAACAGGTAAGGAAAAGGCAGAAGAGGCAGCAAGAATGGCTATTACAAGTCCATTACTGGAAACATCTATTGATGGTGCAAAAGGTGTTATCGTAAATATTACAGCTTCCGCAGACATCGGTTTGGATGAAATTTCACTTGCTTCTTCTATGATTACAGATCAGGCAGATGCTGATGCAAATATCATATGGGGTGCTGTTCTAGATGAGAATATGGAAGATGAGATGAGCGTTACTGTTATTGCAACAGGTTTTGCATCTGATAGTGATTTTGTGAGAGCTGATGATAAGCAGAGCAAGAAACAGCCATCAAGGCAACCTGTTTCTGAGCCAAGAAGAGGCGGTTATTCACAGCCTGTACAGAGAGAAACAAGAGAAAGTAGAGATTCTTATTCTTCAAGAGATTCATATAACTCAGCTCCTGCTTCTTCAAGAAAACTAAATGATGCTGATGACGATGATACATATTATGACATTATGTCAATTTTTAACCGTAAGTAATCTGTTTTTATAAAGCGTAAATATTTCTTACATTTAAAAGACACTCTGTGCTTTAAGCATAGAGTGTTTTTTTACTTTTGTATATATTGTGAAGATTAAGGCTTGTTTGAAAATAGAAAAAATGCTGGATTTTTGTTCCATAACGAGGTTTTTGATTTTTTAAACACCCCCTAGTATTAACTTAAATAACTGAACATAAATGTTTTATTTTTAGTTAATTATATTTAATTTATTTTATAAAATTTAGTTGTAGTTAATAAAAAATTTATTATTTTGTAAAAATATTGAAAAAAATCTATAATAATGATAATATAATTACATAATGATAAAATAAAAATGTATATGATTTCAGCCTATATGACAAAAATATCACTGTTATATAGGCTGAAATTAATATATTAGTCCAGGAGGAAATTAGTTTGAAAAAAGATACACTAAAATTATGTTCAGCAGTGTTGTCAATAACTACATTTATGTCATCATTACCTATTTTAACATCAAATGCGGTTGTGATACCTGATAACAATGAAAGTCAAAACCAAGAAATCAGTATGGTGGAGAATGAAGATGGTATTCAATTTTATGGAGCAACGGGTGACCGTTCTCTTGAAAATGGAGAAATATCTGAATCAGCAACAGTTATTGATTCAGCTTATGAATATTACCAAATAGCTGAACAGAATAGTAACATTAGCGAAGATGATCTTCGTATGAAAGCGGATAATGATTTGCCTGATAGTGTTGATAATAGTGATAGTAAGTTTTTCCCTGAAGTTAAAAGTCAGGGTTCCATAGGCTCGTGTGTTGCTTGGGCACAGACATATTACCAGTTTACTTATACAATGAATAAGGCAATGAACATTGAAACAACGCCTGAGAATACTTTTTCACCTAAATGGATATATAATATTGCTAATGGCGGAAAAGATGAAGGCTCTTTTAGCGATAACGTATATGATATTATGAAAAAACAGGGAAACGTACCCTGGAGTATGGTGCCTTATGATAATGATTATCTTACTTGGAGTCCAAATGAAGAAATATGGAAAACTTCTATAAAATATAGAATCAAGAGTTATCAGTATTTTGAAAATATTGGAAATGAAAATAATTCTTTGATAACATCTACTGATGATACTGATTTAGAAGCTATGAAAGCAGCATTAAGTAATGGTGATGTGCTTACCTTTTCTACATATATCGGAAGTTGGAAACTCAGTAATATTAAAAAAAATGCTCAGATTCCTGAAAATGATAATTATGAAGGTGAATATGTAGCAATAGCTCAGAATGGTTCTAATGGTTCACATAGAATGACTATTGTTGGTTATAACGATAACATATGGACAGATATAAATGATAATAATACTATTGACGATGGAGAAATGGGAGCATTTAAGGTTGCAAATTCTTGGGGTAACAGCTATGCTAATAATGGATTTATCTGGGTTGCTTATGATGCATTAAATGAAATTTCTTCTGTCTCAGGTGTGGAAAATTCATCAAACAGATATCAAATTCTCCTTAATGTTACAAGAATTGATGTTTTGCCATATAATACAGGTGCAGATTTATATTTAAAGTATACTTTAAATTCATCAGACAGAACACAAACTAAGGGCTATGTTATAGTAGAAAAGGATGGTACTGAATATTCTTTTCCTATTTTTTCACAATTAGTATTCTGGAATGTTGGTGTATATTCTTATGACGGAACAACAAATGCCAATGATGGTACAATGGTGTTTGCACTTGATAATGCTGTTTCCGGTATAAAATCAGATAATTTTGATGAATTATACTTGGAGTGTTAAATTTGTAGATGAAAATTCAGATAATAATATACTTACAGTAAAAGATGCTGAAATAATTGATGAAAATACAAATAAAACATATAAACCTGAAAATATTTATCCATTTACTTTAGATGGTGAAGAAAAAACAGTAGAGTTTTCAAAAACATCTTCAAACAATGTAATAATATATTACAGAGGTTATGATAATCCCAAAATACATTATAAAGTTGGTAATGGTTCCTGGACAACAGCTTCAGGTGTACCAATGATCGAAAATAAAGAGAGACGTGGATATGATCACAAATATATTATAGAATCATCAGAGCTTACAAGTGTAACTCTTTATTTTAGTGACGATGAAGGTAATGTAGATGATAATAATGGACAGTATTATATAGCAACTAAAGGTTTAAACTATTATGTAACTGAAAGTGCTTTTGAGCCTCTTTGTGTAGAGTTGACAAATGGTTTTAATAGTCTTGCAGATGTAGACAGATATGGAAATTTTTATGCAAAAGCGAGTGGAGGTTATGCTCCGTATCAATATCAGTTTGTTTACGAAAATCTTACAACAGGTGAAGAAACAGTCTATGATTATTCTCGTACTTACTCTAATGGTCATTATTTCAGAGAAGTTGGAGATTATAAAGTTACAGTAAATGTTAAGGATTTTGCAGATAATATAGCGTCCGATTCAATGATTATTACTGTTAAAGAGTTTCCTTTTGAATTTACTGAATTTAGTGTAACACCAAGCGAGAAAATTGTAGTTGGACAAGAGCTGAATTTTTCAGCAATTACAAATTTTGAACATATAAAATATCAGGGTAATATACATAACAATTATAATTTTATTATAAAAAGAGAAGATGAGGTGTGTTATAATACAACTATACAATCAGAGGGATTTAATACAGGTTATATGACAAGTAGAATAAACTTGTCATGGATCCCAACTCAGTCAGGAAATTATTCCATAGTAATTTCGTCTACCGATGATGACGGTGAGTATGCTGAAAAAACAATTCAGTTTTATGTTGCAGAATATAATGGAACCTTGGTTGGTGATGCAAATAACGATAAAAAAATCACTATTGCAGATCCAGTTATTATAATGAGATATATTGTAGGGCTTGTTGATTCTTCAGAAATCTGGACATATCTTGCTGACTGTAATAATGACAATAGTGTAGATATTAAAGATGCAGTTTATATTCAGAAATATCTTCTTGCGATTAAACATTCTTCAAATGTAGGTAATGTGAATTATAAGGAACTACCAACAGAACCAATTACAGAGCCAATTACAGAACCTTCAACTGAAGTTGAAGAAAATATTGTAACATTTACTAATTCTTTTAACTGGAGTGGTACAATCTCCTGCTATTATTGGTCATCTTCAAATACATATATGACTACATGGCCAGGTAAGGCTATGACTTATTTAAGGACTAATAGCTATGGCGAGAAAATGTATACTTTTGAAGTACCTGAAGATGCAACTTATATAA
>JAXJUM010000033.1:0-1803 GCA_036309045.1 Acutalibacteraceae bacterium
ATAATATTCTCTATCACCGCACATATTCGGGCGGCAAGACGAGGATAGGCGTACTTTACCGCCGTATCGCAGACGAGTACCTTGACCCGCTGACCTTCCTGCCGGAATCACTCATCGGCATACCCAACCTGATGGAAGCCTACCGAAGCGGAAACGTGGGAATCATCAATGCCCCCGGCAACGGTGTGGCTGACGATAAGGGTATCTATTATTTCGTGCCAAAGATGATAAAATACTATCTCGGTGAAGAACCGATACTCAAAAATGCACCGACATATCTGCCGTTCTATGAGGAGGACATGAAGTATGTTATGGAGCATCTTGATACACTCGTCATCAAGGACGTTGCCGAGGCAGGCGGTTACGGCGTGGTGTTCGGCAGCGATCTGACAAAAGAAAAATTAGAGGAATTTCGCAAAACGATCATCGCAGAGCCGAGGCGTTTCATCGCACAGGAGGTCATTGACTTCCTTGATCTGCCGATACTGGAAAACGGCGAAACGGTCATGCGAAAGGCAGACCTGAGAGCCTTTGTGCTGTCGGGCGAAACAACAAAGGTCTGGGCTTCGGGACTGACACGATTTTCACGCAATCCCGATTCATTCGTAGTCAATTCATCACAGGGTGGAGGTTTTAAGGACACATGGGTACTATCTCGTTAGAACACAGCGACCGTCTTTACTGGCTGGGACGCTATACGGAAAGATTCTTCACAACGATAAAGGCTCTTAGCAAGCAGTTTGACAAAATGATCGGTACAGCACACAGCTACACCGATTATCTCGACTGCTTCGGACTGCCCGATACTTATATGGATAATAAGGATTTTATCCGCAGCCTGCTTTTTGACGAAAACAATGCTCACTCTGCGGCATACAGTCTGGAACGGGCTTACGACAACGGTATCGTTCTGCGTGAGGAGATCTCCACAGATTCGCTGTCATTCCTGCAAATGGCGAAGGATACGCTCACAAAGGCAGGAAAGATCGATAATGTCAGGCTTGCACTTCTGCCGTTAGAGGATATTATTTACAGCTTTTGGGGCAGTATTAACGAGCATATTTTCGATGATGAGATCAGAAATATCATCTATATCGGCAAGACGCTTGAAAGGCTCGACCTTTATATCAGAATGAAATATCCCTTTGATATTGTTGAAAAGGAGTTTGTAAGGCTTTGCAAAAACCTGAACCGTGTGCCAAAGGGTACGCCTTATCGGTACAGCACAAAACATCTCTCCGTCCTTGTGGAGATACTTGGCTCGGAGGAAGATTATAAGCGTGAAGCTGACAGGGCGGTAGATAGTCTCGGACATTTATTTGAGACGGAGGAGGTGTTTGTATGAAGCGTGTGAATTTCTACTATTCGACTAAGCTGACCTTTGATGATTATGTGCATAACCACAGCTTTGCACTCCGTATCATGCCTCCCGAAACGGACACCCAGCATATCCTGTCATGCAGTCTGAATATCTCGCCTTATGTTCCTACACAGCAGACGGTCGATGCGTTTGGAAACAACGTCACAGCCGGTTATATGAGAGACGATCACCGATTCCTCGATTTTGAGATCAAAGGTTCGGCGGAGGTCGATCATACAAAGCATCGTTTGGACTTACTGCCCTGCTATCTCTATCAGTCGCAGTATACTAAGCCCGATGACGGACTGGAAGCGTTCTATGACAGCATTAAGGGCAAATGCACAGGAACGGCTTCTGATAAGGCAGAGTATATCTGCAATATCCTCTCGGATACGATAGGATACGAAAAGGGCTTTACAGATACGACTACTACGGCTGCACAG
>JAXJUM010000034.1:0-2648 GCA_036309045.1 Acutalibacteraceae bacterium
TAACTAAGCTATCAAAAAGCAAATATATCGCGGGATAGAGCAGTTCGGTAGCTCGTCGGGCTCATAACCCGAAGGTCGTTGGTTCAAATCCTTCTCCCGCAACCAAACAAGACGGTTTTTCGAAACCGTCTTTTCTTTTTTCAATTTTTCCGAAAATGCCTGAAAATGGCTTATCTATGCGGTTTTCAAACGGCAATAGAATCAAGTTGGGAAAAGTTGAGTCAGAATAAATACAGTTAAATCGCAGTCAAAATCGCAGTCAAAGTGCAGTCAATACATTAACCTAACCCGCCGAAATCGTTTCCGACAATAATTTTTTCGGAGGTTATAGCTATGACAAACACAAAACTCACTTACACACAGCAGGGCGACTATCTTCTTCCCGATTTGGAATTGCCTGAACAGCCGAAGGTGAAAATCAGAATTGTGCGCCCAGACGAAGGGCGGATAGTCTAGCAGGTGAGAAGCCTGCACGGAAAGGTTTAGCCAACCACCGTTAGCGAGTCTTGTGCTGTAAACAGTAATGTTTACAGTAAAGCGTAGACAGCGAGGAAGTGGGGTTACAGGGTGATGGAGCCTCGAAATTTTACCATTCGGAGGGCTGACGCTTTAATTCCAGCGGAAAGCAAAATGTGTAAATCGTTAGGGCGAGATGAAACACACCTCTGCGGGGTCAAAGAGCCAATCACGCTTCACATAGTGACTATCCAGTCAACTGGGGAGAGCCTGTATTTTCTTCAATAAGAAGTATGATGGAACGACGGTAAAACGGAGAAAGTCAGATGAAATACAGGCAGTCGGACAGCTTCATAGTACCGAAGAAGTCGGGTAATGCCGACAGAGGGAAGGGAGTTGCATAATAAAGGTCTTTCTGAGGACACATTAGCCGTACTCAGGGACGGAGGAACTAATGGAAACGAAATTGGGAAGAATAGCATCGAAGTCAGCAAATACAAAACGACCTGAGTTTACGTCGCTGTACCATCTCATCAACAAAGAAATGCTAATGCAATGTCATAGGGAACTGGACGGAAGCAAAGCTGTCGGTATAGACGAAGTTACCAAAAGAGAATACAATGAAAATCTCGAAAGTAACATCGAAAGCCTTGTAGACAGACTGAAAAGGAAAGCCTACAAACCGCAGCCTTCGCTGAGAGTATACATTCCCAAAAGCAACGGCAAAATGAGACCGCTGGGTATTGCGTGCTACGAGGATAAGATTGTACAATTAGCATTGAAGAAGATTCTTGAAGCGATATACGAACCAAAATTTCTGAATTGTATGTATGGATTCAGACCAAACAGGAGCTGTCATACAGCAGTAAAAGCTCTGTATGACCAGATTAACTTCAGAAAGATAACGAGGATAGTAGACGCAGATATCAAGGGATTCTTCGACCATATGAAGCACGAATGGATACTTAAGTTTCTGAATTACTACATCAAGGACAAGAATATTCTATGGTTGGTTGAGAAATATCTAAAAGCAGGAATCATAGATAACGGAAGTCTTGTGAAAGGCAATGAGGGAACGGCACAGGGAAATATAATCAGCCCGGTGCTGGCAAATATCTATATACACTATGTTCTGACACTGTGGTTCTACATTATTGTGGCGAAGGAGTGTAAAGGCGAGTGCTTTCTTGTGGTTTACGCAGATGATTTCATAGCAGGATTTCAATATCCGTGGGAAGCTGAACGGTTTTACGAACAGCTTAAGAGTCGAATGGCAAATTTCGGACTTGAACTTGAAGAAAGCAAGAGCCGAATTGTAGAAAGCGGACATTATCTTGCAAATGCAAAAGCCAAACGCGGCGAATCAACGAGATTTAAAACATTTGACTTTTTGGGCTTCACCTTTTATTGTGGAAGAACAGTAAAGGGAAAGCCGTGGATTATGCCCAAAACCAGTAGTAAGAAATTTCGACAGAAACTCAAGGAAATGAAAGAATGGCTATACTGCAATAAGGAACAAAAACTCGGTAAACTTATGTATATGCTGAACATTAAACTCATAGGGCACTACAGGTACTATGGGATAAGTTTCAACAGCAGAATGATAAGTAATTACAGACAGCAGGTCAGAGAATTGCTGTATAAAGTGCTGAACAGAAGAAGTGAAAAGAAAAGCTATACAAGAAAGGGCTTTATAGAAATGATGAAATATTACACTCTTGCAAAGCCGAAAATCTACTACAGCTTATTTTGATGATGTGAATTTTATTATGAAGAGCCGTATGCGGGAAAACTGCACGTACGGTTCTGTGAGGGGCTTACATTGTGAGGTGTAGGTCTACTCGACTATGGGAGAAAACTATGAAACTGAAAATACTGCCTTACAGCTTTACCATATGTAAACTATCAAATACTGACAATATCAAATCTAATACAGAGTTTTGTTTTATTGGGAAAACCGACGAAGAAATATCATTGGTATGCAAAACCGAGGACACCCCCTACGATACTATAGAACGTGATGACGGTTGGCGAGGCTTTCGGATAGAGGGAGTGCTTGATTTTTCTCTTATTGGTATTCTCTCAAATTTATCCGCCGTGCTCGCAGAGAACAAAATCGGAATCTTTGCTGTTTCAACCTATAATACAGACTATATTCTTGTGAAGGAAGAAAACTTTGAAAGGGCATTAAA
>JAXJUM010000035.1:0-83955 GCA_036309045.1 Acutalibacteraceae bacterium
AGTGAATTCCCAAAGTAAATTCCACAGTGGAATTTGAAATGGAATTTAGTATGGGAAATAAAAAGTGGTAGAATTTAGTCTGGGAAAAGGAGGTTCCAGACAATGAATAGAACAAAGAAAAACAAACACATGACCCTAGACGATAGAATCGAAATCCAAGAATGCTTGAATAAAGGAATGACCTTCAAAGCAATAGGACAAAGAATCGGAAAGGATCCAACCACAGTATCAAAAGAGGTAAAGCTACACGGAAAAACATACACAAACAGCTTTACCAAAACAGACGAGTGCTGTCCTAAATTACTAAAGGCACCGTTTGTATGCAACGGATGCCCTAAAAGAAATCATAGCAACTGTAGTTACCCTCGTAGGAGCTACCAAGCCAAAACAGCACAAAAAGAGTATGAGTTAGTGTTGGTAGAATCTAGAGAAGGAATACCACTAACAAAAGAGGAATTCTACAAAACAGAAGAAGTTATCTCGTCAGCAGTACGTTCAGGTCAAAATATTTATCACGCTATACAAGCAAATAATCTTTCTGTATCGAAATCAACTGTGTATCGACACATTGAATGTGGTTATTACACTATCTCTAAAATAGACCTGCCACGTGCTGCAAAATTTAAGCCTAGAAAGAAAACTAAAGGCGAATATGTGCCAAAAGGTGTTAAGATTGGCAGAAGTTTTGATGATTTTATGCTTTTTCTTGAAGAAAATCCTAGTGCTAACTATATTGAAATGGATACCGTTATTGGAGCGATTGGTGGCAAAGTAATTATGACATTTCAATTCGTAAATGTAGATTTTATGTTTGGTCTACTTCTAGATAATAAGACATCTGCAGAAGCTTCTTCCAAGATACGCTTACTTAAAGAACAGTTACACTCTGTTGGAATAGAATTTTCAGATGTATTTCCCGTTCTGCTAACTGATAATGGTGGCGAATTCAGTAATGTTACAGCTTTTGAAAATGATTTAGATGACCAACAGAAAACTCATATGTTTTTCTGTGATCCTAATGCTCCTTACCAAAAGCCTCACGTAGAAAATAATCACACCTTGTTCAGAGGTATTGTTGAAAGTGGTACTTCTTTCGATAATTTCACTCAAGAAAATGTTAATCTAATTTTTTCTCACATTAACTCTGTTAAGAGAAAACAATTCAACGGTAAAAGTGCCTATGATATGTTTACTTTTGCATATTCAAAGGAGCTTGCTGAGCTATTAGGCATTTCTTTTATTGAACCGAAAAATGTTATTCAAACTTCCAAATTGCTAAAACATTTTTCTTAAAGTAAATTCCATATATAGTGGAATTTAGTCTGGGAAATATACCTCTCAGGCTTTTTTGTCATGCAATTTTTTAGTTTTTTGACCTCTATTTCCTATTATTTTTACTATTTTTACTCTTTTCCTAAACTAAATTCCACCGATTTCTTAAAGTAAATTCCACTCCTTTCCTACTGTGGAATTTACTTTGGGAATTCACGGATAAAATATATTCACTGCTGTGACATTGTTTCTAATCTCTTTTTCAGCAACTCCTTATTATTTTTCTGTGTTTTTATAACCTTCATTCTTGAGAATTCTTCTCTCTCCATTTCGTCAAGAGCATTAGTTATAAACTTAACATTTTCTTCAAAACGAGGAATCATAATATTTTTAAGAGCATTAGCACGTCTTTGAGTCGTTTTGATTGCAACAGCAAGTCTGTAAACACTGTTCTCAATTTCTGCAAGAGTTGCAGTAAGTTTCTTCACCTGTACAAACTTAAATCTTGCATTATCAAGCACACTATTTGTTTCGTACATTCCGTATTCCAATGGAATTTTACTTTCATCACAGTTTATAGTAACAATAGGAATTTCTACACCCATTACACTTCTGTATGAAAGCTGTAACGAATCTTCAACAGGAATTGAATTGGCACGGGCACTGTTAAAACCAATGGTAATGTTTGCAGTTTGCAGACTAAGATAAGCCTCGCTGTATGCGTCATCAATCTTACTTTGAATTTCGTTAGCCTTATCAATAAGGGTCATCATCTCTCTTATAAGGATATTTCTCTTTTTATCCATCAAGTCATATCCCACTTTTGCAAGAGCCAATGACTTTTTTGTGTTTATCAGGTTACCCTTTGTTGCAACAGCATTATTTGCCATTTTCTCTCACCTGCCTTTAAATCAAAAACTATATAGAAAATTATTTGTCTGATTCAGCATTGCCTGACTCAGTTTTTGTAGCTTCAAGTTCCTCAACATTTTCAATATAATGAGCATTGAGCGTTTCGTCATCTACACGGTCAAGTTCACTCTTGGGCAGATAAGAAAGTAACTCCCAGCCTAAATCAAGGCTCTGTTCAATAGTTCTGTTGGCACTACTACCCTGATTTACAAACTTTTCTTCAAATAGCTTACCAAACTGCATATATTTTTTATCAATAGGAGAAAGTTCCTCCTCACCTATTACAGATGAAAGAGAACGTGCATCCATTACCTTTGCATATGAAGCAAACAACTGATTTGCCAAGGATTGATGATCCTCTCTTGTAAAGCCCTTACCTATACCATCCTTCATCAAACGTGAAAGTGAAGGTAGTACAGAAACAGGTGGATATATACCCTGTGCCTGTAAACTTCTGTCAAGAACAATCTGTCCTTCTGTAATATATCCTGTAAGGTCAGGAATAGGGTGTGTAATATCGTCATTTGGCATTGTAAGTATAGGAATCTGTGTAACAGAACCTGTTTTACCCTTTACCATACCTGCACGTTCATAAAGAGATGCAAGGTCAGAATAAAGATAACCAGGAAAACCCTTTCTTCCCGGAATTTCACCCTTTGATGTACTGAACTCACGCAAAGCCTCAGCATATGATGTCATATCTGTCATAATAACAAGAACATGCTTGTTCTGCTCAAATGCAAGATATTCAGCTGTTGCGAGGGCACATCTTGGTGTAAGAATACGCTCAATAATTGGGTCATTTGCAAGATTCAAAAACATTACAACTCTTTGTAAAACACCGGACTCCTCAAAGCTCCTTTTAAAATAGTCTGCAACGTCATTTTTAACACCCATTGCTGCAAAAACAATAACAAAACCTTGCCCTGCTTCATCAGCAATCTTAGCCTGTCTTACAATCTGAACTGCAAGTTCGTTATGGCTCATACCTGAACCTGAGAAAATAGGCAATTTTTGACCACGAATAAGAGTCATAAGAGTATCTATGGTAGAAATACCTGTGTTGATGTAGTTCTGAGGATAAATACGTGAAACCGGATTAATAGGAGAGCCGTTTATATCGTACTTCTTATCCGGAAAAACATCTCCCAGACCATCAATAGGTTCACCTGAACCATTGAAAACTCTGCCTACTATCTCTGGTGCCAAAGGCATTTCCATTGGGTGACCTGTAAGTCTTGTTCTTGTATTTGAAAGTGAGATTGAACGTGTACCCTGAAAAACCTGTACAACAACACGCTCACCCTCCATTGTAACGATTCTGCCACGACGGATAGAACCATCATCTAAACGAATGTCCACAACTTCATCGAAGAAAGCGTCTTTTACTCCGTCGATAACTATAAGTGAACCGTTTATTTCTTTAACGCCCACATAATCTATAATCATTGGTGTTTACCTTCTTTCAATGAATTTAAGGCTGAACTTCTGTAATAGCCTCAATTTTTTCGTCTATTTCTTTGATATAATCATCAAACATTTCAAGCCTATTATTTGGAATATCATACTTCATCTTTATCAGTTTATCAAACATTCCTTGCTCCAGCACTCTGCTTATAGGAATATTTGCACTTACCAGATGCTTTGTTCTTTCATAAAGATGCAGTATTGTTTTCATCATCAATAACTGCTTCTCAATATTTACATATGTATCATCCGGATGGAAAGCATTCTGTTGCAAATATCCAACTCTGATAACCTTTGCTATTTCTATTACTAGCTTTTGGTCATCAGGCAATACATCTGCACCAATCAGCTTAACAATTTCCATAAGTGAACTTTCTTCCTGCAACAATGCACTTATACTGTTACGACACTTAATAAATTCTTCACCGTAATTTTCAATAAACCAACTGTCGAGGTCAGTAAAGTATTCACTATAACTTCCAATCCAGTTGATTGCAGGATAGTGACGTGCATAAGCTAGTGATTTATCTAATGCCCAGAAACAACGAATAAATCTCTTTGTATTCTGAGTAACAGGCTCTGAAAAATCACCACCCTGTGGAGAAACAGCTCCTATAATTGTTACTGAACCCTGAGAACCGCACAAAGGAGTTACACGTCCTGCACGCTCATAGAATTCAGCAAGTCTTGACGGTAGATATGCAGGATAACCTTCCTCGGCAGGCATTTCCTCCAGACGACCTGAAATCTCTCTCAAAGCCTCTGCCCAACGTGAGGTAGAGTCAGCCATAATAGCAACATCATAACCCATATCTCTGTAATATTCAGCAAGAGTAACACCTGTATATATTGAAGCCTCTCTTGCTGCAACAGGCATATTTGATGTATTAGCTATAAGTACCGTTCTGTCTGTCATAGGACGATTATTTTTAGGGTCAATCAACTCCGAAAATTCATCCAGAACCTGACTCATTTCGTTACCACGTTCACCACAGCCAACATACACAATAATGTCTGCGTCACACCATTTTGCAATCTGGTGCTGAGTCATAGTTTTTCCGGTACCAAATCCACCGGGTACAGCTGCTGTACCACCCTTTGAAACAGGGAACAAAGTATCAATAACTCTCTGTCCTGTAATAAGCGGAATTGTCGGCGAAAGTCTTTCTTTAACAGGTCTTGGTGTTCTGATAGGCCATTTCTGACACAAAGTAAGATTATATTCTTCACCACTTTCAAGAGTAAGTGTAACAATAGTATCCATCAGTTTATACTTGCCATTTTTCGCAATACTCTTTACTGTACCGCTAACCTTTGGAGGGACAAGTAATCTGTGTTCTATAACAGGTGTTTCGGGCAGTGTCGCATAAATTTCACCTGAGTTCAGCTTGTCACCAACCTTAACCTTAATTGTTACATCCCATTCCTTTTTCATATCAAGAGAAGGAACAGCAACGCCTCTTGAAATAAAGGCACCACTTTTTTGGGCAATAGCCTGCAAAGGACGTTCAATACCGTCAAAAATATTTGTAATAATTCCAGGTCCAAGCAAAACATTCATAGGAGCACCTGTACCCACAACAGGGTCACCAGGTTTTAATCCTGTTGTTTCCTCATAAACCTGAATTGTTGTAAGCTCATCTGTAATGGTGATAACCTCACCAACCAGCTTTTCTTCTCCTACATAGACCATTTCCATCATGGAGAATGCTTTTGTTTTTAAAACAGTAACAACCGGTCCGTTGATACCGTAAACAACATTCTGATTTTCCATAAAAATCATTTCCTCTCTGTGGAGTTTGCTCTTATAATCAAATTCATAAAACAGATAAAATTATCTATTATTATAAAATTCATTATTATTTCACCTGCAAAGATGAGTTGGTATAAAACCACTCTCTCTGCTGTTCCAGCTTAGCGTCCAGAGTTCTGTCAATGGCAATCTGTCTTTCAGGGCAATATACTCTTAGTCCGCCGACTTTAATGTCAAATACTTCTTTAACAGTACATTCTCCATCAAACAGAACTGAAAGTTTGTCGGCAAACTTCATATCTCTTTTGCACAAACAAATCTCCACTTTTCCGTCACCAAAAAACTTGGCACATTCTTTGGCACTGTCTGTAAGTTTTTTTTCATATTCTGATGTTTCAGCATAATCCTGCAATTTTGCAGTAGCTCTGGCAAAAACTTCTTCTGTAATCTGCTGACGCTTTTTAAAAATTTTCAGATTTCCTTCTGCTTCTTTTTTAGCCATTTCAGCCGAAATAGAAGCACGCATAGCATCTTGTTCTCTGTGGATAAGAGTATAAGCATCTCTCAAACCCTCTTCTTCTGCTTTTTGTAGAACTCTTTTTTCAAATAGTTCTGTTTCAGATACAAGGGCATCTCTCTGCTGTTTGGCATATTTTTCAATGGCACTCAAGAACTTGCTTTCATTTTTGCTTAAGCCTTTATTTGCAGGTTTGTCGTTAGCCATAATGGTAACTCCTCTCCCATATTTTATAGTTTTATTCCGATAGCGTCCTGAACATATTTTGTAATCGAATCCTTAGTACGACCGTTACCGTGTCTGTCAGGAATTTCAACAATTAAAGGACGTGAACGATTCAGCTTTAAATCATATATAAGTTCGGGGCATAAAGAAACCAAACGTTCTGTCATAAGCACAACAGCTATATCATCAGTATCCATTGCCTCCTGAAGTGCCTTGCGAACCTCAGGCTCCTCATGCACTACAACACCTTCAATGCCTGCAAGACGCATTCCAAGCTGAGTATCCACATTGTCACTTATTAAATAAAAACGCATAATCTCACCGTCTTTGTATGTATATTATCAGCACTTTGTGTAGATAAGAATTGAGATAAGCAAGCCATAGATAGCAACACCTTCACCAAGTACAACAAAGATAAGAGCTTTACCAAATGCCTTAGGATCTTCTGATGTTGCACCGATAGCAGCAGGAGCAGCACCTGCAACCGCAATTCCGGCACCAAGACAAGCAATACCTGTTGAGATTGCACAAGCAATCAGTCCCAAACCATTTGAAGCTGTCTGAACCGCTTCGGTTGCAGTAGCTGCATCGGCAGCACTTGCAACAAGAGGGAATGCTGCACAACAAATCAATACAACAGCAAATGAAAGTATCTGTAACATTACTGACTTCTTTCTTTTTGCACCACGGCTTACAGCCTTTTTAGCAACCAAAGCAGAAGCAATTAAAAACACGATAGGTAGTAATAATAATAGCATTTCCATAACAATATCCTCCGTAATTTTAAAATTTATTCTAAACCTAAATCAAAAGGTTTAATACAATATTTGATAAATCGTTATTTTGTTTTAATCTTTTCAAGAACCACAGGGTTATATGGTCTGCCTGTACCGCTATAAAAACGGCTGAACATCTCATAAAACTCAAGACGCAATGTCTGAATAGAAACAAGCAATCCTTCAAGTGCAATAACAAATAGATTTCCTATAAGGAATACCAGTATTCCTCCTACACTTGCAATTCCGCCAACCAACTCAATAAGCGTAAATACAACAATCATCATACCTGCGTGTACCATTACAAAGGCACCAACTCTTAAAAATGACATTGTATTTGACAGGTAAGAAAGAATAACTTCAAACATTTCAAATCCGTTTTGTGTACAGTAGTCGCCCCACTTCTCAGGTTTCCAATCTTCTTTTCCTTCAACTAGCTTTCCAAGAGGCTCAGCAAAGAATATAAGAACCAGCGGAAGTATAATTAGCAGTGGTATAGTAATAAAATTGAAAATATTCATATTAAATGCAAACAGCATTACAATTCCTGCACAAACTGTTCCATACAGTATAAGCCCGGCAAAGCCGTTTGAACCAAACAAAGCACTTGCCATATTGCCCTGCTTTATAGACGTATAAATATTCAGACACATTGCAACAATAACAAGGAATATACCCACACCAACAGATGCAAGGATAACCTGAATAATATTTTCTCCCATTACATCAATAGGCTTTTCTTCAAGTCCGAATAATGCTTTATACATACTATTAAAGGCTTCTTCAAATCCAAAACAGGAACCAAAAAGTATTCCGAATAGTGACGAACTTACTCCACACGGAACAAGCACTTTACCAACCTTCATACCTTTAAACTTATACATAATTATACCTGCTATTGCAAGCACAATACCGTGACCAAAATCACCAAACATTGCACCAAACAGAATTGTATAAGTTATTGCTACAAAGAATGTAGGATCAATTTCGTTATACTTTGGTACACCATACATATCCACATAGAAATTATAGGGCTTTGAGAACCAGTTGTTTTTAAGTTTTATAGGAGGTGATTTTTCAAGCTGATTAATAGCATCATCTGTTTTCCATTCAACGCTCTTTATTTTATCTAGCTTTTTCTCCACAGAGGCAACAGCCTCGTCAGGTAACCAACCACAAATTATAAAGCTGGACTTACCACCCTTATAAATCATCGCATTACTTTTCATATTATGATAAATAGCACATTGTGTGAGCTTTGTATAATAAAGCAAAAGTTCATAATTATTGCTATCCACAAATGCTTTTAATTCTTTTTCAAAGTCAGCAATCTCTTCTTTTAGCTTTTTTACAAGTGATTTTTGACTTTCAATATATTCTTCAGGTGTGCCATCTATATCAGATACATCATACCTTTCAAAATACATTCCCGAGAAGATTCTGTCTATTTCGTCAGCCTCTTCATCAGGTGTCATATACAATCCCCAACAATATTCTTTATCAACTGATGTTTCAAAAAATGTTACATAAGGATTATCCTTGTAACCCTCAAGTAACTTCATACCTTCAACAGGTATTCGTCCAAAGCGTGGCTTTATATATTCACAGGCTCTTACCCTCTTCATATCAAGTTTCACGCCTAAAAAATGTGATGTCTGTTCTATATTTTTTAAGCATTGTTCTATTGCCTGTTTTTTCTCTGTTATCTTAACCGAATGTTGATTGAGTAGGTCGATAAAGTTTCTGCAATATTCCAAAAGTTTATCCTCTTTTGGTTCAAACTGTGAAATATCAACAAGTTCAGGCTCAACATTTGCTTCTGAAAGTGAATTGTCAAACTCAGTAAGTACTTCAGAGTAATGATTCTGTTCTGATACTGCAGAAAAATTTTCTGTACTTGAGTAAAAACTTGAAACCGGTTCCGGCACAAATGCCTGAGAATCGCCAAGTATTCTTACTACTTTATCAAGATCTTCTTTTACACCAATTACACTAATCACCTTCATAGGCGAAACGGACATTACATCTCCCCCTTTCTTAATAATTTACATTTATAATATTATTTATATATAAGCAGTTTTTTAACCTTTTCATATTCAACATTATAGCGTACACCCTCAATAATATGAATAATATTATCTATTTCTGTTTCTTCAAGTGTATAATATGCCAATAGAACAACTGACGGATTAACTGAGAAATACATTCGCTTATAGCTTTCTTCATACAATGCTCTGCGTGGAATTTCACAGGTAAAGTTATATTCCAGCTTAGAAATTATTCTGCCCGCCACAGTCTGTTGCATTAGTGAAAACAGCTCTTTTGTATCCTGAGCATTACACATTGCAGTAATCTGTTTTTCCTTTAATGAACCAAATGGCAACAACTGTTTTTTAATTAAATCAGGGTCAAGTTTGTAATATTTCTTCAGCCTTAGTATTCTTGTAAAATTACGCAAATCAATGTTAGTATCAAACATTCTCTTAAGGTCTTTCTTTTCTGCTCCACTTGTTTTATCAATAATTTCATATACTGTTTTAAACAAATGATTATACAACGTATTTTCAATGTCAGACAAATTCAAGCTATTACCTTTTTTAGGTCTGAATGGTTCAAGCAACTTTACATATTGGGATTTCCCAAGAACCTTAAGAAACTCATCGTAACTATTAACAGTTGCCATTCCAGAAAAATTAATTGATGACACTTTAAGAAAATATTTCGGCAACGAGCTGTAAAACTCTCGCTGAGAATCTCCGCACAGCAAGGTAAGGAAGTGCATAATCTGACCAATTTCAGCTTTCATTATGGTATACCTTGCAAAATCTTCTCCAATAGTAACTTCATACCTGCATAAAGCCTCATAATCCTGAAAAAGTTGCTGTCTTAAAGCTGCCTCAAGCTGTCCACGGTGAATATTACTTTCACTCAACTGTTTCATAACAGATGCATATTTTTCATTACTTTTAAGACAGGTAAGAATTTCAGACACAGTGTTGCAAGCCAGCAATTTGGAATAATCATTCTCTTTAAGGCGTTTTCCATACATAGCTCTTGCTTTTGAAAAAATGGCATTTGACGCATAGGATAATGCCACGCCTATCCCTCCTTTTGCGAGATGAATAATATAATCAGGAATTAATTACATTCTGAACAATAGTTTCAACCCACTTTTCGCCGTTATCGACATAAAGCTCATCCAAACCATCCAGAAAGACCTTTTGTTTCGCTTCAAGTTCTTGCCACTTTTTTTCTGCAGCCTCACGTTCAGCAATCTCATTCTTTTTAATTCTCTCTCTTGCACGGCTGATGTAATCATTGTAGATAGCGTCTTTCTTTTTGGCAATTACTTTGAATGAGTCTGCTTTAGTTTGTTCAGCTTGTTTGTTTTCCATACGAACTTTCTCATCCATATTGACAATTTTAGACAACATATCGTCCATTTCATTACCTCCACACATTAAATTTATAATAAGACATACTTTTTTTATTCAAAGATACACACAAATCTTTTTATCTAAAAGGTATATCTTACAATGTCACTATTCTACCACTTGTTACCTGTTATTTCAAGTAAAATAAGGTTGGGCTATAAATAATAAGAAAGGCAGTATTATTATTCAAAAATACCAAATTTTTATTGACATCTTATTTAAAACACTATATGATTAAAGTTTTTGATTGAAAATTTGCAAGTTTATAAACAAAAAATTACATTTTTCAAATTATTTTTTGGCATTTACCTATATTTTCAACTATTGCACAATTTTTTTAATCTTTTCACTTGCAGAAGCAAAATAAGCAAAAAGAAAGAGAAGGTTAACACATATGTGAGCCTTCTCTTTCTTGTCAAGTATATATTAAAAGGGAGATGAAAAAAACGTAATTATTATTTTTCTATTAATTATCTTCAATAGCTATATAATAAACCTAAATTTTGTACAGATTATTACTAAGCAATAAACATTAAATTAATATTCCTATACTATTATTAAAAATTAAAAACCGTATACCACAAAAATTTATAGCATACGGTTTTTGAAAGAAGGTTAAAAATCTTACAAAGATTTGAGATGTTTTTTATTTCATCTTGTCCTTATTAACTTGTTGTTGATACTTAAGAATTTCTTTATAAATACGCTCACAGTTATTATGATCATCATATTCATAGAATTCCACTACCCTTGCAACATACTCTGGTTTCATAACACATCCATTTTCCATATATTCACAAAGGGTATCAACTAACTGTTCACTTTCGGTACATATTTCACCAAAGCCCATAGTATCATAGAAGAATCCTCCATCCTCATAATGTGCAGGAAGCTGTGAAGGATGAAAATAAACCAAAGGCTTTTTCATATATGCAAAATCAAACTGAACACCTGAATAGTCTGTTACCATAAGGCTGGATTCAGTCAGAATTTTTTCGTAGCTTAAATCACCTACTGAAGAAATAACCTCAACATAAGGGTTCGGAACAAAATCATCAACTTGTGCACTCAAAATTGGATGTAACAAATACTTAATTTTGTATCCTGTTCTCTTTGCTGTATCAATTAACTTTTGATTATTAATAAGATCATTATATATCTTATAATAAGTTGTGTGTTGAAACTCGGGATTATAAGTACGCTGTTCACCTTCGCTAGTAGTTACAGGCATAGCATTATACATACGCCAAGTTGGAGAAAGCAAAATCTGCTTTTGGTCATTATTTATAAGCCCATCATATCTTCCTATACCTGTCATTTTAAGAATATCAAAATTGCTATAATTATATGCGTGGTTACTCAAATTTTCATACTCGTGCTTAGAAGCGATAAAGTACATCTGCGTATTATCAACAATTCTTTGCTGAGCCATAGCACACTTCTGAACAGACAAACCGTGCTGTAAACACATTGATGGGAAATTACATAAACCACGAATAAATCTTGAACGATCCATATTGTATCCGTTAAATGGAAATACATTCGAATTGGTAATAAGAGCTATATCTGTATTGAGAAAAATCATCTTATGCTTAAAGGAATGATTTTTTACAGGCTTAAGACCTGCCTCTTTCAAGCTCTTATAATCCGATGTATTTCCATCAATAATATAGTATCTTGTAATACCATCATTTTTATCAGCACAATATCTGTACAAATATTCGGCACTGTCACCACCCTTATACAGCTTATCATACATCAGCCATATCTTCTTATTCTTGAAGAATGGTCTTGTAAGCCAATATTGAATTCTTGTAATAAATGCTCTTTTGCTCTCTTTAAACACACCAGGGAGAAATTTGAGTTCACTCTTAAGCGTGTTAAGTGCTGAAGATTTTTCAATTACAATAACTTTTGCATTTTCTATATGTGCAATATATTGATTAAATCTCCAATAAGCATTACCAGGAGTAAGAGTGAATTTTGACCAATGATGTAAAAATGAATACTTCAGTGAAATAACTGTATATCTATACCGTGCAAAAAACTCTACTGTTTGTCTACCCTTTTTAGGATCGAGAGGCAATTCAAGATGAAATGTAAATTTTTTATATGCACTTATGCCAAAGTATTTTGTAAGAGAATAACGGTCTGTATCTGTAAGCTTGAATTTCTGATTATTGAATTTTACATATAATTCTATATCCTTAAGATTAAATACTCGTCTGAAAGAACCATCTATAATCAGCTTTCCGTCACGGTAATCTATAATGTGCATACCTACTCTTTGGTCTGCAAGTCTTGCTACAAATACATTATCGCAGTTAAGGTATACTTCATTCTTACCCTCAACATTAACAAGAGGCATTTCATCAAAAGTACAGTTATATTTTAACATATAAAACATTTCTGCTGCCTCTTCACTGTATCCAAAAGATTTATATTTATTTTTATTCAAAACATAGTTATTATCTACATATTGAAGAACTTTTCTTGCTGAATCAAAAAAGTCCGAAAGTTCTTCTGTATTCATATTGCGTTTGTTTCTGTTATTCATATTTGAAAGAAATCTTGTAGAAACCGCAAACATCAGATAAAACTGAATAAATTCAGGAATAAAACCAAATTTTTTCTTTGAATTTTCAGCCAACGGAATAAGAAATTCTTCCATTGATTTTTTATACCAATCTATATAATTTGACGGAATAAAATAAAGAAAATCATCCTCAACAGGCATAAAATAATCATATTCTGCCCCTGATACTTCTATAAACTCAGGATATTCCATCTGAATTTTCAACATAAACTCCTGAAAATACTCATACTTTAATTCTGTATTAAATGTATATTTTTTTATAATATCAGCCTTAAATAACGTACCGCAAACCTCTGTATTAACTGCATAAGGTTCATCAACAAGACTTATGGCTTTGTTTCTATTATCCGCAGGTCTGTTAAGTCTGTTTGCCTTTTTATTTTCAAATACAGGATTACAACAAAAACGCTTTACTCCAATAAAAGGTACATTTTCAAATTCAGAAAAAGCTGAAAGACACTTCTGAAAATATTCTTCGCTGAAAACATCTCCACAGCGACAAAATGTAATATATTCACCAACAGCATTTCCCTTTGCCAGATTACAAGCTTCTGCTTCAGTTTTTACCGCAGTAGTAGTTATAACCTTACATATTGACAGATCGCCTATTGCATCTCTACTACTGTCTGTTCCGGTGGTGTCTATTATAAGCACCTCTATTTGTGTAGAGTCAAACCCCTTTTGCTTACATATTGACGAAAGAGTATCTACTATTTTATTATTCTCCTCTAAATAAGGCAGAATAACAGAAATTACTGTATTACCCATAATGCCTCCAGAAATGATATAGTCTATATTAATAAGATTATAACACACATAATTGAAAAATCAAATAATATTTTCAATTAACTCTATTTTTAGTGATAACAAAACACCTATAATTTTTGTTTCAATAAAAAACTCCATAAAACATAATAATTGTTTTACAGAGCTTTTTAATAAAAATAAATATTATTAATTATTGCTGTTTATTTTTTTATTCTTTTTCTTTGAAAGTATAATCGTTATTATTACAAACAATATAAATAAAACAGCAACCAATATCGTTACTATGATAAAAACAGGTAAAGTAACTACATTCTTTGCAACAGTCATAAAATATAAAAATTCGCTTTTTTCTACGTTTTCAGCAGCTACCAAATTAACTTTGGCAAGTTCTTCACCATTGTACTGTATAGTTGCTGTTCCTAAAACAGTACCCTTTTTCACAGGAGCATCAATAACCTCCTGACATTTTGCAGTTATTTTTATGTCACTTTTCTTTACATCTTTTGAAAGCATTGTAGAATATGAAAACTCTGGCACTAAAGCAACCTCTTCGGCATTATCACCATAATTTACATTAACAGTTGCTACCTTATCATCTTTGCCTAGTATTTCATTCATAGTAACATTTTCATAAGCCCACTCATAAAGTTTTTTACTTTCAAGAATTGCATAGTTAGTGTCAAGTTCATAACCGTCATCGTCATAACACGGTGCATTAAAAGCAATACACATATAAGCAACATTATCCTTTAATGCTGTTGACACCAAGCAATGCCCTGCCTCATCCGTTGTACCGGTTTTTACACCCTTTGCATATTCATAGTAATAATCTTCTTCATCAGGATTTATCATTTTATTGGTATTTACTAATGGTTCCTCATCATCACCATCTATGTAATATTCAGCTGTGTCTGTTACATCTACAAAATAAGGTGTTGTAAGTGCGTAACGGGCAATTTTCAGCATATCCTCAGCAGTAGTATATTGTTTATCATCGTGTAAACCGTGAGGATTTACAAAATTCGTATTTTTACATCCAAGTTTTTCAGCTTTTTCGTTCATCATTTTTACAAATGATTCAATATCACCATCGCCTACAAAATCAGCAAGAACCAATGCTGCATCGTTACCTGAACTTACCATCATACAGTGCAACAACTGAAAAACAGACAATTCCTTATCTACATAGTCACTTAATCCAGACAGTGAACTGTCTGTACCATCTAGCTGGTCAAGTAAATCTTGTTTTATTTTCACCTTTGTATCCTGAAAATTTTTAACTTTCTCTGTAACTACAATATATGTCATTATTTTTGTGGTAGAGGCAGGATAACATTTTTTGTCTGAATTACGGCTATATACAACCGTATCAGTATCAAGATTAACCAGATAAAGAATATCGGTTTTTGGGGTAAAATCAATATTATTTTTAACTGCACCTGCCGGAATAATTGAAAGAATTACAATTATTATAGACATTACAAATGTCAAAAAAACGGATAACTTTTTTTTCATAAATTTCCTCACGCCTTTGTTTTATTCTTACGCTATCAAAACGACAGCTGTTTTATACCAAATATAATACACTATTACTTGTAAAAATACAAATGATTTTTGCATTTTCGTGGAAAGGATAATTAATATTATAGCAAATTCATTAATCATAATTTTTATGATTGTTATGATATTACAACTTTTGAATGGTTATATTAATTAAAACCTCCATCACCTATTTTAGCAAACAGACGTTTAACCTCTCCAGCAAGCAATTTATTTTGAGGTAATTTCAAATCAGGGTCCTCACTCAATATTTTTTCTGATGCTTTGCAGGCTTCACTAAGATAATCCATATTTGTAAGGTCAGCAATTTTCATTTCAGGTAAACCGTGTTGTCTTGAGCCAAAAAAGTCACCTGGTCCTCTTAACTTTAAGTCTGTATCTGCAATTTCAAAACCATTGTTGGTCATACACATAGTTTTTAGACGTTGGAGAGTTTCAGGATTTTCATTGTCTGAAAGCAATATACAGTAAGATTTTTCACTGCCTCTGCCTACTCTTCCTCTTAGCTGGTGTAACTGTGAAAGACCAAATCTTTCAGCATTTTCTATCACTATAACCGTAGCGTTAGGAACATCAACTCCAACTTCTATAACAGTTGTAGCGACAAGAACTTGTATTTCACCATCTTTAAATCTACGCATAATATCCTCTTTAAGCATACCTTTCATTTTACCGTGAATAACACCAACTGTATAGTCTTTGAACTCGTTTTGCTGTATTTTTTCTGAATATTGTTCAGCCGCCGCCACATTGTAAAGCTCATTTTCTTCAACAGCAGGGCAAACAATATAACACTGTCTGCCATCGTCAAGGTGTTCTTTTATAAAGCCATACATTCCTTGTCTTTTTTTACTGCTGATTAAAAAAGTTTTTACAGGCTGTCTGCCGGGTGGCATTGTATCGATAATAGACAAATCAAGATCTCCGTAGATAATAAGTGCAAGAGTTCTTGGAATTGGAGTTGCAGACATAATAAGTAAATGCGGATTTGCTCCTTTTTCTACTAAAGCATTTCTTTGTGCCACACCAAATCTATGCTGTTCATCTGTAATAACCAGACCAAGGTTTCTAAACTCTACTGTTTCTGAAAGCAAAGCGTGTGTACCCACAACAAAATCACAGGCACCCGTAACCACAGCATCTTTTATTCTTCTTTTTTGTTTTGCTGTACAGGCACCAATAAGAAGTTCTACATTTATCCCAGTTCCCGAAAATAATTTAACAAAAGAGTTATAATGCTGTTCTGCAAGAATTTCTGTTGGTGCCATAAAAGCTACTTGATAACCGTTTTTAACCACTGTATAGCCCACACCACCTGCTACGGCAGTTTTTCCGCAACCAACATCACCTTGTATAAGTCTACTCATAGGATATTTACATTTGAGCATATCTTCTATACAATCATTTACAGCTTTCTTCTGCCCTGTTGTAAATGAAAAAGATAATAGTTTTTCGTATTCTTCTGTAAAATCCTTTGTAATATTCACAGGTGTTTCGTAACGTCTGCCATTTTTCATAGAATATAATCCCAAAGAAAGTACCAGTAATTCCTGGAATATAAGTCTTTTTCTTGCTTGCATCATCTCTTCTTTATTTCCGGGAAAGTGAACACTTCTTATAGCCTTATCATAAGATATAATGCCATTATCATTCCTTACATCTTCGGGAATACTTTCTTTGACTTTATCCGGTAACATCTGCAATGCCATAGCTACTGCACTTTCAATTTGCCGTGTAGTAAGTCCTGAAGTACAGCTATATATAGGCCGGATTTTTTTTAGACGATTCACCTGGGTAAATTCTGGTGAAATCATTTCAAATCTATTCATAGAAAAACTGATTTTCCCCATAAACACATATTCACAATTATACACCAACATATTACTTATGTATCTGTTATTAAAAAATGTAGCATTAATTACACCACTGTCGTCTGCCAACCTTACTTTTGCTATTACCCTTCCACCCGATATTTTGGATACAGCAGGAGGTGCAGTAACAACAGCTTTTATACAGCATATTTCTCCTTCTTTTACATCTGCAATATTAACAAAATTGCTCCAATCCTCATACATACGTGGATAATAGCAAATAAGATCACCTACTGAATTGATACCCAGTTTACGAAACAGATCACCTTTCTTTTTACCTATTCCCTTTAAATTTTCAATAGAACTTTCAAATAAAGATGCCACTTAATCATCCCTTTTTCACCATAGTACTAAAACACCGCTAACCTTTCAGTCAGCGGTGTTTATATTTATTCGGTAACAACCACAGTAAGAGTTGCAGCAGGTTTATTTTTATCTTCTTCACCTGCAATATAATAATAAACTTTATATCTTCCCGTAGTTGTAACATCAACTTTACTGTCATATATAATCTTATCTGTTATATCATTACCTTCGTTATCAATAGCACTTAATATATATCTTTCCGGAGAGAAATAACTATTCTTTTTAATAGTCGCTGTCTGAGGTGACAATATAACCTTAGATTTTTCAATCTCACCGGTTAAATTAATTGATATATTTTTTTGAGCAACATCAGAAAATGAATTTTTTATTATAAGTGTGATATCATACGTTCCTGCCTCTTTGAACTCTTCAGAAGGATCTATATATATATGTGATGATATATCGTTTCCAAAGCCATCATCAGCTGTAATCTTTCCTGAAGCTATAAGAACTCTGATATAACTGTCAAGTTCATTAATATCACAATTATATTTTTCGTCTTTTATACTTATTGACGGTTCTTTATAATTTTCCATCTGAACTTCTCTTCTAAAAGCTTCCAGTTTATAATCACTTTTATTTACACTATACATTACAACCTTAGTACCATTTTCACTAATTACAGAAGCGTTAATCAGATCTATAATATCTTCTCCACTTTCATCAGTAGCATGCACACCGTTCATCAAGTCAAGGTTTGTTTTACTCAAGACAAGAGTGTCCGTATCAAATGTTATATTTACAGTTTTCAGATTATCGGTTATAACATTACCAGAGGTATCTTCAGCAAGTAGATTATCAGAAAAAAGAATCAAAAATAATACAACAAACACAGAAATAACCGAAAGAGCTGTTGTAATAAATCTAAAAATCCTACCCATATTTACCTCCAATTAAAATTTCTCTGCCCAGGGATAAAATCAGTCCTCATCTTCATATGTCTGATATTCGTCACCAGTTTCTTCATCTTTGATTTCATCTTCATATGTTTGATATTCTTCAGTGGCATTTTCATCAATTTCTTCATCTTTGACTTCATCTTCATCTTTGTCTCCATAATCTCCGTAACCATAACCATAACTGCCATAGCCACCATAACCACCATATCCACCGTAACCATAACCATATTTGCCCCTATAATATCCTTTGTTATAGGAACTATAACCACCATATCCATAGTTACTGTATCCGTATCTTCCGTAACCTTTTGTACCCAGAATACCTGACGCCATATTAAAAACACAACCCAATATATGTATTCTGCTTGCACCAAATCCACTTATAGCATCTTTGATTCTGTCAACCTTGATATAATCCTGTCTTACTGCAAATAAAACACTTCCGACACAATCTTTTAACTCAAGTGCATCAGCCACTACTCCTACTGGTGGAGCATCAACTATTACATAATCAAACATACCCTCAAGTGCCTTAATAAGTTCAGCTAACTGCTTACTTCCCATAAGTTCAGAGGCATTTTCAATAGATACTGTACCAGGAAGAACATACAATCCACTTTTTTTCATTTTAAGCATTGCCTTTTCGAGATTGCACTTACCAGTAATCACATCTACTATTCCAAGACTTTCATCGGTCAAAGGGATATTTAACTGCTTTCTAACTGATGGATGTCTTAAATCACAATCTATTATTATAGTTCTGTAATGCTTCCTTGCAAAAGAGATAGCAATATTAGAGGAAAGTGTAGTTTTACCCTCACCTGCTCCTGTACTTGTAATCATAATAGAATTGATGTGTTTTTCTTCACATTTTTTTATAATGGTATTTCTTATTGAATAAATTGACTCTTTAAATCGTGCATCTATATGAACATTATTTAAAGAAACCTGTCTGGTTGCTGTACTACTCTTTTTATTTATAACCTTAACAACAGAACCTATTTTTTTACTGTTAAGTAAATTTTCAATATCATCAGGTTTCCTTACCGTTACATTAAGCATTTCTTTAATTGCAATAAGTGCTACAAAAAGTACAAGACCAACAGCTGCACCTATTAACGCATACATTTTATATGAGACTTTATTTATAGGCTCCGATGATGCTGTGGGTGCTACAACCAAAACAATCTCCGTATCACCAATAATATACTCAGCAACTTCAGGATAATTGTTAATAACAGATTTCAAGAGATTATAAGCCATCTCATAACTACCTGAATCAACTGTAATTGTAAACAAATTGGTATCTTCAAGCACACTAGATGATATTGTACCCGGTATTGAATCTGTTCCTAAATCCTCAATTACTACTCGTCTTAAAGGTGGACTTGTTATTATATAAGGAAAAGTTTTCTCTAACTGTTCAACAGAGGAACTACTGGTTGAGTAATACGAAGAACCCGAAGATACTGTAAATGTTGCAGTTGCTCTGTAAACAGGCGTATATGTCTTATAAGCATATGCTACAAAAGCTAATGAGAATATAGCAACTAAAATAGGTAAAATCCTCCAAATTTTTTTTATTCCTATAAGAGTTCTAAATACCAGATCCGATATATTAGCACTTTGACGGCTGTTTTCTGTGTTGAGTGTATTATTCATATTCTCACCACCTTATACTTTTTTATGTGGATATTTTCCATAACCATAGCCATATTTACCATAGCCGTATTTACCATAACCGTATTTACCATAACCATATTTGCCGTAACCATATCCGTAACCATACCCATATTTTTCATAGATACTATTACCTGTAAGTGGAATATGTTCAGAATCATTATATACACATCCCATCAAATTTACTCCGGTCTGCAAAATTATGTCAACTGTATCATTTACTGTAAGAGCATTAGCAACATCTCGTCTTACAACAAGAATTGAAGCATCACTTTCACACATAACATCCTCAGCATCAGAAACGAATGCCAAAGGTGGTGTATCCATTATAATAAAATCATAAAGTTCCTTCGATACTGAAATAAATTGTTTCATTTTTTCGCTGGTAATAAGCTCATTTGCTTTAGAAGTGCCATTATTACAACCCGCATATGTAATTTTTAAAATATCATCATATATGAACACATCTGACATTTCTGCCTTTCCATTCAAAAAGTCAATAAGACTGTGTCCGCTTTCTATTTTTTTATCCAAATATTTAGCAACAGCAGGCTTTCTTAAGTCAGAATCAATCATTAAAACTTTATAATCCATTTTTCCAAGTGCAAGTGCCAAGTTAACAGCTATTGTTGTTTTTCCCTCATTTTCAAGAGAACTTGTAACAGCATAAACTTTACGATTATTATTTTTACTATCAGATACAACAATTCTTCTCAATCGCTTAAAAGCCTCTTTAAATGCAAAATCTATAACAGGATTAAGTAGCGACAAAGATTTTTTTACACCCTTTAAACGCTCCTTAAGTTTTAATTTTTTCTTCTGTCTTGGAACAGAAACAATTCTATTTACATTCAGTTTATTTTCAATTTCACTTTCCTTTTTAATAGTATCTTTAAAATAAGAAAGTACAACAATAACTGCTAAGGTAGCAACAGCACCTATTCCAAAGCCCATTATAAAATTTTGGAAGGGCTGAAAACTATTTATAGGATAAACAGGTACAATAGGTTCCTCTATCGTTTGCAAAACTATTGTAGAAATTGCATGCTTTGTGAATGTTGGATAAGAATCCAAAACAGCATAAAGCAATCTGTAAGACTTTACAGGTGAATCAGATATTACCGTAAAGGAAAGAATATTAGTGTCCTCAACAACCGAACAACTAAGCGTTCCCGGAAAGGAACTATATCCTAACTCTTCAGCAGCAGCGTTTTGTAACTGACTGCTACTAAGAATAGTCTTAAATATATTGGCAATTCTGGCTGCTTCTGTCAAATTATCTTGACCACTTGTTTTACTCTGCACAAGCATTGTAATTGAAGTGCTATACTGAGGAGTATATGTTTGAGTTGAAACAACAAAACTAGTCATCGCAGAAACAACAGCTATAAATAAAATTATATACCATCGTCTGCTTATATCCTTCAGCGTACTTGTAAGATCAAACGAGTAATTTCCGCCTAAATTTCTGACAGAATTTTCCGCATTATTCATCTTGCGTTCCTCCCTCAATAAGCGTTACAGTTGAGTCCAGATACACAGTATCTCCACAACTGTTTGTTACTGAAAGCTCAACCGGGAATATACCGCTTTCTATACTATTCGAACTGGTATCAATAGATTCAATTTTTATTTTTTCACTTATATCACCATCAATAACATCCGTCGCCTTAAAACAAGCAAGTATATCAGAATATTTTCTTTGTTCAATAATAGGCTTTTTCTGAAGTGCCTTCAAAACAGGGGATTTGTAATCAGTATATTTAATTTCTTTAGTAACTTTTGTTACATTATTATTAGAATCACAAACAACATAAACGATTTCTCGTCTGTCCCCCTTTATAAGATTTGACATCTGTTCTATTATTACATCGGCTGTCAAATCACCATCCTCAACATCAGTTGCTATTACACCTTTCAGTAAATCTTGTTCAGTGGAACTAACACTTATTTCTGTCTTAAATTCATCAGAAAACTCTATTGTTGGATAATTTATAGTTTTTCTAAACTGAGTTTCATAATAATAAATGCTAAACAGGATAAAAAGAATAACCAATATAATCATAAGAAGAAAAATCTTAATAAATCTTCTATTCAAAAAACGTTTCATATAACTCTCCTTGTAAAATTAAATCGGGTTAATAACAATTAGAATGGTATAAGTCTTGATTTTTGTAAATCTTCATCTTTTAATATTTTTTGGGGATTTATCTTAAACAATCTGTCAGATACTTTATCTCCATATATACGATTGACAGTATCATAAGCATCATTCAACACCGCTTGTCTTATGTTAATATGATGTGCATCACTTGCCACAGCATGTACAAGATTATGCCGTATCAACAAATGTACTATGGACTCAGAAATTTTTCCGAATCTACCTATTATACTGCCTCTATTCACTTGTATAGCACAGCCACTTCTAACCCAGTCATATACCATAAACGGATATCTTTGCACAAATTCATATCTTTCCGGATGTGCTAATAATGGTGTAAGTCCCGTGCTTTGTATTTTCTCAAGAATATTGCTTACCCTCATAGGGTCCTCGTTGAAATTAAATTCAACAAGAATATATCTGCTCTTATTTATGGGAATTACTGCACCGCTTTGTATAAGCTGAATAATGTCACTACTTGCAAATACTTCCATTCCAAGGTAAACATTAATATTTATACCTTGCTTTTTTACTTCTCGTTTCAAACGCTCATATCGACCTATAATTGTAGGATTGATATAATTTATATAGCTGTTTGGTATATTACAATGAGGCGTAAGCACTACATTTTTTGTGCCTGTATCACAAGCAGTTTTTAGCATATCAAGAGACATTTCTAAACTGGGAGAACCATCGTCCACTCCATACAAAATATGCGAATGCAAATCTGTCATATACAAACCTTCCAATTCAATAAGTACATTTATCGTACATTATATCATAAAAAGATTGATTATCAAATTATTTGACATTAAAAAAATTTTTCCAGGACAGAAAATTTTTCTAAATATAATTGTCTCTTTATGTACAAAATGCAAAATATATAACATTAAAATCAAAATATTAATTTAGGAATTATTAAAAAATTTCATCTTCGTATAGAATTTATAATAATAATATGGTAAAATAGTTGTCAAATAATTATATATGGAGTGAATGTAATTGAGTACATATGACATATTAATGCTTATCATTATTATTGTCTGTATTTTACTGTCCGCATTTTTTTCAGCAACAGAAACAGCTTTCTCTACCGTAAGCACCATAAGACTTAAATATAGAGCTGAACGAGGGGATAAAAAAGCAATAAATTGTCTTAAAATAACTGAAAATTATGACAAAGCTATTACTACAATACTTATAGGAAATAATATTGTAAATATTGGCTGTTCTTCTGTGGCTACCGTACTTTGTATGAATTTGTTTGGTGATGCAGGTGCAGCTATAAGTACTGGTGCAGTAACGCTACTTGTACTTACATTTGGTGAAATAATTCCAAAATGTATTGCTAAAGAAAAAGCAGAAGTTTTCTGCATTGCAGTTGCAAAAATCCTTCTGGTTCTTATGACTGTACTTACACCATTGGTAATTTTCTTTGTTACTTTAAAATCTATTGCACTTAAAATCTTTAGCAAAGACAATGCAAAACCTTCTGTTACCGAAGATGAACTTAAGGTACTTATAGGAACAAGCCAACAGGAGGGAGTTCTTGAACAACAAGAACGTGAACTTGTACAATCTGCGTTAGATTTTGACGAAAAGTCGGCACAGGAAATTCTCACACCAAGAGTTGATATCACAGCTATTGACATTAACGATAAAAATGAAAATATTAAAAACATAATAATAGAAGAACGTTTTTCTCGTATCCCTGTATATAATGGCAGTGTTGACAATATTATTGGTATACTGCACACAAGAGATTATCTGGAAGACCTTGCACAGGGCAATACACCAGATCTAAAAAAGCTGATTAAACCTGCTTTTTTTATCTACAAAACCCAAAGGCTTTCAACTATTCTTGCAGAATTCAAAAAACAAAAGCTACATATTGCAGTTGTAACAGATGATTACGGCGGAACACTTGGAATTGTTACAATGGAGGATCTACTGGAAGAAATTGTTGGAGATATATGGGACGAGGACGAAATTGAATCTCCGGATCATAGCAGAGTAAGTGACACAACTTACAATGTAAGCGGAGATATGACTATAACCTCTATGCTGGAACTGTTTGCCCTACGTGAAGATTACATCGAAAGTGACAGTGTATCAGTAGGCGGTTGGGTTATGGAAAATCTGGGGGATATTCCAAAACCAGGTGATAATTTCACCTATAAAAATACCCTGAGTTTTACTGTAATCTCTACTGATGAACAGAGAGTTGAAAAGGTTAAAGTTATATACACACCGTTACCCAAAGATAAATAACATATCAAAACACCGATAGAATAAAAAAATCACCACCACAAATAATAATGGTGGTGATTTTTATGTTAAAAAGAGTAAAACAAGACGCTATGCTTTTCTCAGTGGGAGGTATAGCCTATGGAATAATTGAAATATTGTGGCGACATCGCACTCATTGGACAATGATTATTACAGGAGGGATTTGTTTTCTTGCTCTATTCAGAATTTTTCTTAAATTTGATAAAATAAAAACCATATTCAAATGTTTAATTGGTTCGGGAGTTATAACTACTGTTGAGCTAATTGTAGGCTGTATAGTAAATTTACAATTTAAAATGAATGTATGGGATTATTCCTCAATGCCACTCAATCTTTGGGGACAAATTTGCCCTTTATACAGTATACTCTGGGGAATTCTTACCATACCAATACTTTTTGTCTGTAATAAAATGCAGAAAGCCTTAAAAATAATTTAAAAAATTATTTTTAAATAACGTAACAAAAATCACCGTATATCACAATACTTAAAATGATATACGATGATTTTCAATTTATTTATGCCTTATAAAAATAAACATAAAAACTACCAATCTGTGTTTTTATAACTTGATGGTTCTGATATTGAGGAATATATAAAAATGTATCAGGAGAACCATCAGAATATGTTACGATAAGATTATTTTCACTTAAAGTAAATGTTCCTTTTGAATTAGCTTCTTTTACAGATGCACCCATACTCAGTATAAAACTACCTTCATTAGAAATTTCAAGGAAACCTCCGTATTGTGAATAAGCTGAACCAAATGCTTGATTAAAGTCAAGCTCTTCTCCATCTGCTACTGATGTCACTATAAGGGGCTTCCAAGAACCCTTAAGGCTTTCAACTGTTACTTCTGAAGTTGTTCTACTTTCGGAGTTTTCTGTTTCATAAGATGATACTGTTGGATTTGTTACTGTCTCATCCACAAACTCATAAGTTTCGTGGGCTGTATCATCAACAATAACCTCACCCTCTTCATTTTGAGAGCTTTCAGAAGAAACTGAATCTGTTGTATCAGAATTAGTTTCAACTCTAGATTCTTCTGAAGTAATATTCTCTTCATTTTCTGATGTTTTTTCATTTTCTACTGAAACACCGCTTGTTGTTTGCGAAACAGTACTGCTGTTATTTTCTGATTCAGTAGTATTTTCTTCTGCACACCCACCAAGAAAAACCGCTGACAACATAGCACAACCTATTAATAATGTTATAATTTTTTTCATAACTTCAACTAACCTCCTAAATTTTCTTGTTGATACACATAAATGCACACATAGTACCTCTGTGTCCATTTGTTGCTCTGTGCGACCACAACAAATCACTGTTGCATTTTGTACACACATCACTTACTGTAATATTTTCATCAGGTACACCACAGGATAAAATAACTTGTCTGTTTGTTTCAAGAAGGTCTGCCATATATTTGCCGTTGCTCTTTGAAATCATAATCTTTTCAAGGTCAAGTCCACCTGTGGATTCAAACTCATTGTAACACACCTGGTCAATTTCATAACAGCATTTTGAAATTGCAGGTCCTATACAACATATAATGTTCTCAGTATTTGAACCATAATCTTGTACCATTGTTTCTATAACATTTTTACATATTTTACCAACTGTCCCACGCCAACCTGCGTGAGCTAAAGCAATAACCTGTAATTTTTTATCTACAAAAAATACAGGGGTACAATCAGCATAATAAGTTACAAGAGTAACATTGGGACGATTTGTAACCAAAGCGTCCACACTCTGAATATCACGAGGTTTTGTAATGCCCGTACCATAGTTTTCTTCCGTTACCTTACGCACAACTGTGTTATGGTCTTGTGCAGAAGCAACCAAAGTATTAAAATCAAAACCTGCTGCTTCACAGAATATTCTATAATTTTCTACAACACTATCCGGATTATCTCCACGATTGAGTGCTAGATTCATAGAGGTAAACTCGCCTGTACTTACTCCTCCCAGTTTTGTGGAAAATGCGTGATTAATAAAAGGTATACTTTCCAAAACTTTATATTTCAAAAAAGGTACATTATTTTGGGTGTTAAGCATCATTATATCGCTTTCAAACTTTGGTAAATTCATAAATACTCCTCTCAAAATTGCCTGGGCAATAATCACATATGTATAAACCATTATACATAACTACCCAATCTTTCTTCTTTACATTATATTACTATTGGTGTTATAATACAAGTGAATAAATAATTACAAAATAACAACAAATAAGTCGAGGTATGGAAATGAATTTATTTGGTAACAAGCTTTTCGGAAATAATATTGATGCAAGCTGTGAGTACTGTCATAATGGACAGAAAATCAATGGAATTGTAATCTGCAAAGCTAATAAAGAACTTATAAACGGGAATTGCCCAAGATTTAAGTATAATCCATTAATGCGTATACCCAAAACTGCACCACAACTACCACAGTATGATCCAAAAGATTTTGAGCTTTAATACTATTACCTTCATACTAAAAAGCAAACAAAATTTAATATAGAAAATCCCAAAAATAAAATTAAAATAATTATATATGCCAACAGGCACACAACAATCTGATTTGTTGTGTGCCTGCTTTTTGCTTATATTCATTTTGTTAATTATTTATAGAATTATACATATCAAACCATTACATCCTTCATTTATAATGCGTTCAATAGTTTCCTTCATTTTGTTGCGTGCATCATCGGGCATACGATTTAGTTTGTTATGCAAACCTTCATTCACAAGTTCGTGAAGTGATTTTCCAAAAATATTTGTACCCCATATTTTTATGGGATTTTCTTCAAATTCTTTCAACAAAAATGAAACAAGCTCTTCAGATTGTTGTTCAGAACCTACAATAGGTGTTACTTCTGTGTTTATTGTGGTTTTCATCATATGAATTGAAGGTGCAGAAGCACGAAGGCGGATACCATATTTTCCACCTTGCTTTACAATCTCAGGTTCTTCAAGTGAAAGCTCCTCCATAGAAGGCATTACTATACCATAACCTGTTTCATTAACATCATCATATGCCTTACGAATTTTATCAAAATCATTTTTCATTTTTGCAAGTTCCATAACACAGTTAAGCATATCACCCTCGTCTGCAATGGTAAGCCCTGTTTTTTCTCCTAATACTTTGTAGAACAGTGAACTGTTGAGGGTTATTGATATTTTAGATGTACCCTTTCCAAGGTCTATTGAGGATACCTCTGCACGATCTATATTTTCACAACTGTCAGCAGAAGAAGTAATTAACTGTATCTCCCTTATTTTTCTTATTTTCTTTGCAGGAGCGGAAATTGCTGAGTAAACAGAAGTCTTCAGCCAATGTTTTTTCTCGAGAGCTGTAACCCATTTTGGCATATCCACTTTAACTTCTTTTATCGGAAATTCAAAAAGAATCTGTGCAAGAATTTTTTTTATTTCAATTTCATCAAGTTCAACACAATTCACAGCTACAACAGGAACATTGTGCTTTGAGCCTATTTCATCTGCTATTGCTGTGGTTTCGGGAGAATTTGGATACATACTGTTAAGTAAAACAATAAAAGGCTTATTTATATCCTTTAGTTCCTGAATAACTCTTTCTTCAGCCTCAGCATATTCCTCACGAGGAATATCACTTATACTGCCATCAGTGGTAACTACAAGACCAATAGTTGAATGGTCAGTTATTACTTTTTTTGTACCAATTTCTGCCGCCATATTAAATGGAATCTGTTCGTCAAACCAAGGAGTTTTTACCATTCGAGGTTGTTCATCCTCGATATATCCTATTGCACTTGGCACTATATACCCTACGCAGTCTATGGCACGTACACGCAGACTTGCATTGCCATCAAGAGTAATTTCAACAGCATCTTCAGGTATAAATTTAGGCTCAGTTGTCATTATGGTTCTGCCAGCAGATGATTGAGGCAGTTCATCTACTGCACGCTCTCGTCTGCTGATATTTTCAATATTTGGAATAACAAGAGTATCCATAAATCTTTTTATAAATGTAGATTTACCTGTTCGTACAGGACCAACCACACCTATGTAAATATCACCGTTAGTTCTTTGGGCAATATCCTGATAAATATTTCTTTCCTCCATTTTTTATCCTCCTTACACATTTGGTATAAACAGCATTACAGAAGCTGATATTTCATCCTCTGTAAGCTCATTTTCTTCCATAACTGAACTACAACACACCGCATACTCCTTGGCAATATTCCATACACTCTCACCTCTTGAAGCATAATATAGTGTAAGAGCAGTATTGTTATCTTTTACTCTTGGATGTTCGGTATCAGCATCTGCCGAGGTTATATATCTTACTGAATTATTGGTTGATACTGTAATGTCCAACCTTGTTTCTATACGGAAATCTAGTGAATTACTGCCATTTATTCTGTAACTTATCGACTGCACTGTACCATTAACCTCTACTGCTGTATTATCAGAAGCCTGCGTTATCGGATAGGTAAATTCAATTACCCTTTCTGAATAAAATGGCATATCTTCATTATTTCTTGCCAGAATACACATATTTAGTTTTCCTTTAACAAGCACATTACCGTCCTCAACAACTACTGATGTACTGCACTGCTCACACCAAAGATCTATTACTGACGTTATACTGTCACTGCCAGCCTCAACAGTAGCCTTGGTTATACAGCTTTCGTTGTAGCATTTTTGAATATTATTAAGCTGTGACTGACTATATACAAGGTTAAGATCATATTCTGTGGAATAAGCATCATCTACGGGAATAATTTCTTCAGTTTTATATCCCATTGCTGTTGCTAACAATTTAATCTCAAAACTTACCACTTTATTTGCATCAGAGTAATCTGATTTTACATTGACTGTATGATTTACAAGCTCTATATTTGTAACACACAAACAGCTCTCGTCTACTCCATCAGCATCAAGAATTTCACTGAAAGGCATTGTGTAATCAAATATTTTTGTTTCACCTGTATTTATATCTGACAGATATAAAACCCGTATATTAACATCACCCTTTACCATTACTTTATTACTAATAGCTTTACAATCTCCTACAATTATTGTTGCATCGCTTTTTAATACAGATTCAATATCCGAAGCATTTGAACCAAGTGTAACATTATCAGATAAAATAAATTGTTGCTGTCCCATCCCTTCAAGTGTAGACAACTGAAAATTACTACCTTTTACCTGTACATTTTTGTCATCAATACCTATGGGAAAATCTTTTTCAGATTTACATATTACCTTTGCACAAACTGAAAAAGCACCGTGAATATCCAGTCTGCGTGGACTTAATGCACGACAGTTAATATATTCTGTTTTCACATTTGCAGTTACAATGGCATTTTGCGGACTTTGCTTCATATTAAATGAAGAAGAAAAAGGTATATTATGGTCACTGCATCTAACAGACTTTTTTATAGAATCTATATAGAGAATTTTTATCTCAGCTGTTCCCTCAATATCAAGTCTGTCACCTGAAATATTCTTTGTTAAAATCTTGGGTGTAACTCTACACTTTAATATTCTTAAAATATCAGGACAATAGTCCGGCAATGTAAGGTCTAGGTCTACTGGCTGTTCTGTACATCCATCAAAAACTATTTCTTTTATCGAAACAGATTTTTTCAACAAGGTATAATCCATTAATTATCTCTCCTTTTCAAATACCTGTCCCTGCATTATGACAGTGTGTTTGTTTTACACCCTAAATATATTCACCCTAAACCACATATATTACAGATTTATAATAAACAAAACCACCGCAACTATAACGCTTGTGTTACTGCGTTAACTGCGGTGGTTCTTTAAGAATAAAAATATATTAATTTTGAGTATAAATGCGTGTTACTTTTTCACACTAAATTATCAAAATAAGACAGTGATTTTTTCAGCTTAGCAATTCCCCTTGAAATATGACGACTAACTACACAAGGTGTAATTCCCAATTCATCTGCCACTAATTTCATTTTTTTTCCATTAAGATAATATTCGGTAATACAATAAGCCTGTCTTGGTGTAAGCTCTTGTTTAATAGCTGTATACAAATGCTTTTTCATTTTTTCAATTCTTTCTTTGTTATCACCGTGCTTTTGACAATATTGATTGTACATCATAACCTGTGATAAACTCTCAAGTCTTGTTGGTTCTGTTGCATACATTCTCATAAACAAATACCCTCCTTTTCCCTTTCTCTAAGCATTTTCGCAGTATGCTTACACTCAAGATACATATTGTAAAGTGAATTTATTCTGTTATTAAGTTCATCAATTTTATACATAATCTTACAATTTTTTCTTTCTGATTTGAGTTTATCAATAATTCCTCCTAATAATTCTACTTGTTGTTCATATTCTTTTGCCCATTGACTATAATTCATTTTTTACCTCCTGTTTTATTCACTATCTTTAAATAAATATATACCTATTTGCCTACAAGTACACACCCTAATAATTAAATTGATGCATCTTTTTAAACATTTGTTTGTGTCTATATATTTATTGTAACAGATAAAAAATAAAAATCAACATTTTTACAAACATTTGTTTTTAAAAATGTTAAACTGTGTCATAATCAGGACAGTATTGTATAAAACAAGAGTTAACTGTACCAAGAAAAGTACAGTTAACTCTTGTTTTTATAGCTATATTGAATTTTATATCAAATCATAATCTAACAGTAATATTTTCCTTGTCCAGATATTCTTTTAAAACAGGGATTGGAATTTCACCAAAATGGAATAGAGATGCCGCCAAAACTGCATCTGCCTTACCGTCTGTAAATGCGTCTTTAAAATGTTCAAGAGCACCTGCACCACCTGAAGCTATTACAGGTATGCCTACACTCTCTGAAACCGCCTTTGTAAGTTCAAGGTCATACCCCTGTTTTTGTCCGTCGCAATCCATACTGGTAAGCAGTATTTCTCCTGCACCACGTCTTTCAACTTCTCTTGCCCACTCTATTGCATCAATCCCCATTGGAATACGTCCACCGTTTATATAAATTTCCCAGCTACCATTATTTCGTTTAGCGTCAATAGCCACAACAACACACTGACTGCCAAATTTATAAGCTGCCTCATTAATAATATCAGGACGTTTTATAGCTGCTGAATTTACACTTACTTTATCTGCACCTGCACGAAGTATTTGTGTAAAATCATCAACAGTTCTGATTCCGCCACCAACAGTAAATGGAATAAAAATGCTATTTGCTACCTGACTTACAATATCTACCATAATATTTCTTGCATCAGATGATGCTGTTATATCCAGCAATACAAGCTCGTCTGCTCCCTGTTTGTCATATTCAATGGCACATTGTACAGGATCACCCGCATCTCTGAGGTTAACAAAACTTGTACCCTTTACTACTCTTCCGTTTTTTACATCAAGGCAAGGAATAATTCTTTTAGCATACATTTAAAACACTTCCTTTCCATTTGCCATATCAGCAAAATTTTTCAGCATATGTAACCCTACTTTACCACTTTTTTCGGGATGAAACTGAACAGCCATTATGTTTTTATAATGTACAGATGCATCTATAATTGTACCGTATTCCGTTTGTGATGAAACAATATCGGGATTATTAGCCTTTAAAAAATATGAGTGTACGAAATACACATAAGGATTATCTTCAATGCCTTTAAATAGACCCTCACGCTTTTTGATATTTAGAGAATTCCAACCCATATGGGGAATTTTTAGTTTTCCATTATCATTAGGAATTTTTGTAACAGTACCTTCAAGCACTGAAAGTCCCTTGGCTTCAGGACTTTCTTCACTTTTTGGAAACAACAGTTGAAGTCCTAGACAAATTCCCAAAAAAGGCTTTCCTGTTGCTATAAATTCTTTTACAGCTTTATCAGCACCACATTTAGTCATACTGTTCATAGCGTCCTCAAAAGAGCCTACTCCCGGCATAATGGCACCATCTGAATTAAGAATAGTGTTTATGTCATTAGTAATTTCACATTTGCAGTCGATATAATTCAAAGCCTTTACAACACTTTGAAGGTTACCTGCACCATAATCAATAATTGCAATCATTTTTATCTGTCCTTTTCTATAAAAGATACAAATAAATAATATCATAATTCACTACATCTTGCAATAAATATAGTAGGTTTTATCTATTTCTTGAAAGACTGTTAAAAATTTGAAAAAAAATTGGGTCTTGTATTAAAAAACATTTGACAAATGCTTGTCTATAAGGTATAATATCAAAGTCAAGTCAAAACATAGTATATTTTAGTTAAATATTACGAGGTATAACTCAGTTTGGTAGAGTGCTACGTTAGGGACGTAGATGCCGCAGGTTCAAGTCCTGTTACCTCGACCATAGGAAACCGCTTTAACAAGCCATTTACAGGTTGTTAAGCGGTTTTTCTTTTTGCCAAATTTATTTCTATAACCACAGTGCTGACCACATATGAATATTTTTTATAAATTATTTTGAAAAGTTGTATAAAAGACTGGTATTTAGAAAGTATACCCTACAACCAAATTTTAGTTGAAGCAAAAGCAGACAGCGATTACAACAAATTCGACCCATATTTATTCAATAGAGATAACAAATATTCTCACGGTAAAGAAAAGTTATTTGCACAATGGGGATATACTATTGAAGATGCCAAGTGGTTACAATCAGAAATCGAAAGGCAAGGCAGAAAAAAGTACATTTCAGGATAATATATATTAGGTAAACTGGATTTATGGGGACAAAGAATAAATATTAGAATATAACTTCAACGAAGAGATACTAATGATAGAATTTCCTTTAACACTGGATGGATGCTAAAACCTGACGGAAAAATCATTCTTAACACACCATACGGAGGTAAATAATATGAAATATATGGATACAGTAGAATTAATTATGGAAAAAGATAAGTATGCCAAAGAAGGTCTTCATAAAGGTATGCAAGGATGGATTTGTGATAAAGAAAAAATCAATGATTCTTGGCTCGTCAATTTTCCACAATGTGGAGAAAAAGAAGATATTGCAACTCTTGGTATAAAAGAAACAGATCTGAGAGAAATCGAAACTTTGAATGCAACAATCAACGAAGAGATAAAAAAACAGTTTAAATAATAATTATATTCCTATAAGCTTGATTAGTTCGATACTACAAGAACATAGATTAAATGTGTTGTAAAAAGTTTAAGTCCAAACTGATTTTTAAAGGATACATCTCTTTCGTAACCTATTGACATTATTAGATATCCATAAGATATCTTGTTATGGATATTTTTTATTTTATATAAAAGTGGAAGTGGTTATTTTTTATAAAAAATATGTAGTATTGACAAGATTGAAATATAAGTTATAATATAATCACCCCCCTAGGGTGGGGTCAACAGCGTATAAAGGAGTGATAATATGACAAAAGAATTTTTTTCTGTTACAGGTATGACCTGTGCAAGTTGCAGTTCAAGAGTAGAAAAAACAGTTTCCAAACTTCAAGGGGTAGAATTTGTTTCTGTAAATCTACTTACAAACAGTATGGAAGTTCGTTTTGATAACACTTTGATTAATTCTGGCGAAATAATATTGGCAGTAGAAAATGCCGGATATGGAGCAAGTCTGAAAAATAAAAAAATTTCAACCAAAGTTTCTTCACAAAATATTGATGAGGTTAAAAGTACAAAGCAAAGACTTATTTGGTCTTTAATATTTCTAATCCCTTTATTTTATATTTCTATGGGACATATGATGGGTATGCCTCTTCCTCACTTTATGCACGGTACTAAAAACGCAATAACTTTTGCTTTTACTCAATTTTTGCTTACAATACCAATAGTTTTTATAAATTTTCACTATTTTAAAAATGGATTTAAAAATCTTATAAAACTCAGTCCAAATATGGATTCTCTTATAGCAATAGGTTCTTCTGCTGCAATCATCTATGGTGTTTTTGCTATATATCGTATAGGATGGGGCTATGGTCATAATGACATAGCACTCGTAGAGCAATACTCTATGGATTTATATTTTGAGTCAGCAGGAACCATACTCACACTAATAACTCTTGGTAAATTTTTAGAAAGCAAAGCAAAACGTAAAACTACTGACGCAATTACAAAGTTAATTAATCTTAAGCCACAGAAAGCAACAGTTATACGTAACGGCAATATTACTGAACTTCCTGTTGAACAGGTTTTATCAGGTGATATTGTAGCTATAAAGCAAGGTAGCACTATTCCCGTTGATGGTATAATTATAAAAGGAAATTGTACTGTTGATGAGTCTATTATCACCGGTGAAAGTATGCCTGTTGAAAAAAATCAAGGTGACAATGTTATAGGTGCCACTATAAATAAAAGTGGATATATTGAAATTAAAGCTACTAAAGTTGGCGAGGACAGTACATTAAGTCAGATTATAAAACTTGTTGAAGAAGCCTCTGCTACAAAAGCACCTGTTGCTAAGGTTGCAGATAAAATAAGCGGTGTTTTTGTTCCTGTTGTTATAGGAATTGCAGTGTTATCAGCTATCATCTGGCTTTTACTTGGCAAAGGTTTAGAATTCAGTCTTTCAACAGGAATTGCAGTGCTTGTTATCTCCTGCCCTTGTGCCTTAGGTCTTGCAACACCCACAGCAATTATGACAGGTACAGGCAGAGGAGCACAAATGGGAATATTGATTAAATCTGCGGAGGCTTTGCAAACGGCAGGACATATCAACACTGTTGTTTTGGATAAAACAGGGACTATAACTCAAGGTAAACCACAAGTTACAGACATAATAGCCATTGGAATAAATGAAAAACAACTTATAGATATTGCCACATCTGTTGAGAAACTTTCAGAACACCCCCTAGCACATTCTGTGGTAGAATATGGAACAGAACACAATTTTTCTCCTTTGCTTGTAACTGATTTTATCAGTCACGGAGGTATGGGAATATCTGCAAAAATTGAGGATAACACCATACTCGCTGGAAATATTAAACTTATGCATAAAAATAATATAGATACCTCAGCTTATGATAAAAAAATCAGTAGTCTTTCAGAACAGGGTAAAACACCATTGTTCTTTGCAAAAAACAATAGTATAATAGGTATAGTTGCAGTAGCCGATATAATAAAAGAAAGCAGTAAAATAGCAATAGCAGAGCTTGTGCATATGAATATTGATGTTGTTATGCTTACAGGTGATAATAAAGCAACAGCAACGGCTATTGGCAACAGCTGTAATATTAAAAAAGTGTATGCAGAAGTTCTACCCCAGGATAAAGAAGCTAAAATAAGACAACTTAAAGAAGAAAAACGTGTAGTTGCAATGGTTGGTGATGGAATAAACGACGCTCCAGCACTTGCAAACGCTGATGTTGGTATTGCTATTGGTGCAGGTACAGATATTGCCATAGATTCAGCTGAAGTAGTACTGGTTAAAAATAATCTTACAGACATTGTAAAACTTATTCAATTAAGCCGTAAAACAATGAAAAATATTAAAGAAAATCTGTTTTGGGCACTTATATACAATTCACTTGGCATACCACTTGCTGCAGGAGTTTTCTATGGAATCCTAGGATGGAGACTTAATCCTATGTTTGGTGCTGCTGCAATGTGCGTAAGCTCAGTTTGTGTAGTAACCAATGCCCTGCGACTGAGGACATTCAAACCTGTGCTTAAATACAGCAATAACAAAGATATATTAAAAACGCAATCTACTGTTAAAGAAAAAAATAACAACAATATAAATATTGATAAACATAAAAATAGAAAGGATGATACAATTATGACAAAGACAGTAATTATTGAGGGTATGATGTGTACACATTGTTCCGGCAGAGTAGAACAGTTATTAAATGAAATTGAAGGAGTAACTGCAACAGTAAATCTTGACACCAAAAGTGCAACAGTTACAGGCGATATATCTGACGAAACAATAAAAAAGATTATTACAGATGCAGGTTATACTGTTGTGGAGATAAAATAATGCAGTGTGATTGCAACAAGGTGTCTAACCTTCTTAAAACAGCCCGTGGACAAATTGATGGAATTCTAAATATGATAGAAAATGATCGCTATTGTATAGATGTTATGACTCAGATAATGGCTACACAAGCTATTTTAAAGAAAGTAAACTCCATTATCTTAAAGGGACATATGGAGCACTGTATCAACAGTGCCTTTGAAAACGGAAGTCAGCAGGAAAAAGAAGAGAAAATTGAGGAAATAGTAAATCTTTTTAATAAAATGAATAAATAATAAAACTCTATCTTTTCAACAAGTTAATAAAATCTATTATGGGTATATCTCTAACAAATTCACTTATACAGTGATAAAAAGATATACCCTTTTTTTCGGTAATAATAGTTAAAAATCTAATTTATATGAATTAAATAAAAAAAACTCCCATAATTTGTCTGTTGTTTGCATTGACTTAATTCTATAAAAAATATATAATTTAATGGTAAGTATAACCAAATAAGTGTAAATTTAACTTTTGATATCAACTTTTTTATAAATCAATAAATGATAGTTGAATTGGGGGTTATTTTTATATTACGCAATGTAATTTACATTGCGTAAAAGTATAATTTATTAGGAGGATTAGATTATGAAAAATCTAAAGAGAGCTTTGGCAATAGTACTTACTGCACTTATGGTACAAAGTATTGTTGCCTCATCTGTTTATGCAGCAGATACCTCTCAGATTGAGTCATCTGTTGACTCAACATATTTATCCAGTAATGCAAGTGAAGCTCAAGATATCTCACTTGATAAAGGTGAGCTTTCCTTGTACAATGGTGATACACAACAACTTAATGCAACATTGATTCCTGAAGATGCTCAGGATACAATCACCTGGACAAGCAGTGATACTAGTATTGCAACAGTTGACAGTAATGGTATTGTTACAGCATCAAAAACAGAAACAGGAACAGCAATAATTACTGCTACAACATCAAATGGAAAAACAGCTAACTGCAACGTAACTGTTTCAGTTGCACCCGAATATGTTTACCTGAATAAATCTGAGGTAACAATCATTCAAGGTGAAACATATACATTAATACCAAGTGTTACTCCTACCAACGCATCTACTACATATAGTTGGTCAATAGATGATAACACCATTGCTACCATTGATGAAAATGGTAAAATAACAGCAAAAAAAGTAGGAACAACTACCGTAGCTGTAACAACAGCAAATGGTAAGGGTACTCTTTGTACTGTGAACGTAATTAATGTTCCAAAAACTATTCGATTGAATAAAACAGAACTTTCACTAAGACCTGATGAAACCTATACATTTACTAAAACAGTATCTCCAACTAATGCCACAGCTACATATAAGTGGAGCAGTAGCGATACATCTGTCGCAACAGTAGATCAGAATGGTAAAGTTACAGCCAAAGCTTTAGGTACAACTGTTATAAGCGTTAAAGCTGACAATGGAGTAACAGGTGAATGTATACTCACAGTTTGTAATTATCCAACATCCGTTTCACTTAATAAAACAGAACTTGACTTGGTTGTTGGAAAGTATGAAGATCTTACACCTCAACTGCAACCTGAAAATGCCTATACTACATATAAATGGACAAGTAGCGACACAAAAGTAGCAACAGTTACTACTAACGGAAGAGTTGCAGCAAGAGGTGTTGGTACAGCTACAATTACACTTACAACCGATAACGGTAAAACAACCACTTGTAAGGTAAATGTTTCTGCTGTACCAACTTCCATTAAATTTAATGAAATTTCTGCCAATGAAGCATTACCAATGAGAAAAGATGAAACTTTTCAGCTTACTACAACTGTAAGTCCTGCCAATGCTTCTACATCTTATAAATGGGAAAGTAATAATCCTGATATAGTATCAGTAGATGAGAACGGTTTGCTTACAGCAAAAAGTTTAGGTACAGCTACCATCACTGTTATAACTGACAATAATTTGCAGGCAAGCTGTGAAGTAGTTGTTTACAAAACTCCAACATCAATTTCTCTTAATGCATCTGAAATAACTCTTAATTCAACAGAAACGTTTCAGATTATTCCAAATGTTCAACCTGCTGATTCTTATTACGAACTTATAAGTATAGTTAGTGACAAAAGTATTTTTACTATTAATACCGAAGGTTTAATCACTGCAAAAAATCCTGGTACTGCAACTCTTACTGTAAAAACTGATACAGGACTAAGTGCTGAATGTATAATCAACGTAACTGCAATTCCAAAAGCACTTGAAATCACCAATAAACAACCTATACAGCTAAAGGTTGGAGGAACTGTCACTCTAGGTAAAAAAGTAACTCCAAGTAATGCTGTGACAACATACGAATGGATCAGCAGTAACGAAAATGTTGCTACTGTTAATGCAAACGGAGTAGTAACAGCAAAAGCTATTGGTAAAACAGAAATTACAGTTACAACTGAAAATGGAATAAGTACATCTTGTATTGTAGAAGTTTGCCCAGATCCTGATAGCATTGTATTGGACAAAACCTCTATTGACTTAAAAAATAACGAGTACTATACATTGGTTCCAACACTTACACCCTCAAATGCATTAACAACCTATAAATGGACAAGCAGTGACACTAACATCGCCACTGTATCCTCTGTCGGTAAAGTAATAGGAAAAAATACTGGTACAGCTACTATCACTGTTACCACAGCTAACGGCAAAACCGCTGAATGTACTGTTAATGTAATAGCAAAACCGACAGGTATTTCATTTGTTGAAAAGTCATATTATCTGAGAGAAGGCGAAAAAGGAAGCCTTACTATAAAACTTACACCTACAAGTGCTGTTACAGAATACACTTGGACAAGTAGCGATACAGAAGTTGCTACTGTTGATGAAAATGGTGTAATTACTGCGATTAAGGCAGGAACAACAACTATTACAGTAAAAACAGATAATGATAAGACTACATCAAAGCAAATTACTGTATACAAAATGCCTACAAGTGTTAAACTTGCACAGTCATTTATGTCTATGGCTGTTGGTCAGGATTTCACATTCACTCCAATCTTGGAACCCGACAATTCCATAGCAACATATACTTGGGAGAGCAGCAATACAGATATTGCTGAAATTGATGGAGAAGGTAAAGTTACTGCAAAAACATTGGGAACAACAACTATTACTGTTACAGACGATCTTGGACATACAGCTACTTGTAAAATCACTGTATTCCCTGCACCTGAATCTGTAAAATTAAACGCCAAATCCGTTGTTACAACTACAAAGAACGGATATCAGCTTAAACCAACTGTAACACCTTCAAATGCATATACTTTCTATACTTGGGAGAGTAGCAATCCTGATGTTGCAACTGTTAGCGATAGTGGTAGAGTAAGAACTTTAAGCGAAGGTACAGCTATTATAACAGTAAAAACATCAAATAACGTAACTGCAAGTTGTACTTTCACAGTTACTGATTCACCTGTATCAGCGAGCCTTGACAACACTGATATAACTATGGATATAGGCGACACTAAAACACTTACACCATCTGTAAAACCATCAAAGGCAATAACAAATTACACTTGGAGCAGTAGTAACACAAATGTTGCCACCGTTTCTTCAACTGGTACAATAAAAGCAGTGAGCAATGGTATTGCTTTTATCACTGTAAGAACAGATAACGGCCAAACTGCTACTTGCGTTGTTACTGTGGGCATTAAGCCAGAAAGTGTAAAACTCAGCAAAACATCAATGTCTTTAGAGCCAGGCAGAAAATACCGTATAACACCTTCATTAACTCCTGAAAATGCTGTTACTGAATACACATGGAGTAGTAACAACACAAGCGTTGCTACTGTTAACAAATATGGTAATATCACAGCAGTTAGCGAGGGTACAGCTATTATTACAGTAAAGACAACTAATGGCAAAACCGCTAGTTGTACTGTAAATGTAGCAATATCACCGGAAAGTGTAGCTCTTTTAAAAACTGATCTTACACTAAAACTGGACAGTAAATATTTGTTAAAAACAACTTTAACACCTGAAAACGCAACTACAACCTACACTTGGAGTAGTAGCGACACAAGTGTTGCTACTGTTAATAAATATGGTAATGTAACAGCAATTAGCAATGGTACAGCTGTTATTACAGTAAAAACAGCTAATGGTAAAACTGCTACTTGTATAGTGAATGTTGTAGTTCCTCCTACAAGTGTAACATTATCAAAAACATCTTTAACTCTTAAGACAGGAGCTAAGTATAAAATAGTTCCAAATCTTAATCCTACATATGCAACTACAACCTACACTTGGACCAGTAGTAATACTAGTGTTGCTGCTGTTAATAAAAATGGTAACATAACAGCTGTTGGTGAAGGCACTGCCATTGTTACAGTAAAAACATCCAATGGTAAAACAGCTAAATGTGTTGTTACTGTAAAGTAAATACTATCACATAGTTTATTAAAAAATTTAAAACCTGTATTTCTCACATAATATTGAGAAATACAGGTTTTTGTTATGCATACAAATATTTATTCTTTTTTCTTAAATCTATTATAAAGTTCATATAATTTTTCCCAACCAAACATCGCTACAAATGCGACTATAAAACCACATATAAAAGCACCAACTATCATATACCAGATTATTGCAATACCACTATACGATACATATGCAAAATATGCTACAACTGTTAATACAACAGACAAAACCGTTACCTGTAATGAAGTGTGTATTCTCTTAAATATGCCTATCTCTTTGGTAACCTGCGTAATTACACTTACCAAAAATGCAAGAACTCCCACTGCAACAATAACCATAGTTATATCATTCATTTTTTCATCATCTCCTCTATGTCAGTAATACGGTGATTTGCCACAGCAATTTTTTCACTGTGAATTCTAAGCTCTTTTTCATTTTCATATGTCCTTACAATAAGATTGTTATGCTCGCTTACTTTTTTCTCCAACTGTTCAATCCTGTACTTAATTAATTTTGACTGAACTAATATACCCAATAATGCACCAAAAGCTGAACCAAACAAACTAATTAATGCCACAATAATACTTTCACTCATCGGTTAATTTCCTTTTTAAGGTAATCAATAGTGCTATTAATAACAGCTTTTTTTACATCACTAAGTTCTTTATTAACTGCATTTCTTAATGCTGTAATAGTTTTCACGCCTGCTATTCCGTCAACTTCCAGCTTATATTTCTTTTGTACTTCAACAGTTGCTTTATAAGTTCCGTCACCAAAACCATTTGAATTGTCCACCTTGCTTGTAATCAAACCAAGAGCATTAGCTATAATTAGCAATGATTTATATGCTAACACACCATCTGAGCTTTCACCTTTACTAAAATTCATATCATTTTCCTCACTTTCATTATTTTCAGTTTGTATATCTTTTCCATAATAATCAAGAATACCTCTACAAATTGCTTTACCTAGTGTGTCTGTATTATCAGTAAGCCATTGGGCATACTCTTTATTGTCGTGAAATTCACACTCCAGATAACAAGCTATGGCTACGGTTTCTGACAATTCCTTTAATTGTGCTGAGGTATTCCCCATAATATCTGCATAAGTAAAATACCCCTTTGAAGTTTTACTCGGAATAACATCCTTTACAACATTAAGTATAGGTTTTGCCAACGCTACATTTTCACTATCATAAGAATATAAAATAGCAAGACAACCTTTACCTCCTCCTGCATTGGTATGGATTGGAATGTGTAAATCTGCACCCCAGGAATTGCTTTCTTCAATACTAGCTTCATTTGATTGACCTTTTTTTGCTATCTTAACCTCAAACCCGTTCTCTCCCAAATACTTGCCAGTAGCTGTTGCAATTTTATAGCAAACTTCCATTTCACTTGTGTTTCCTGTTGCATACTTATTACCATCCTGATTAGAAGGTGAGAGATACACTTTATATTTCTGATCACCATAATTTGGACGATAATATCCGTTTATCACACTGTTTGAAAGACTGTAACTCTTATACATAACGCTTGATGTATCCGCATTGTTACTACCTGTATTACCTTCAATAGTATATATATATGTTCCATCAGCAGAATATACATATCCAAGGTGATCACTATGATACTTATCTGTATATGTGCCACCCCAACGAAACATCACTATATCACCTTCACGAGGTGTAATCTGATTTGGTTCATACCATTTTCCGTATTTACCATCACTGTAACGTGCAACTGTTCCGGCACCATCAGTTTTTACCACATATTTATCAATACCTCCTACTTGATTAAACAACCAGCTAATAAACACAGCACACCAGTTTACACCGTAATAATCTTCTGTTCTGTTATAAAACCATTTTCGATATTTACTACCGTTATTTCCAATTTCCGACTTTGCGATTTTTGTTAAGTCAGATATTACTGACATATCAACATCACTCCTCTATCAAATATTCACATTCAAGAGATACAAGAATCTCTCTTACTTCAGTTTTAAGACGTTCAGGTACACTCTTGTATGTACGTTTGCCTTTAATAATTAATGTTGCATATATAATTGCCATTTCTTCCACTTCCTTTCTTGTTAAAATTAAAATCACATAATAACCTGCTCATAAAGTTCACATAACGCCATCTGCGTTTCTGTAATTTGTTCTGAATTTTCATTACTTAACTTTTCAACACCTTCTATTCTATCTATCAATTCGTTATATTCTTGCTGTGTCACTTCTCCACCTTCTCCTATAATTTTTTGATACTCTTCATCTGTAATTTGTCTGAAATCATCAATAGATAAATTATCAGGAATATAAATTGTACCTTCAAATACTTCATCACTAGAAATTTTCTGAAAGTGCATACTTTCATCTGGTATTAATGTTTTCATATAAATCACCACCTTACGATAAAATCCAGTTCTTGTCAGTTGCAATAGCTTTCTGCTCATCTGTCAACTTAGCAAGATGTGTATTACCTAATATAATAGTATAAGTTTCCCTTCCTGTTCTGTCGTAAAGAGCATTGATTACAGCGACTATATCATCTGCTGTAAGTAAAGAAAATTGAGATAAATTCAAATTTGTGGCATTAAAACCATCTTCAACTACTAACTCTGCAACACTTGAACAACCATAAAATGAATCACTACTTATTTGAGTTATTGTATTTGGTATTTCAAGATGAGCTAAAGCAGTCAAACCATAAAAAGCAGATGAAGATAATGTTGTAGTCCCACTTGGAATTATTAATTCACTTACAAGTTTACAATTTTTAAATGCAGAAACTCCAATACTTTTAATACTAGTAGGCAATACAATTCTCATAATTTTACTGCAACCATAAAAAGCACTGTTACCGATAATTTCAAGCCCTGTATTAAATTCTACTTCCTCCAGATTTGTGCAAGATGAAAAAGCATACTCATCTATCTTTAAAACACTTCCGGGAATAACAACGGAATTGAGCGTAGACATTTGCATAAAAGCACGACTTCTTATTTTACTTGTACCATCTGGAATAATAATCTTTACAGCACTATCTTCAAGCATTCCAGTAAAGTAATTCGGATCGTCTTTTATCTGTGTAATCATATCAGCATATTCCGAAGTTCTTGCATTACCTACCTCTATGTTCCTACTTTCAATAGCAGATTTTATACTGCCAAAATCTGCTATTGCCCTATTTATATTTTCCTCAAGCGTTGCCATTGCTCTCACCTCCATCTAAACACTCTTCCAATGAACTGTTAATTTCTGATATATAATTATCAAATATTATCTGTGCAATTTCAGCTTTATCATTTTCTGTTAATACATAATCAATTCCATCTTTACCATTTGTAACATTGAAATTACTACTGGTATTGTCAGTATAAGAAATTGTGTAGGTATCTACATTTTCGTTTGTTTCAGTTTTTTCAATAGCTGTAATACCTCTGAATTTAGTTAAATCATCAGTACCTATCTGATCAGTAATAGCATTAAATTTATTAAGGGTATCTTCCAGTAATCCTGCATATCTGTTTATAATATCATCAGTTATTGCTACTCCACTGTGTATATTAAACAGAAAACTACTGCTCTTAAAAATTACACCCTCACTGTTATTAATAACAAGTTCTGCCTTCAGTTTATTTGTAGCTGTAAGTTCTGCTGGTATAACAAAAGACAGACAATCCCCCCTCATAGTTCCAACATTTATATTTCCTACATCATCTTCAAAATTTATGGTGTAAGCATATTCATTATTTACCAAATTATCCGGCAAAAGAAAAATTATTTCAGATGCCATATGTTCACCAACATACCCAAGTACGTCATTGCTTGAAATTATTGTTCCATCTCCATAAACTTTAAGATAAACTCTCCTTTTAAGCTCCATTTTTTCACTTCCTTAAATAAATATATTTGCAGACTATCCCTGCAATAAATAGTAAAAATAATCCTGAACTTGTACTTAAAAGTACAATATTGTACAAATTATTTTTTATTTTTATAATATGAAAGAAAAAAAATTAGGTTATTTATTAAAATATATAAGATATATTTCTACTCTATTAAAAACAAAAAATTATTACTAATAAAACACCACTTTATATAGAGATTATGATTAATTTAGCGTTATATAAATTATATAACGCTAACTATTATGAATTTTTATTGTTGTTTTTGCATATAAATTCATTTTTACATTTGTGCAAAATATAAAAACAAAAGTGATTGTGAATAAATTTTAAAAATTCTATTGCAATGATAAAATTTGCGTGGTAAAATAACGAACAAGAGGTGGTTAGATTGCGAATTAATGTGCATTTTCAACAAACCACTTTAAAGGAAGAGATTTTTTTAATTTTAAGGAAAAAAGGAGAAAAAAGTATATGAATAAGGCAACAAAAATTACAGCCGTTTTTATGGCACTTTGTATGAGTGCTTCGGCTATTGCTCTTTCAGGTTGTAACGAATCAAGTAGCAGTTCAAGTAGCGGAGAATCTAAACTCAACAGTTCATCAAAGGTTGATACAAGCTCAGTTGAGGAGATTTACTATCTTAACTTTAAACCTGAGATTTCTGATAAGTACGAAGAAATTGCGAAAAAATATGAAGAAGAAACAGGTATCAAAGTTAAGGTTTCTACTGCTGCATCTGGTGAGTATGAGAAAACTCTTACAACACAGATGGCAAATGCTGATACAGCACCTACTATTTTCCAGATTAACGGTCCTGTTGGTTACGAAAACTGGAAAGATTATTGTGCAGATTTGAGTGACACTGAGTTCTATAACACATTGTCAGATAAAACTCTTGCTGTAAAGAGCGGTGACGGTGTTTATGGTATTCCTTACGCTGTTGAAGGCTATGGTATTATCTATAATAATGCAATTATGGAAAAATATTTCAAGTCAGACAAGAAGTCAACAGAGTATAAGAGTATGGACGAAATCAACACTTATGATAAGCTCAAAGCAGTTGTTGAAGATATGACAAAGATTAAAGATGAGCTTGGTATTAAGGGTGTATTTGGTTCTACATCACTTAAGACTGGTGATGACTGGAGATGGCAGACACACCTTATGAATCTGCCTTTATATTATGAGTTCAATAGTGACAGCGAAAGTTCTATCTTAAGTTGTCTGAATTCAAAAGAGCTAGGATTCAAATACTCAGATAACTTCAAGAATATTTTTGACCTTTATACAGATAACTCTTGTACAGAAAAGAATCAGTTGGGTTCAAAGACTGTTGATGAATCAATGGGTGAATTTGCTCTTGGTAACGTTGCAATGATTCAGAACGGTAACTGGGCTTGGGATCAGATTTCTCAAACAAAGGGTAATGTTGTTGAAGCTGATGACATTAAGTACTTACCAATCTATACAGGTGTTGAAGGCGAAGAAAATCAGGGTCTTTGCATTGGTACAGAAAACTACTTTGCAATCAATAGCCAAGCTGATCCAGCTGAACAGCAGGCTTCTATCGAATTCCTTGAGTGGTTGTTCTCTTCTGAATATGGTAAGAAAGCAGTTGTTGAGGAGTTAGGCTTTATCGCTCCTTTCACAACATTCACTGATGATGAAAAACCAGACAATCCTCTTGCAAAAGAAGTTCTTGGTTGGATGGAAAAAGACGGTGTTGAGTCTGTTGCTTGGACATTCCAAGGTATTCCTAGTGAGCAGTGGAAACAAGACTTTGGTGCAGACCTGTTAAAATATGTTCAAGGTCAGGAAGAATGGTCAAAGGTTGTTGACAATGCTAAGTCATCTTGGAAAACAGAGGTTGAACTAAAGAGCGAATAATTATTCTTTAGTTTTATAATGTGGTATTAATTAAAATCTCCCGCACCCCAGAACTTAGGATGCGGGAGATAGCGTTTAATAGACTTTTTATTATAAAAGGAGGAATAAATAATGCAAAAAGCGATAAAGAGATGGTTTCCTGTATTTGTTTTGCCAACAGTATTAGCATTTATCATATCCTTTATTGCACCATTTATAATGGGTATTTACCTATCGTTTACAAAGTTTAAAACTGTATCCGATGCAAAATGGGTTGGCATAAGCAATTATCTAAAAGCCTTTCAGGATGACAATTTTGTAAATGCACTTTGGTTTACTGTAAAATTTACAATAGTTTCTGTAATAACAATAAATGTTATTGCATTTCTTCTAGCATTACTGCTCACAAGAGGTTTGAAAGGAACTAACATATTCAGAACAGTATTCTTTATGCCAAACCTTATAGGTGGTATTGTTCTTGGTTATATTTGGCTTATGATTATTAATGGTGTACTTTCATTTTTTGATTTATCAATTACATATGATGCATCATATGGCTTCTGGGGACTTGTAATTCTTATGAACTGGCAGTTGATAGGATATATGATGATTATTTACGTTGCGGGAATCCAAAACGTCTCCCCTGACCTTTTAGAAGCAGCTGACATTGATGGTGCAACTAGTTTCCAGAAACTTACAAGAATCACTATCCCTCAGGTTATGCCTTCTATAACAATATGTACATTCCTCACACTGACAAACTCATTTAAACTCTTCGATCAGAACCTTGCTTTAACAGCAGGTGCTCCGGGTAAAGAAACACAGATGCTTGCACTTGATATTTATAACACATTCTATGGCAGAGTTGGATACCAAGGCGTTGGACAAGCAAAAGCAGTTGTATTCTTCATAATTGTTGCAGTAATAGCTCTTGCCCAGTTGTACTTTACCAGAAGTAAGGAGGTTGAAAGCTAATGGCTGAAAAAATATTAGATAACATAGCTATACAAACTCCCGTTGTAGACGAAAATGGAGTTATGGGTGCATATATACCTAAAAAATCTAATGTTGTAAAGAAAGTCGCTGGAAAAACTGATAAAGAGCCTTCACCTAAAATGAAGACTAAAGATTATCCGTTTTTCATACTTTTAATAGTTTTAGCAATTATATTCATTGCTCCTATCCTTTTAGTTCTTATGAATTCCTTTAAAGGAAAAAATTATCTCAGTACCGAACCATTTGCTTTTCCTACCGGTGAGTCATTTGTAGGATTTGACAACTACATTGAAGGTGCAGAAAAAATCGACTTTTTCAGTTCATTTTTGAATTCACTGTTTATTACAGTATTTGCAGTAGCACTTATTGTACTTTGTACGTCAATGTGTGCGTGGTTTATAGTTCGTGTTAAAAAATGGTATTCTAAACTACTTTACTTGCTATGTGCATTTTCAATGATAGTACCTTTCCAAATGGTAATGTATCCTATGACTCAAATCGCAGCAACACTAAAGCTAAATAACATTGTTGGTATAATTTTTGTTTACCTTGGCTTTGGTGCTGGTTTGGCTGTATTTATGTTTGTAGGCTTTATAAAAAGTGTACCTTTGGAAATTGAAGAGGCAGCAATGATAGACGGTTGTGGTCCTATCCGTACTTTCTTCCTTGTTGTATTCCCTATCCTTAAACCAACAGCAATAACAGTTGCAATTCTTAATGCAATGTGGATATGGAATGACTACCTGCTTCCTTATCTGTTACTTAACACATCAGATACCAAAACATTACCAATGGCTATACAATATTTAAGAGGCGGTTACGGCTCTATTGATATGGCTAATATGATGGCTATGATTGTCCTTTCAATTATTCCTATTATAATATTCTATCTGGTTTGTCAGAAGTATATTATTAAGGGTATTGTTGCTGGTGCTGTAAAAGGATAATATTGGATAATATTATAAATTGTATTACATACAAAAACTCTCAAGTTCAAAAAAGAACTTGAGAGTTTTTAAGTTTATATAAAATTCTTTTATTTATTATTAATCTAAAAAATCCTTAAGTTTCTTACTTCTACTTGGGTGACGTAGCTTTCTTAATGCTTTTGCTTCAATCTGTCTTATACGCTCACGTGTAACGTTAAACTCTTTACCAACCTCTTCGAGAGTTCTAGAACGTCCGTCCAACAAACCAAAACGAAGTATAAGCACTTTTTTCTCACGAGGTGTGAGAGTATCCAAAACATCTCCTAACTGCTCTTTCAACAAAGTATGAGAGGCAACATCAGCAGGTGCAGGAGTGTCATCATCAGATATAAAATCGCCAAGATGGCTGTCCTCTTCCTCACCAATAGGAGTTTCAAGAGATACAGGCTCTTGTGCAACTCTCATAATCTCTCTTACCTTATCAACAGGCATATCAATTTCCTCTGCAATCTCCTCTGCGGTAGGTTCGTGACCATTCGTATGCAGAAGCTGGCTTGATACCTTTTTAACTTTATTAATAGTTTCTACCATATGAACTGGAATTCTTATAGTTCTTGCCTGATCTGCAATAGCACGAGTAATAGCCTGTCTTATCCACCAAGTAGCATATGTTGAAAATTTAAAGCCCTTTGTATGATCAAACTTTTCAACGGCTTTTATCAAACCCAGATTACCTTCCTGAATAAGATCCAAGAACTGCATACCTCTGCCCAAATATCTTTTTGCAATACTTACAACCAAACGCAGGTTAGCCTCTGATAATCTTTTTTTAGCAGAAACATCACCATTCTTAATTCTTACAGCAAGCTCAATTTCTTCCTCTGATGATAGCAGTGGCACTCTGCCTATTTCCTTCAGATAAACTTTTACAGGGTCATCAATCGCTATATTGTCAGGTACTGGTGTTTCAACCTCATCATTATCACTATTTCTGTCGGCTTTTTCCATTTTCATAATTTCTATATCAGAAATATCCTGAATGTCATCAACCAAATCTTCTACAATTTCAATGCCCTCTTTTTCAAGCTGATCGTACATACGCTCAAGCTGTTCAGGGTCAAAATCTGTTTCCCCCATAATATCAAAGATTTCTTTGGTAGTAAGTTTTCCTTTTGCCTTACCCTTTTCAAGAATCTCCTTGATAACTGTTTTTTTGTCAGGTTTTGATATTGCCATAACTTCCATTCCTTTCTTTTCCCCTATCCTTATATATAAATCACTTTATCATCACAAAAAACAAAAGAGTATCAACACAATAACACATACTATTGCAAGCCTGCGTTTTTCTGAAGATTACACACTCTATTTTATTTATTGCAAAAAATATTAAAGTAATACTTAAATAAGCTATATTATATCATATTGGGTTTTTATTCCACGTAATGTAAAATATTAACAACTTAGAAATAATAATATTTTTTATTAACCACTTTTTATATCACCCAACTTTTTGAAATAAGCATTAAATTCTGCCTCTGTCATATCTTCTGGATTTTTAACAAGTTGTTTTTCGTGTTCTGTTTTTAAAACCTTAATACACTGATCAAGGGCTTGTTTATGCAGGGTTTCAGGTAATGCAGTTGAGACATAAGCTGTAATATAACTAAGTTCATCCTCCGAAAACTCCTGAGAAATTCCCGTAAGGCTTATATCACGCCCACTTAAAATCCTGTTTACTATTACCTTAAAAACATTTCGATTAAATTCAGTGGAAAGTTCATCTGCTGTTATCTTTTCGATTATATACTGACACATATCAGGATTATTAATTAGAAAAGCAATTAAAAATTCCTCAGCCTTTGCTGCTTTTAAACGCTTAGCTTTTTCTGGATTTATTTTATCGTGCTTTGCAGACAACTGTTCACTCATAATATGAAAGTCCTTTCTTGCCTGCTGACGTTTTGAAAATTTAATTTTCTTTGCAACCTGCTGTTCAATGGCAGTTTTTTGTACCTCAAGTTTTTCACTAAGTTTTGAAATATAAATATCTCTCTCGATAGAATTTGATGACTGTGCAATAATTTCTGATGCTTCTGTTAAGTAATCAACTTTACCTTGTGGTTGTGAAACATTATGTTTATCCATAAGTTTGTCCAACTTATAGTCAATATCTCCTGCACTTTTTTCTAGCAATACCCTGAAAATTGCAGGACCTTTATCACCGTGTGCTTTCATAAATTCATCAGGGTCTTTTGCATTTGGTATAGTCACTACTCTTATTTTTATCCCTGCATTTCTCAAAAGAGTAATAGCTCTGTCAGATGCTTTTCTGCCTGCTTCATCAGAATCATAGCAAATTACAACTTCATCTGCATATCTTCTCATCAAATCAGCCTGCTGTGGTGTAAGTGCCGTACCAAGTGTAGCCACAGTATTTTCAAATCCGGCCTGATTAAGTGCAATTACATCCATATATCCTTCAGCTAGTATCAGCTGTCGAGTATTTACATTTTTAGCCATATTGAGTGCAAAAAGCTGATTGCTTTTTGAAAAAACAGGTGTATCTGACGTATTAAGATACTTAGGCTTTTTATCACTCATAATTCTGCCACCAAAAGCAACAACATTACCACGCAGATCAATTATTGGGAACATAACCCTGTCAAAAAATCTCGAAACTGTATAACCATTACGTGACTTTGAAGCAACATTAGCTTGTATCATTTCGTTGTCATAAAAACCTTTATCACGCAGATGATTAATAAGCTCATAAGAACCCTGAGGGGCATATCCAAGACCAAACCGTTTTATAGTTCTGTCAGTAAGCCCCCTTTGCCTTAAGTATCCCAGGGCATTTGTGCCTTTCTGAGATATAAGACAGCTATGGAAAAACCTTGCAGTTTCTCGGTTAATTTCGTAAATCCTTCTTTTCAATTTAGCCATACTGTCGTCATAAGAATCCTGAGGCATATCCATACCAGCTCTTTGTGCTAACAATTTAACAGCATCTATGTAATCAAGATTTTCTATCTTCCTGATAAACGTAATTACCTCTCCCCCTACTCCACAGCCAAAACAATAGAATGACTGAGTATCAGGATAAACATAAAATGAAGGAGTTTTCTCATTATGAAAAGGACATCTTCCGGAGTACAGTCTGCCCGCTTTTTTCAGATTTACATATGCAGAAACAACGTCAGTAATACTGTTTCTGTCCTTTAATTCTTGTAAAAATTCCTCGGGCAAAGCCATTTTTATCACCTTCCTAATGCCCTGATATATTTTTTATTCTTTAAAGTTGCCATTTTCTAGGTACAAACAGATTTGAATACATCTGTATGGCATATTGATCTGTCATACCTGCGATATAATCACAAACTGCCCTCTCTATACCTTCCTGTTCTGCAATATCACGGAAAAAAATATCTAACTTATCAGGGTATTTTTTATAATATTCAAATAGTCTTTTAATCAGATCAGGAATTTTCTCTTCTTCTTTTTTTGCATAGGGGTTTCTATAAACACTTTCAAACATATAATCGTGTATATTTTCATATGCTTCTGCAATCTCATTATCCATTTTAAGTTCTCCACCTGTACTGTTGGTGATTATTGAATGTACAAGTGTATTTATACGCTGGCTTGTAGAATCACCCAAAACATCAGTAAATTGTTTCGGTATATCACTTTCTTTAATGACTCCGGCACGAATAGCATCGTCAATATCGTGATTAATATATGCAATCCTGTCAGCATATCTGACAATTCTGCCTTCAAGGGTATCTGCCCATTCGCCTTTTGTGTGATGTTCAATACCATTACACACCTCATATGTAAGATTCAAACCTTTGCCGTCTTTTTCGAGTCTTTCAACAACTCTTACACTCTGTTTATAATGCTTAAATCCACATTCAGATATTTCATCCAAAGCACGTTCTCCTGCGTGACCAAAAGGTGTATGCCCCAAATCGTGTCCTAAAGCTATCGCTTCGGTTAAATCTTCATTTAATGTTAACGCTCTGGCAATAGTACGTGCAATCTGGGAAACTTCGAGTGTATGAATCAACCTTGTACGATAATGATCACCCTCAGGTGACAAAAAGACCTGGGTTTTATGCTTTAACCGTCTGAAGGCTTTACAATGAACAATACGGTCACGATCACGCTGAAAGCAAGTTCTTACAGAACATAAATTATCCGGATATTTTCTTCCCTTACTATTGCAGGCAAGCATTGCATAATCAGATAGTCTTTCTTTTTCCCACATTTCAGTTCTTTCACGAATATCCACCACGCACACCTCCAAAACGACTTTGCACATCATCATAAAAACAATAAAAGATATGCTTTAAAACTCTTTGCATTAATATATACGAAAAAAAACTTGAAAATCCTTTATTTTCGCAATATAATTTTTCTCTTTAATCGTGTACTTATATAGAATTAAAATAATATTCAAGCACATATAACTTAATTATTCTGCATTTACCTGTAATTATATGGTATAATAAAGTAAATAAGCTTTAGGAGGAAATAATAATGAGAATACTGCTTATACTTAATGGTGGAACCATTGCTTGTACAGTTAAAGATAATCAAATAAACACATCGCCAAGCACCGCATATGACATTCTTAATATATATAAAAGTAAAAATCCTGCTTGTAATATAGATTTCAGTGTTGTACAACCTTTTACAATATTAAGCGAGAATTATACTAGCCATATATACAATATCTTAATTGATTTTTTATACAGCTGTGACTTCAACCAATATGATGGAGTTATAATCACACACGGTTCTGATACCCTTTCATATACATCTGCTCTGATAGGAATGTTACTTAGAGATATTCAAATACCTCTACTTTTGACTGCTGCAAATTATCCTCTTAACGATCCACGCACAAACGGATTGAGCAACTTTTCAGCCTGTGTAGAATTTATAAAGAGTAACACTACAAAAGGAATTTTTACTGCCTATGGTACTGTAAATAATACTTCAATATATCTTTCCACAAGAATTTGTGAGGCTGATCCCGTAACAGATACTTTCTCTTCTTTAGGTAATGGAATAGTTGCCCAGGTAATTAATGGAAAAATATGTAATATTAACAAAGAACTTATAGAGTTACTGAAAATAAAAAATAACAGGCTATTACAGAATAAACCTGTTATTAAAAATAATATTCTGCTAATTAAAACCTATCCTAACCAGTCATTTGATTGTTATAATATAAATAATACCACAGCAGTGATAATTTATATGTATCATTCGGCAACAGCCTGCACGGTTGGAGAAAGTACAAATATATGTAAATTTATTGAAACGTGTAATAAAAAAAATGTGCCTGTATATCTTGCCTCTTACAAAGCACAAAAAGCAGAATACGCCACTAGCTGTGAAATCACACAATATTCACAAAGAAAGTTATATAATATTTCTAAAGAAAGTGCCTATATAAAGGCTCTGCTTGCATATAATCAAAGTGAATTAAATCCTGAAGAAATTATGAATACAAATATTTATTTTGAAAGAAACTGCTGATAAAGAATCCCAATGCAAAACCTTACGTTATTGCATTGGGATTATAAAATTTATGAAAAATCAACTGTCAAAATTACTTACCATAGTAAGCCTTCAGATACATTTCTTTAATTTCAGCAATCAAAGGATATCTTGGGTTAGCACCTGTACACTGATCATCAAATGCCATTTTTGACATTTCATCAAGTGTAGCAAGAAAATCAACTTCAGAAATACCATAATCAGCTATTGTATTTTTAATTCCAACTTTAGCTTTCAATTCATCTATTTTCTGAATAAACAAATCTAATGTTTCTTCATCTGTTTTTCCGAATACACCACAGAAATTAGCACATTCAACATATCTCTCCAATGTGTGTGGATATTGATACTGCGAAAACGTACCCATCTTTTCAGGAACAGGACAAGCGTTATATCTCATCACCAGTGTAATAAGTAATGCATTAGCAACACCGTGTGGCAGATGATGATAAGCCCCCAGTTTATGAGCCATTGAGTGACAAACGCCCAAAAATGCGTTAGCAAATGCCATACCAGCCAATGTTGAAGCATCAGCCATTTTCTCTCTTGCAACAGGATCTTTAGCACCATTTTCATATGCTGATGGCAAATAGTTAAAAATATTCTTCATAGCCTTAAGAGCAAGACCATCTGTGTAATCCGTAGCCATAACTGATACATAAGCCTCAAGTGCGTGGGTAAGAGCATCTATACCTGATGCACTTGTCAATCCCTTAGGTTGATTCATCATATTGTCAGTGTCGATAATAGCCATATTAGGCATTAGCTGATAATCAGCAAGGGGATATTTTATACCTGTCTTTTCATCTGTAATAACTGCAAAAGGTGTAACCTCTGAGCCTGTACCTGATGATGTAGGAATAGCAACAAAAGTAGCTTTATCACCCATTGTAGGGAATGTGTAAACTCTCTTACGGATATCAATAAATCTCATTGCCATATCCATAAAGTCAACCTCAGGATGCTCATAAAGAACCCACATAATCTTACCTGCATCCATAGCTGAACCACCGCCCATTGCTATAATAACATCAGGTTCAAACAATCTCATCTGCTGGGCACCTTCAAGGGCAGATGCAAGCGTAGGGTCTGGTTTAACATCATAGAAGCAAGTATGTGAAATTCCCATCATATCCAACTTTTCTTCTACTGGTGTTACATAGCCGTTCTTATACAAAAATTGGTCAGTAACAATAAATGCTCTTTTTTTATTCATAACTGTACCAAGCTCGTCAAGAGCCACAGGCATACAGCCTTTTTTAAAGTAAACCTTTTGTGGTGCCCTGAACCAAAGCATATTTTCTCTCCTCTCGGCAACAGTCTTTCTATTAATAAGGTGTTTAACACCAACATTATCAGATACCGAATTTCCTCCCCAAGAACCACAGCCTAGTGTAAGTGATGGAGCAAGATTAAAGTTATAAAGGTCACCTATACCACCGTGTGATGATGGAGTATTTACAAGAATACGACAGGTTTTCATCGCAGCTTGGTGTTTAGCCATTTTATCTGTTTCTGATGGATGAATATATAGCGAAGATGTATGACCGTAACCACCATCGGCAATAAGAACTTCAGCTTTGGCAATAGCATCATCAAAAGTTTCTGCTTTATACATAGCCAGTACAGGTGAAAGTTTCTCGTGAGCAAATTCCTCAGAAATATCTACTGATTCGACTTCACCAATAAGAATTTTTGTTGACACAGGAACATCTACACCGGCAAGCTGTGCAATAGTATGAGCTTTCTGACCAACAATCTTTGCATTAAGTGAACCATTTATAATAATTGTCTTTCTCACTTTATCAAGCTCTTCACCCTCAAGAAAGTAACAACCTCTGTCCTTAAACTCTTTCTTAACAGCATCATAAATACTACTCATAACTGTAACTGACTGTTCAGACGCACAAATCATACCATTGTCAAATGTCTTAGAATGTATAATTGAATTAACAGCCATTTTAATATCAGCTGTTTCATCAATAATAACAGGTGTATTACCTGCACCAACTCCAAGAGCAGGTTTACCAGAAGAATAAGCAGCCTTAACCATCCCCGGACCGCCGGTAGCTAGAATTGTATCTGCACTCTTCATTACTTCATTTGTAAGTTCAAGAGATGGAACATCAATCCAACCAATAATTTCTTCCGGAGCACCTGCCTCAACCGCAGCCTCAAGAACAATTTTAGCAGCTTCAATAGTTGAATTCTTTGCACGAGGATGTGGGCTGATAATAATAGCATTTCTTGTCTTTAAACAGATAAGTGACTTAAAAATAGCTGTTGATGTAGGATTCGTTGTAGGAATAACTGCAGCAATTAAACCAAGAGGTTCAGCAATAATTTTTGTCCCAAAAGATGTGTTCTCTTCAATAACACCACAAGTTTTTGTATCTTTATAAGCATTGTAGATATATTCAGCGGCATAATTATTTTTGATAACCTTATCTTCCACAATTCCCATACCTGTTTCTTCAACTGCCATTTGAGCCAAAGGAATACGAGCTTTATTAGCCGCAATAGCTGCTGCTTTAAAAATTTTGTCTACCTGCTCCTGTGAATAAGTAGCAAACTTCTTTTGAGCATCTCTCATTGCTTTTATTTTGGCTTGTAAATCTTCTACTGTTTCAATAATTTCAGGCACCTTGATTTCTTCAACAACAGGTGTCATTATTTCTTTATTTATCATAAATACATTCCTCCCAGTAATATGGTTTTAACAAATTCTGTATTATCTCTTTTTAATTCACAACAAATATTTTCAAGTAATTTGAATGTATATTCAATCACTGTACACATTATAGATGATTGTTAAAAAATTGTCAATATTATCTTCTTGTATAAATATTTCCAAAAATCAAATAATCCAAACTCTAAAACTAAAGAATTCTTTTACATTATACTAAACAAAATATTTAAACGAGTTTAGTATATATTAAGAATGAATTATTATATTTCAGGACAAAGATTCAATAAATCATTACCTTATCAAGCACCTCACAATCTGCATATCAATTATACTTCATATTTTTTGTGCAATAAGTAGAATTTTAGCCTATCTACTTTTTTATTTAAAAATAAGGTTGAAAATACTTATACTGATAGGATAGAATATGTTTATTAAAAGTTTTTGTTAACACAGTAGTTTTAGATTAAAATAAATAAACTATGGGGATATAGCTCAGCTGGAAGAGTGCATCAATGGCATTGATGAAGTCAAGGGTTCGAGCCCCTTTATCTCCACCATAGAAAAATCCCACCGAACATTATGGTGATTCTCAAAAGTTAAAAAAAATTTAACTTTTGGAAGCAAGTCATAATGCTCGATGGGATTTCTATATAATTACAAACTTTTACTTTTTATCATTAAGTTTTTTGTTAATGATTTTGAAGCTTGGTATAAGTAAGCCTCCTACTATATTTCCGGCTGTTACAACGAGTATATATAACAAACTTTCAGCTGACCATAGATTAGCAACTGAAAAATAGAACATATCTGCAATACTATGTTCAAATCCACAGTAAATAAAACCTACAACACCAAGAAACAAACCAATATATTTTCCTGCAATATGAGGATTATTCTTAAAGCCATCAACCGCAATATAAATAAGTAAATTACAGAAAATAGCAAGTATAAACATACTTAACAGCGAATCATTTAACTTTGTTTCGCAAATAGATAATGCTTTTGTTTGCATTGCTTCTCCTGCTCTTGTAAAACTCATTAAAAAAGCCATTAATGAAACTCCGGCAAAATTCCCAATCCATACAAAAATTAAATCAATTATGTAATCAGGTTTATTTTCAAGAGCATAGGCTACCTTTCCTGTAAATAAATTGAAGCCCATTGTACAAATAGTAAACAATCCAACAGTAAAAAGTATCGCTCCAATTATTTTACTGTCGGTACATAAAAAAGCGGTTCCTCCAAGCCCAATACAAATTCCGCCCATAACAGCATACAAAAAGGTATTGACACATCGTTTTATCAAAACAAAATCCCCCTATACAGGTAAAATATTATTCCTGTGCTTTTTATGTACAATTTACCAAATGCGTTAAAGTTAGACATACGTGAGTAATGTAGCATAATTCAAAATAGTATAAAAGCACAAAATTCTACATTATTACTCTATCACAAAAAGGTTCTAACGTCAATTTAATTATTGCCAAACAGACAAAAAACAGTGTGGTAAAATCAACCACACTGCAAAAAAATCATAATTATATATTTTCTTAACTATTTGTGAATCACAGAGGTGTGCTTTTCGCGTAAATATGTGGACTCTAAATCAGCTAAATGCAATTTAACTGCGATAGGATATTTTTCGTAAGCTTGACTCATAGTAAAACCAGTCGACTCTTCAAATCCTCCCATATGCCAGCGTATAGCCATAGCCTCATCTACCTTTAGACGCATAAAACGCTCAATCAAAAATACCGACTTTTCTCCGTGACCATACGGAAATGCGTCCTCTATTGTGTAAAATGGAACTTTCTCCCACTGCCCTGTTTCTTCATTTTTTACATTTCTGGTGGACACCTTGTAAAAATTTGCTTTGCACAAATCGTGTAATAATGCAGTAATTGCAAAACTTTCAACACTGTCGGTATTTTCATCAAAATGCTTTTCCATCATTACATTAAATACACTTATGCTATGCATAACAAGTCCCTGGGTACAAGCACAATGATACTTTGTACTTGCAGGGGTTGTAAAAAAGTCTGTTTTGCTCATCCAGTCAAGTAATTTCTCCTTACCCGGACGTGTAACATACTGGTTAAACAAATCAAAATATTCTGCTTTATAATCGTGAAATTCATTATGTTCCAGTTCACTCACATTGTACCACCTCTTAGTTCTTGTATTTTGTATACATAATTTCTGTTTATACCCTTAACGTAATATCGTAAATTCAGAATACATAATTACATAAGCTCTTCATCATATACTGCACGACTTCCACCTACAAATTTAGGACGTGTTCTTGCAGCAATTATTCTTGCTTCACCAATAGTGCGTTGTTTTAACGGTACGGGCACAGCTGTATCTTTAAGATGCATACCAATAAGAACTCCACCAATATCTATGCCTGCACTTGCCTTTATTTTTTCAACAACAACAGGATTTTCAAGTCCTTTGTAGGTTGCTGTTGCAAATGAGCCACCTGCCTTTGGCTGAGGTATAACATTGACACATTCATATCCATATTTTTCTGCTGCTAAATTTTCAATAACAATAGCTCTGTTTAAATGCTCACAGCACTGTGCGGCAATATAAATATTTTTTTCTGACAACATTCTGTAAATAACCTCAAACACTTTTGTTGCAAGTTCAGGGGTAGAATTTGTACCAGGATTATTTCCCGTTATTTCGCTGGTAGAGCAACCTATAACACATATATCCCCTGCTTTTAACTTTGCACAACTCAAAAGTTCTGCAACAACTTTTTCAGTTTCTTCTATTATCTTTTCCATTATATTCAACCCGTTTCAAAATAATTATCAAAATTATTATAGCCTGTTTTCACAAAAAAGCAACAATATATAGTAAATATTCACGATATATTTCTTATACTAATCTTTATTTAAACACTAGAAAAAGTCAGTGTTTAATAGTTACATTAGTAGCATTGAAGATTGTATAAAACTCACTGTGCATAGCACAGTATAGCCTGTGCAACAGGCATACTCTATTTAAAAACTTATCTAATTTTTAAATAGAATTTAGTATTAGTTCTTACAGGTTTTACAAAAACAACCGTAAGAATTCTTCATATCAAACATCAGTTTTATAAGATTTTGATAGTAAGGTATGAACTCACCTGTTTTTATCATCTTTTCTATTTCTTCCAACGTTGCCCATTGTGCAGACTGAACTTCTTCATATTGTAATTCAAGCTCATCTATTTTTATCTGCTTATCAATAATTACTAGATATATATCGTCAAAGCCACCTTCAAAATTAATTGTCAGCTTTGGAAGAATATTTGTAAAATTTATATCTAAACCAAGTTCTTCAAATACCTCACGTTGAATAGCCTGTCGGCTTGTTTCTCCACTTTGGACACAGCCACCCACAGATATATCCCACATATTTGCCCAACTGTTTTTAAAAGATTGACGTTGCTGTATAAGCATATGCCCTTTATCATCAAAAATACAAGCGTGAACAACCAGTCTGTATTCTCCCTGTTGTAGCTTTTCGCCACGGTTAATTACTTTATCTGTCTTTTCTCTGTTTATATTATAAACATCCCATTTTTCCATAAACATTCTCCTGAAAACAAGCTCTAAAATTATTATACTAATACCATTTGATATCAAGCAAATAATTCTAAATCCGCTTCAATTATTCTTGTTTTATCATCATTATAGCTTATGCCTGAAATAACCTTTATTATCATATTGTAAACTGTTTTCTGATATAGTGTAACTTGATTTTATATCTTTTTCAAACTCTTCATAGCCTGTTAAGGAAATTATCAATATAGAAAAAATATAGCAACTAATAATTTTTTCATATATAATACTAAACACTATTTAAACAAATAAATAGTGTTTAGTACAACATCTCTTTTCCTCTTTCAAAAATTACTAACCTATTGTGTTAAAAATATAGATAAAATCCAATTTTAATCAATATTAAGGTGCGTGGATAATTCATATTCAGCACCTTATATGACATTATTCATCACCAAAGGAAATTCCAACCGCTCTTGCACACTGAATTTCTTCACAATCGACAGGAACTGTTTTTAATTTTCCTGCAATTTCTGACAACGGAACAGGAACAATTTTATCTCCTTGTAAAGCTACCATATTTCCATACTGCTCATTAATAATCAACTCTGCCGCCTTTGCTCCAAAGAATGTTGATAAAGCTCTGTCATAAGGGCAGGTATTTCCGCCACGCTGAATATGACCCGGAACTGTGACTCTTGTTTCGTGTCCGGTAGCTTCCTCAATATCTTTGGCGAGTTTTTCCGAGAATGTACCATTTGGCTGTGTAGCAATAGCCTGCTTTCTCTCCTTTTTAGATAGCTCTGCAACATTTTTTGGGAGTGCTCCTTCAGCAAAGGCTATAACAGTAAAATGTTTACCACTTCTTTCTCTGTCTCTTATCTTTTTTATAATACTGTTAACATTATAAGGAATTTCAGGTAAAAGAATTACATCTGCACCACCTGCAATACCAGCATAAAGTGTAAGCCAACCTACTTTATGCCCCATAACCTCAACAATAAATATTCTACTATGTGATTCTGCTGTTGTGTGTATAGCATCTATACAGTCAGTAGCTATATTTATACCGCTCTGAAAACCAAAAGTCTTTTCTGTGCCCCACAGATCATTATCTATTGTTTTAGGAAGAGAAACAATATTACAGCCCTCTTCTCTAAGAAGATTTGCAGTTTTTTGTGATCCATTACCGCCAAGAATAACAAGACAATCCAATTTTAAATAGTTATATGTTTTTTTCATACAAGCAACTTTATCTATACCATCATCACCGATTACACGCATTAACTTAAACGGTTGACGTGATGTACCGATTATCGTACCACCCTTGTTTATGATTCCTGAAAAATCCTCCGGCTTCATCTTTTTATAATCACCATGAATAAGTCCCTTATAGCCATTAAGAATACCAATTATTTCAAGATTTTTTTCTCCGTAATATTCATATAGTGCCTTTGCCACACCACGCATAGAGGCATTAAGTCCCTGACAGTCTCCACCACTTGTTAAAAAACCAACTCTTTTAATCATATATTACTTCTCCTTTTTATTATTAATCTTGGGCAAATCTAGGTGTTCCAATCTCTCTGGTTACTATATTTTTCTTTGCATCTTTTAAAGCTTTTTTTGCAAGTTTAGAAAATTCTATCTGAGAATTTACCTTTTTCTTTCCTCTTCTGTCAATTAAAGTGTAAGTTGTATCAGAATTCTGCACTCTGGCATTTACTGTATCGCTTAACATAAGCTCCAGAATTTCATCACTTCGTTTTTTAAGAGTTTTATCCTCAACAGGAAAAACTAGTTCCACACGTCTGTCAAGGTTACGGGGCATCCAGTCTGCACTACCCATATAAATCTGAGGATTTCCACCGTTTTCAAATTTAAAAATTCGGCTATGCTCAAGCAACTGCCCTACTATACTATAAACAGTAATATTTTCACTCCACCCCTCAAGTCCCGGAATCAAACAACATATACCACGTACAATCAATGTTATCTTTACACCTGCTCTTGACGCTGAATAAAGCAAACCTATAATTGAAGGATCCACCAAAGAATTAACCTTTGCAGTAATACCACTTGGAAGTCCTGCATTATGGTTATCAATCTCCTGCTGAATTTTATTTTCAAAAAAAGTTCTCATTCCCCTTGGTGCAACAACAAATTTTTCATATTCAGGAGGCAACGAATATCCTGTAATTACATTGAATAAAGAAGAAGCATCTGTACCAAATTCTTCACGGCAGGTAAACATACCAATATCTGTATAAAAACGTGCAGTACTATCATTATAGTTACCTGTTGCAACGTGTAGATATCTTCTTATCCCATCACTCTCACGTCTTACAACTAAACAAATTTTACAATGGGTTTTCAGTCCTGTCAAACCATATATAACGTGACAACCTGCCTTTTCTAACTTCTTAGCCCAATGAATATTATTCTCTTCGTCAAAACGTGCCTTTAACTCAACAAGTACAGTAACCTGTTTACCGTTTTCGGCAGCTTTGCTAAGTGCTGCTATAATCGGAGAATTACCGCTTACCCTATAAAGTGTTTGTTTAATAGCAAGTACATTAGGATCTTCGGCTGATTTTTTGATAAATTCAAGTACAGAATCAAAGGTATCATAAGGGTGGTGTACCATTCTGTCACGAACTCTTATTGCTTCAAAAATATCGTCATAACCATAAAAATCCGCAGCAGGAGAAACAGGAACAATAGGCTTAAAGTGCAAGTCAGCACTATTGTCAACTCTACAAAACTTTGAAAGGAATGTTAAATCCAAAGGTCCTGTTACCTCATAAATTTCCTGTTCAGTAACATTCAACATATCAACAAGGAATTCTCTTAATTCTGGATCAATACGTTTATTTATTTCAAGACGAACCGGCTTGCCTCTTTTCCTCATTCTTATGGAATTCTGAATTTCAACAAGTAAATCCTCTGCATCCTCATCAATATCAAGGTCAGAATCTCGTGTTATTCTAAAAGGTGAATATGCTGTAATTTTGTAAAGCTCAAATAGTTCCGGTAGCTTATACATAATAATTTTTTCAAGCATTACAAACACTCTTTCATCACTTTTTGAAGGCATCTCAAGAAATCTAGGCAAAATTGATGGAACCTGAATTACTGCAAAAACTGGTTCTTCATCACTATTTTTCAGCTTAACCGCAATATTAAGGCTCTTATTTGCAAGTAATGGAAAAGGGCGACTTGTGTCCACGGCTAATGGAGTTAAAACAGGGAAAACATCTGTTATAAAATAGTTTTCAACAAACGCCAACTGTTCCTTATTCAAATCCTCAACTTCCGAAAAAGTCATTTTATTTTGTTTTAGTTCAGGCAAAATTGACCTACTGAGGCAAGAATATTGCTTTTTAGCCAGATAATGTATTTTATCAGCCAGTTTGTCAAAAAGTTCTTTTGGAGTATATCCACTTGGGTCTTGTTTTTTTAATCCTTGATGAATCTGATCAAGAACTCCTGCAACACGCACCATAAAAAACTCGTCCAGATTTGAAGCAGTTATAGCCAAAAAGTTCACACGCTCCATAACAGGATTTTCGTGCTCCATAGCTTCTTCAAGAACTCTGAAATTAAAATCTAGCCAGCTAAGTTCGCGATTATTGTAAGGAATATGTTCCTTATGTTTTTTAGCTTTCTCCGCTTTTTCAGTTTTTATGTTTTTATCTTCCTGCTGTTCAACAATTTCTGTATCTTCTTTTTCGGATTTTGTAGATTTTTCGTTCTTTTCAATTTTATCAGAATTATCTGATTTTGCTGTTTTTTTAGCTTTTTTGGATTTTGAACTTTTCGATTTTTTCTCTGTTTTTATTTCTTTTCCGACAATTTGTTCAGTATTTTCTGTTTCAGTTGCTTCTTTATTTTGAAGTTCTTCTTTTTTCTCATTTAAATTTTCATTCATTAAATATTCACCTCGTTTTTACAATAAAAGGGCGGTCGCATCCGGCATACACCGGCTACAAACCACCCTCTTTTTCATAACATTATTTTATGAATTCAGACAATCGCTTAACGCACTGTATGCCTGTTCAAATACAGCGTCAGTAACAAGTACGGACACCTGAATTTGTGATGTTGAAACAATTCTTATATCAACATTTGAATTTGCTATCGCTCTAAAGATTTTAGCCGCTACACCTGGATTCTCTTCCATTTCGTCATCCATAAGGCTGATAATTGAATTGCCACTGCTTACCACAGGCTTAATGTTCTTACTTTTCAGCTTTGATGTATAGCTTAAAAGTGCCATTAAATCATCATCCTTAATTGTAAAAGAAACAGATGTGGTACTGCCCTGCACCGGTGATAGTGAAATCATATCAATATCGATATTCAGCTTGGCAATTTCCTCGAATACCGTAGCAATAAAATCCATATCTGCCGGAGCATTGTGCAGTGTAACAAGGGTTATATCATTAGATACGGTTACCTGTGCACTCATTTATTACAACTCCCAACTGATTTATTTACCCTGAAGCATATCTGACATATCATACATACCAGGGGTTTTTCCACTTAAATATACAGCCGCATTAATTGAACCTATTGCAAAAACTTCTTTAGACTGTGCTTGATGGGTTAAGGTAAGAACTTCATCATGACCTGCAAAGATAACCTGATGTTCTCCTACTATTGTTCCTCCACGCACAGCGTGTATTCCTATTTCATTCTTTTCTCTCTTTTTTCTGTAAGAATGACGGTCATACACATACTGCGGCTCTTGCTCCATAACCTCTGAAATTCCGTCTGCTATCATTAAAGCAGTACCGCTTGGAGCATCCAATTTCTGGTTATGATGTTTTTCTACTATTTCAACATCAAAGGCTGTTCCCAAAACCTTCTCTGCCATTTTTGAAAGCTCTATAAGCAAATTAATACCCAGTGACATATTACCTGAATAGAAAATTGCTGTCTTTTCAGATGCTTTCTTAATTTCAGCTATCTGCTCAGGTGAAAAGCCTGTGGTACAAAGCACAACAGGAATCTTTTTAGCAGTAGCAAATGTAAGCAACCCCTTCAGTATTGCTGGATTTGAAAAATCTATAATAGAATCTGCATCTTCCTGAACTTTGCTGAAATCATCATATACAGGAAAACCAAGTGAACTGTCAGAAACAATATCTACACCTGCTACAACCTTACAGTCGTCTTTAGCTTCAATTTCCCTGGCAATAACTCTGCCCATTTTTCCACAACAGCCACTTAAAATTATATTTGTCATTTTTTACACTTCCCTTACATACTGCTTACTTTAAAATATTTGTATTATTTTACCAGTCCGTACTTTTCCATTACAGACTTTAGATAAGCGTATGATTTTTCACTTAATGGTACAAGAGGAAGTCTGCAATTTCCGCAGTTATATCCCATCATATTCATAGCTTCCTTTACAGGAATAGGGTTAACATCACAGAAAAGGGCATTCATAAGTTCAAGATAATGCAAATGCATTTCAGTAGCCTTCTTGTAGTCACCATCAAGACAAAGCTGTGCAATATCGTGCATTTCTCTTGGCATAACATTTGAAAATACAGAGATTACACCCTTACCGCCCAACGACATTACAGGAACTGTCATATCATCACAGCCTGTATAAACAGTTAAATCACTGCCACAAAGTGCAAGTGTCTTAGCTACATCACCAATCTTGTCGCTTGCTTCTTTTGTAGCAACAATATTAGGATTTTTACAAAGTTCTGCATATGTTTCAGGCTTTATGTTACAACCTGTACGGCTAGGTACATTGTAAACAATCATAGGAATATCCACAGCATCAGCAATAGCGTTGAAATGTGCTACCAATCCAGCCTGTGAAGTTTTATTATAATAAGGAGTAACTGACAAAACAGCATCTGCACCTAACTTTTTAGCTTCCTTTGTAAGCTCAATAGCATAAGCTGTATCGTTGCTACCTGTACCTGCAATAACAGGTACTCTGCCATTAACTCTATTTAATGTATATTCAATAACACTGCAATGCTCTTTGTGATCCATTACAGCTGACTCGCCTGTTGTTCCGCAGGCAAGAACAGCATCTGTGCCATTCTCAACCTGAAAATCTATTAGCTTACCATATTCATCATAATTTATAGAACCATCTTGGTTCATAGGTGTAACAATAGCTACACAGCTACCTGTAAAAATAGGCTTGCTCATAATATTACCCCCGTCTGGTTAATTAGTCGTCAAGGTAACCTTCAGCACACAGCAACTCAGCCATAAGCACTGCACCGCCTGCGGCACCTCTTAATGTATTATGTGACATACACACAAATTTAATTGTATACTGTGTGTCCTCTCTTAATCTACCGATAGAAACCGCCATACCATTCTCAAGATTTCTCTCGTCTTTAATCTGTGGTCTGTCAGGCTCTGTAAAATAGTGCAAGAACTGCTTTGGTGCACTTGGCAGGTCAAGCTCCTGAGCTCTGCCCTTGTAATTTTCCCATCTTGAAATAATCTCATCCATAGAAGCCTTATTTTCAAGTTCTACAAATACTGCAGCTGTATGACCATCACTTACAGGAACACGAATACACTGTGATGTGATTGAAGGAACAGTTGTATCAACAATCTGATCACCCTCAATGTGTCCCCAAATCTTCAAAGGCTCTTTTTCTGACTTTTCTTCCTCACCACCAATATAAGGAATAACGTTATCTACCATCTCAGGCCATGTATTAAATGTTTTACCTGCACCTGAAATAGCCTGATATGTACAAGCAAGAACCTTCTTAACACCCAAATCCATAAGAGGATGTACAGCAGGTACATAGCTTTGAAGTGAACAGTTGGATTTAACTGCAACAAAACCTTTCTTTGTACCAAGACGCTTTCTCTGAGCAGGAATAATTTTTGCGTGATCTGCATTTATCTCAGGAATAATCATAGGAACATCAGATGTGTGTCTGTGTGCACTATTGTTAGACATTACAGGGCACTCAGCCTTAGCATAAGCCTCTTCAAGAGCTCTTATTTCATCCTTTTTCATATCAACTGCACAGAAAACAAAATCAACCAATGATGCAACTGTCTCAACCTCAGATGCGTCCATAACAACCATATCCGCAAATTTTTCTGGTATTGGTGATGTCATAGCCCATTTTGCACCCACAGCCTCTTTATATGTTTTACCTGCTGAACGCTTACTAGCAGCAAGTGCAACTACATCAAACCAGGGATGATTTTCAAGTAAAAGAGAAAATCTCTGTCCAACCATACCTGTTGCACCAATGATACCAACTTTATACTTTTTCACAATTAAATCCTCCTATAAACAACAATATGTATAACTGAATTATAACTTGCCTGTCTGCTTCAAAAACAAATTTCATCAAAATTAGCAATTTATCTGCAAACAACCGCATAATCTTGTCTTATAATATACCACCTATAAGAATTAATGTCAATTTTTAATTACAAAATTCCAATTATATCAAATCAAATCATCTTGTAAATGAGGTATTATAAAAGTAAGAATGACTCACAATTTTAATATAATTTAATGAGGGTAATATTAAACACCATTCAAATAAACGAATTCTTATATGTATATGCAAAATTTTTATAATACATCTATATTTCTTTGATATACACAATATTTTAGATTTTCTATGTAAAAAATTTCATAAATAATAAATAAACATACATCGCCAACCCATATTGCATATTTTTTCAACACATTATTACCAACACATGACTCATTAATATTACATTCCTTTTTCAATATTTCTTCAGTAATAATACCTGAATACAATAATTCTCGCCGATGGTCTGTATGCATAATTACTTTTCCGATTGGTTCTACACCTTCCTTTAATGCCTTTCTAACATCATTATTTAATTCTTCCCAGTTAATATATACAATATTATGAGATATCTCTTTTTCTTCAGTAAATAAAACTGATTCTCTACATACCGTATTTCCATTCCAGTGCAAACTTCCATTAGAAAGAAAATTATTTTGTTTAAGAACTTTTACCTTTAATTTACACCCAGTAATAGCCTCTAATAAAACAGTAGTAGAACCTGTGTTTCTCATAAGCATATCTTTAATAACATCCCAAAGTATTAATTCATCTTTCATATTACACCAATCCAATCATTTATATTTACAATCAGTAATATCAAATGTATCATTTTTGATATCTTTATTTAACATATCGTTGTTTTATTGTACTTGATTCAAATTATTTTGTCCGTAATACTGCTGATTATATTGACTGTTATTTTCAAAACCACCATTCTGTGAATTGCCATACGGATTATAATTATTTTGTTTATTATTGTTATCCATAATTCTCTTCCCTTCAAAATAAATAATATAACCTTTCATACGATTCAACGCTGTTCACACAGCTATTAAGCAGTAGATTTTATCCACTGTTTAAATGAATATTAATATAAAATTATGATAATATTAAACTTTATAACAAGGTAATATGAGTTTTAAAACATATTGTATAATTAAAATAATCAATGCAACCGGAACATACCAGCCTTGAAAGGAAATTTCTCTTATTCGTCCCATACTTATCTTACTTATGGTATGACTAATAAAAAACACTGCATACACTATCACACAATAAACAACAAAAGCATTATAATAAACAGCATTAAGTAAATTACCTGTAAAAAGACTTATCAAAGCCCGTGTACCACCACAACCCAGACATGGAATTTCAAAAAGTTTTTTCATACCACATTCACGCAACATATAAAGCCCTGTAAACTCTACAAAAGCATTAAACATAAAATAAAATAAACTTACTGCAAGAATTACAAAAACACTTATATAATAAAGATTATCCTCTAACTTTCTTGTGCAAATCTTCGAAATTAAATTATTAATTCGCTTTTTATAAGAAGTTTTATTCATAAAATAGCTCCCTCTGAATATTATATTGTCATCTATCACAAACATATGCAAAAATCCACAAAGAGCTTTTAATAAATAATTTTATAAACTCACTTAGATTTCAATAATTTATTAAGCTCGTCCATAAATGTGTTAATATCCTTAAACTGGCGATACACAGATGCAAAACGTACATAAGCAACTTCATCAACCATCTTAAGGTATTCCATAGCGTACTCTCCTATTTTCTTTGATGTAACTTCTCTTTCAAGAGAATTTTGTAGCTGACGTTCAATATCATTTATTATATTGTCGATAGTTTCTGCTGATACAGGACGTTTCTCACAAGCACGCATCAAACCTGAATTTAGTTTATCTCTATTAAAAGGTTCTCTAGTTTTATCACGTTTAATGACCATAATAGGTACAGTTTCAATTACCTCGTGAGTTGTAAAGCGTTTGCTACACTTTAAACATTCACGTCGCCTTCTTATTCTCTCACCATCATCTGCTGAGCGTGAATCAATAACCTTACTTTCCTCATAGCCACAATATGGACATTTCACAAAAACACCTCCTATGATATTTATATTACTGTAAATTATACCATATATAATGTCAAATTTCAATAAAAAACTATCTTTGAACCAGTTTTTTGAACGAGTAAACAAACCATTAACGAGAAAAAGATAGAGATGTGATATAATCAAACAGAAGTGATTATATCATAAAAAATTAAGTTTAACGGAAGTTAAGTGTAATTTATCCATTACACGAAGTGTTAATTATAATGCTTCGTGCAGTCATTTGTGGAGCAAAATCGTATGCAAAAGTCGAAATGTTCGGCAAAATCTATCATAGATAATGGTGCAGATTACATTCTTACACTAAAAGAAAACAAAAAACGTTTTATAATAAAGACATATATACGCAAATGCCGAGGCAGGCAAGTACGAAAATAATCATTGGCACAGATGTAAAGAAATACAGACAATTTTTCTTAGTATCGGTGCTTATATCCGTTTTTAACACCCTATACTTTGTCTTTTTGTAAATGAGATAAGCAATAGTCGCTACAAGTGACACAATGCCTAAGGCAACCTTAATAACTGCACTTACCTCCTCTGTAATAGGTAGGATATTGAACAACACCAAAATCGAATTATTAAGAAGATGTAAGAGCATACTGTATCTAATTTTACCTGTTGCTTCATAAATGTAGCAACAAACCACGCCCATTATGGTTGCGAAAATAAACTGTAAGAAGTTAAGATGTATGAGTCCGAAGATAATTGATTTTGGAGTACATTTTCTTTTTACCATTGGAGTTGAGTTTATCAGCTTCTTATTCACAAGATAAAACATCAAGAAAAATACCCCTGCTATAAGTTGCATTAAGTCGGATACTATGTAAAGTGCTACGTCCTCAAGATGTTCCATTCCAAGCATTGCCGACACAAAACCTATAATAATTAATAGCACAATAACACCTAGTTGAAAGAATAATTGATGACCCATAATAAAGAAGCCAATTCTTCTGGCTGTTCTTTTGATTTCTTTTTTCTCTATATTCATTTTACTCACCGTACCCTAAAAGTCCCATAGCACTACCACAAATATTGATATAATCTGAAATAGTTTCATCTCTATCTATATCTAAAATCCACTCACCGTCTTCAAAAAGTATTTCCTTTTTTTCATTATATCTCGCTGAGTAATACTCGTCTGAGCTGTTGCTGATAACGATAATTTCGTATACAGGCTCATCATAAAACTCAGGGGTTTCATAGGCAAACTCGTTTTTAGCCTGCACACCATAGCTTATCATAATCTGATAAGCTACATCCTTAAATGAGCCACCTTTTTCAGGATCATAGTTTGTAAATGATATTGTAAAAATCTCATCAACATCTTCCTCTAAGTTTTCTTTGTCAACATAAAATCCTGAGCCTTCCATATCATATTCTTTTAAATTTGTAACAATCGACTTCCAATCAATTCCTAATTCTTCGTTTTTGTCAATGTACATCTGCGTCACATCAACGCTTTTATCGCTCTTTGCACAACCTGTTAAAGCCATTGTATCAAAACAAATAATTGCCAGAACTAAGGCAAAAGCCTTTGCTAAACTGTTTTTCTTTGATTTCATACATAAATACCTCATTTCTAAATTTCTGTCTCATAGACATATACTAATATATATCGTGAGCATTACACGAATACACAAAAAGCATTAAATTAACATTACAATTTTGTATAAAAAAAGAAGCAGTCCTTATGAACTACTTCTTAATTTCAATCACAAAGGCTTTTGTATAGCCTTTAATGCTATCGTCTATATATAATTGTCCGTTGTGGAGCTCGACAATACGCTTTGATATAGCAAGACCAAGTCCACTGCCGTCCTTTTTTTGTCTTGATTCATCTGAGCATTGGAAAGGTTCAAATATACTCTCAAAAGAACTTTTAGGAATTTCCGTACCTGTATCTGCTATTAAAATTGTAATTTTATCGCCGTACTCCTTTAAGCTAACAAATAACCCTATTCCCATATCGTTGTGCCTCATAGCGTTAGTAATCAGGTTATTTATTACTCTTGAAAACTCTGTTATATCCACCAAAGCTTCAACCGGACTTTCAGAGATATCAATGAAAAAATCAATATTATGTTTCTCAATTTCAGAATACCTATCAGCTATTACATTCCTAAGTATTGCCCCCAAATCCTCTGTTTTCAGTGCAAGAGAATAGCCATCAGATTCCATTTTTGCATAATGAAACATTTTGAGTATCATATCATTCATCTGAGTAGATTTATCACAGATTGAGCGATAAACCGCCTGTTGTTCTTCTTCACTTACCTTGCCTTCTTCCAAGGCTCTTGCAAAGCCAAGCACCGAGGACATAGGATTTTTCAAATCGTGGGAGATGTTCGCAAAAATGATATTTCGCTGTTTTACTTGCTTTTCGGACTCTTCATTTACACTCTTGCTTACCTTGCTGTAAAAATAATACGAAACTGCAAACAGTATCACAAGTCCAACAAATGCACCTGCACACTCAACAAACATCTCATCTATTCCTGTTACCTTTCTAATTAACGGAACTAAATTCACCAGAAAATAAGATAAATAACCCTCACATACAAGCAACACAACCGTAATGATAACATAATAATATATAATTTTCGTTTTCAGGCTGTTCATTTAAGCCGCCATTCTGTAACCAAGACCACGAATGGTTTTAATTCTGTCACTACCGATCTTGTCACGAAGTCTGCTGATTGTAACACGGATGGTATTATCATCAACAACATAAGAATCATCCCATCCACGCTGAAAAATCTGCTCTTTGGTGAACACTCTGCCCGGACTGCAAATAAACATATCCATCAAATCTAACTCAATTTTTGTCAGGTCAATCACTCTGTCACCAACCTTAAGCTGACAGCGATTAAGGTCAAGGGTCAAATCTTTGTGAGTAATAACATTTTCTTCAGTTTTATTTTCGGATAACACCTTGCTCTGCCTGCGTAAGTGTGCTTTGACTCTTGCAATTACCTCAAGAGGCTCAAATGGCTTTGTGATATAATCATCAGCACCAAGCTCAAGGCCGATAACCTTATCATCAAGCTGAACCTTTGCTGAAATAATCATCACAGGAATCTCATAATCCACACGCAGCTTTTTAAGTAAATCATAGCCGTTCATTCTCGGCATCATAATATCAATAATCGCCAAATCTATGTCAAAGCGTTGCATAATCATATATGCCATTTCGCCGTCATAGGCTTCGTAAACATTGATATTTTCCTTTTCAAGGAACAGACGAAGAACAGAGATTATTTCTTTTTCATCATCTGCAATCAAAACATTAAAATTTCTATCCATATATTTTTCCTACCTTTGTAAACCAGTTTCCATTAACAACAAAAGTCCTTTTCTTACAATTTACAGAAATCTCCTGTTCTGTAACATCGTTACCCGTTACACGCACAAGCTTGTTTGTGTTATCATTGATAATCAGATAATATGTTCCCATATCAGAAACGAAGTCTACATCCTCAACAATTCCTGGCAATGGTGTAACAAGAGCAATTATCCAGTCAAAAATAATCTCTTTTTTCCTCATCTTTTTGTTTCTCATCACGGCGTGGATTTCTTTAGCACCGCTGTACTTCTTGATAATATCATTTTTATTCATAATTGCCTCCAAAATTCAATTTATGTTTTCTTCTGTGGTTACTATATTAAAAGATAAACATTACAGCCGTACACAAAAAACCTTACATTAACATTACATTTTAATTATATACAATTATTAACTATTTCGCAATTATAAATAGCTCAACGAAATGAAACGACGGCAAGGAGCACATTTCTCCCTGCCGTCTTCGTTTACAATAATAAAACTAGTAAATTTAAAATTTCATCAGCTATCGCATCTACTATTTTTACGATTGCTTTATCAATTTTATTACCTTCTTTCATTATTTTTATACCTTTACAAAATATTAGTTAAATTTTTATTTAGCCACTCCAAGAGATTCAATAAGGAAATCTGTAATTCTCTTTCTGTAATCATCAATAAAAATATTATCCTTGGACTCACTCTCACTTAAATCAACAAAATATTTATTCGTTGTTTTGCTGATAGAAAGCGAATCTAACGGCCACCCCTTATGGCGTTTAGAGGATGCTTTGTCAACCATATAAAAAGAATCAGTTTTAATTATTTCACTGTTATCCATAAATGAAGTGATTTTCCCCTTATTATAAACCGCTATGCCATCTAAATAAAACGCATTCACCTTACCGCCTAACGATGAAACTAAATTAGAATAATACTCTATCATTTCATCGTCGTCTAATCTCTTACTACCATTTGGTGTTCTTATGTTAAGCCCCGGCTGTCTGTTGTCGGTCAAAAGTAATTCCTCGAAGTATAATCCTGAGTCGTTACAGATAACAACATCAAAGTAAGAAGAATAAAACTTCGCTTTAATTACAGCATTTTCTTCGGGTGTTTTGCCCACTTCATTTGGTTCAGCAGTTATATTGAAATTTTTTAATGTATAGAAATCCACATTGTAATCAGATAACAAGTTAGAAAATCGTTTAACCTTAGATGGATTTGTTGTTCCTATTAATACTTTCATAATATAGTCCTTTTTTAAACACAAGTTTATTCATCTGTATTATATCATTACAACACTATTTTGTCTATCGCTCGTTCAAAACAAGAATTATCACATCAAAAAGCTCTTTGTTGTGTCTAACGAAAAAACTGTTACACAGAAAGGTAAGATAACCTACATTTCGATTTATTACATTATGTTCTTTAATTTAGATACTAAAGATAAGAATTTGAGTTTCTAAAATTTTCTAAGTAACACATTAAAAATGGGCAAACATTTTACTCAAACAATACTTAAAAAGGCACAGCCATCGGACAAAAAATCCGTTGGCTGTGCCTCCTTTTTGTTTTATGAAATTTCTCTGCACAATCCTCAGTCAGCAAACATACTGTTTATACTTTCAAACTGCACTGTTTTATTTTTAGATATACTAAATTTTTTGATTTTCAGATAAAAAATAGATTATATTATGTAATCAATTTTCTTCTGAATCTACATTATTTATTATATTATCAATATCATTAACACTTTTTTCTTCTGAATTATCAGCATTTGAATTAACTTTGTCATTATCAACTTCAATTTCTGATTTTTCAGACTCGTTTGCTTTCTTCTCTCTTAAGTATCCATCCATAATAAAGCCAATAATTATAGCAGCAATAATTTGGAGTACAAAGAAAATAACATTCATTACAGCTTCATTGATACCCGCAATAAGTCTGAAATCTAACTGAATAAGAAGGAAGTCCACAAACAGTACACTGACTATTTTACTTGTAACACCATAACCAAACAATTCACAACATATTACAATAATAGGTATAAGAAGGAATAAATCTGGTGCCTGGAACAACAATGCCAGAATTATAAGTAATACTGAAAGAATAACCAGACTTCCCTTTAAAAAAGTTTCATAAAGATTGGGTACAAATTTTTTAACAAGGAATGTTACCGCAACCGCCACTACGGCAATGAGCATAAATATCCATTGTTCAGCAAAAACTTTTGCTATTATGTCCACTACATCCACATCCTCATATTATTTTTTACCAAATGATTATATCACACATAAAAACATATTTAAAGACTTTTTGTAAAATTTATATTTATTTAATAACATTAAGTTAAATCTTATAACCATTATATATACAATCAACTTCTAAAATTATAGATTGACATTATTTTTATAGCAATTTATAAAAAATTAAAATATAAGAATGTGTGGATTTTTGGAAAAATTCATTATTTCAAGATAATCAAGTATATCTTTTTCAGGTAAAACTACACTTCCATTTGTTGCCTCTTCCCCACAATGTACAAAAACAGCAGATCCTTTGCCCTTATTTATGGGGTCAGTATTATAGTTAATAACAAAGCCATATTTATATCCAAGATTTTGAATCATATGTTGTGCTGTGTTCCAGTCTTTATTTTGCTCTCCTTCTACTTTTTGATTGTACATTGAAGATTCAGGATCATTTATCCAATAAGTATTCTCTGTTATTCTAAAAGTATTGAGCCAGGTTGTTGGCTGTTCTGCTGTATAAAAAGCATCACCTATTGAATACAAACCAGAAGGAGTTACATTATCATCTTCGCTTTGTTTTTCACCAACTCCACCATTACCTACAAAACCAGAACATTCAACTTCTTCACTTAACCATAAACCATCATTATAGCTGAACAGGTATACATCAGCTTGTGTACCATAAGCATCTACAACCATTAATTGTTCTATACCTAAACTATTAATGACATCAACACTATAACCACTGTTTACTATAAGGTTTTCAAGAACAATTTCACTGATTCCCTCCGTGGGAGGTTCCGTAGGCATATATTCTATCTCTGTTGTTGCAACTGTTATAGGTTCAGTTGCAACAGGAACACTGATTATCTCAGTAGCTACACTTACAGTCATTGTCGCTTCTGTTGCAGTTGAATATACTGACATCGTCATAGGCTCGGTTACTTCTGTTTCAACAGGCTGTGTATCAACATATTCCTGCGATTTTGGCTTTACCACAGTGTTCTCAGTAGATTCTGAATAATTTGCAGTTGTGTCATTGATCAATAAATTGCTTTCGTTCTCTTTATTTCCAAAATTATTTATTATAATCACAGTTGCAAAAGTAGCCGAGATTACTGCTAAAAAAACTGCAATTACAGTACCATAAATTTTCTTGCCCAAAAAATCACCTTCCTTGCACAAGCTGAATTTAATTTAATTTTATCATTTAGTATATACTTTTACAACAGATTTTTTAATAAATTTATTAAAATAATGTAAAATTTATTTATTTAATATTAATCTGTTGAAGTATTTACAGTAAAATGATATAATAAATTGATAAAAACATATGGTTTGATATTGGAGGATAAATTATGACAACATTATATCTTGCCGTACCTTGTTACAACGAAGAAGAAGTTTTACAGGATACTACAATTAAGCTATTAGACAAATTCAAGCAACTTATAAGAAACGGAAAAATATCTGATAAAAGTCGTATTGTGTATATAGATGATGGCTCTAAAGACAGAACCTGGGAGATTATAACAGAGCTTCATAAAGCAAGTCCATTTATTTCTGGCTTAAAAATGAGCCGAAACAGAGGTCATCAAAATACATTGTATGGTGGTCTTGTAACTTTAAAAAATTATGCAGATGTTGTAATATCAATAGACGCTGACTTGCAGGACGATATTAATGCTATTGATAAAATGCTTGAAAAATATGAAGAAGGCTGTGATATTGTATATGGTGTACGTCGCAAACGTGAAACCGATACTTTCTTTAAGCGTTTTACAGCTGAGGCTTTTTACAAAATCCTTAAGGCTATGGGTGGCGACATTATCTTTAATCACGCTGACTTCCGCTTGATGAGTAAACGTGCCCTTGAAGCCTTTGCCGATTTTAAAGAAGTTAATCTGTTTCTACGTGGTATGGCACCAATGGTTGGATTTAAAAGTGATATAGTTGAATATGATCGCTTTGAACGTACAGCAGGCGAAAGTAAATATCCTCTAACTAAAATGCTTGCACTTGCCTGGGAAGGAATAACATCACTCAGTGTTAAACCTATAAGAATGATAATGTGGCTTGGTATTATAATATTTATTCTTGCCGTGTTATTTGGTATATATTCTCTGGTTAGATTTTCTTTTGGAGATACTGCTTGGGGTTGGACAAGTATATTTATCTCTTTATGGGCATTGGGAGGTTTGCAACTGTTTGCCATAGGAATCATAGGAGAATATTTAGGTAAGGTTTATCTTGAAACAAAACAAAGACCACGTTTTATTGTAGAAGAATTTATTAATGATGATACTGATACTGACAATAATTAATATATAGTATTATTAATTAAAATTATTTAATTTAGACATTAAATTTTGTTAAGGGCTGATATTATGAAAAAATTCACCTCTATTTTTCTTAGTATAATAATGGCTGTTGTTATACTTTTGTGCTGTGGTTGTAACAACAACGTTCTTGAAGAAAGCTATAATATCCCATCAAAAGATTTCAAAGGTATGAACTTTGAGTGTTTCTCAGACGGAAATACAGCCAATAACGTAAGAAACCAGATGGTTTACTTTGATTTTCCTGAATTTGTAAAGGAAGACCTTGAATCAAAAGGTAATAAAATTAATTCAATCTCTGTACTTGAGGCAAACGGCAATATTTTCCACGAAACACAAACAGTAGCCAATATTCTTGTTGATATAGATGCCAAAAGCGGAGATATTCCATCAGGTGAATATAACATTTCTGCATATTTTGTTTACAATACCGAAAATGAAGCTGATGTAAAAATGTACCTTATGAACTATTGCTTTGTATCATCTTCTAAAATAGACACATCATTTTTTGATGAAAGTTATGAAATAATAAAAGATAAAAAAATTCCATAAAACAATAATTTCAGGCATTGTTTTGATAACCGTTAATCATAAGTGTTAACGGTTATCTTTTTGGAATATAATAAAAATTATCAGTACGAAAGGAATAATAAATGGATATAAACAGATTGTCGAAACTTAGAAATACAATTATGGAAAATGAATTTTCAAAAATGAATAATATGCAACGTGAGGCTGTTTTTACAACCAAAGGTCCTGTGCTTATTCTTGCAGGTGCAGGAAGCGGAAAAACCACTGTTCTGGTTAACAGAATAGCAAATCTTGTAAGTTGGGGTAATGCCTATAATAGTACTTATTTCAGCAGTAAACTTACAGATGATGATATTATACAAATTGAAAACTGTGCAAATAGCAAAAAAGAAATTTCTGCTGAATTAAAAAAGAAACTCAGCGTGTATCCTGCAAAGCCTTGGCAAATTTTAGCTATTACATTTACCAACAAAGCGGCAGGCGAACTTAAAGAGAGAATAATTGCTAGGGTTCCTGATGCAACAGATATATGGGCATCTACTTTTCACTCCACCTGTGCAAAAATTCTGAGAAGATATGGTGACAGATTGGGATATTCCAGTAACTTTACCGTTTATGACACAGATGATCAAAGAAGACAAATGAAGGAAATTCTTAAATCTATGAATATAGATGAAAAGATACTTCCCCACCGTAGCGTTCTTTCTGAAATTTCCAGAGCAAAAGACCAGCTTAAAAGTCCTGAAGATTTTAAGAAAGAAACTTTGAATGACAGTCGCAGAATCAGCATAGCAAAGGCTTACAGCATATATGCACAAAGACTAAAAAGTTCAGATGCTATGGATTTTGATGACCTTATCTACAACACTGTAAAGTTGTTTGAAGAAAATGATGATGTTTTGCAATACTATCAGAATTTGTTCAAATACATTATGGTGGACGAGTATCAGGATACAAATATGGCACAATACAAACTGATAAGTATGCTTGCTGAGAAAAATAGAAATATTTGCGTTGTTGGTGACGATGACCAAAGTATTTATAAATTTCGTGGTGCAACTATTGAAAATATTCTCAGCTTTGAGCAGAACTATCCTGATGGCAAAGTTATAAGACTTGAGCAAAACTATCGTTCCACTCAAACAATTCTTGATGCTGCAAACAGTGTTATTGCTAATAATGAAGAAAGAAAGGGCAAAACTCTGTGGACAGATAACCCAAAGGGCGACAAAATTGTTGTTCATACAGCTACGTCAGAGCGTGACGAAGCAAAATATATCTGCGACAGAATTGAAGAAATGGTTTCGGAGGGTAAAAAGTTTTCTGATTTTGCCGTGTTGTACCGTACAAATGCTCAGTCAAACGTAATAGAACAGCATATGGCACGAAGCGGTATCCCCCACCGTCTTATCGGCGGACACAGATTCTATGACCGTGAAGAAATTAAGGATATGACATCATATTTACAGGTTATCAGTAATCCTTCTGACAATATACGTTTACGTAGAATTATAAATAAACCCAAAAGAGGAATCGGAACTGCTACCGTAGAAAAAGCGGCTGAAATAGCTACTGTACTCGGTGAAAGTCTGTATTATATAATAAGCCACGCTGACGAATACGAACCACTGAAGCGTTCAGCCACAAAGCTGAAGGATTTTACAAATATGATCGACAGATTTGTTAAGTTTGCAGAGGATGAAGATACCACTATATGCGAACTATACAACGAAGTTCTTGAAAAAACTGACTACATAGAAAATCTAAAAAAAGAAAAAGAGGACAGCGAAAGCAGAATTGAAAACATCAATGAACTTATGACAAATATCAAAAATTATGAAGATGATAACCCTGAAGAAGCTACGTTATCAGGTTTTCTGGAGGATATCGCATTGCTGTCGGATATTGATAACTATGACGAAGGTTCGGATAGCGTTGTTCTTATGACGCTACATTCTGCAAAAGGTTTAGAGTTTCCTGTTGTATTTATTCCTGGTGCAGAGGACGGCATTTTCCCAGGTATGCAGTCTATTATGAACCCTACGGAATTGCAGGAAGAACGCCGTCTTGCCTATGTCGGAATTACAAGAGCAAAAGAAAAGCTGTATATTGTACACGCTAATGAGCGTATGATATATGGTTCTACAAGCCATAATCGCCTTTCACGTTTTATAAACGAGATTCCAAAAGACCTTACAGAAATCACTTCTGCACTTGTCAAGACCAGTTTTACAACCCCTACATATTCAGGTACTATTTCAAATACAGGCGGAAAAAGTGGATTCTTAAACAATACTTTTGCAATGGCAAACAATTTTGCAAACCGAACCTACACTCCAAAGCCTGCATCAACAGCAAAAGCAGACTTCAAAGCAGGTGATAGTGTAATGCACAAGGCATTTGGTAAGGGTATGATTATATCTGCACAACTAATGGCTAATGATACTATGCTCGAAATTGCATTTGACAAAGTTGGAACTAAAAAACTTATGGCAAACTTTGCAAAACTTGAAAAAATATAAATTTTATAAGTGTTTCTGAGGTACAATAATGAAAACAAGTGATTTCTATTATGATTTACCACAGGAGTTAATAGCACAAACTCCTGTGGAACCAAGAGATTCTTCTAGGTTGATGGTGCTTAACCGTAAAGATGATACCATTGAACATAAGAATTTTTATGATATTATAGATTATCTTAATAAGGGAGATTGTCTTATAGTAAATGATTCAAGAGTTCTTCCTGCAAGAATTTACGGCACACGTTCTACCGGTGCAAGAGTTGAATTTTTACTTCTCTCACAGGTACGCAATAATGTTTGGGAATGTCTTTCAAAGCCTGGCAAAAAAGCAAAAGCAGGTGACAAATTCACCTTTGGAGATATTATGAGCTGTAAAGTGTTGGAAGTATTAGAAAACGGTAATCGTGTTGTTGAATTTTATTGTGAAGATAATTTTTACACAGCTCTGGACAAGATAGGACAAATGCCACTTCCTCCCTACATTACAGCAAAATTGGAAGACAAAGAGAGATATCAGACAGTATACAGCCGTGAACTTGGCTCTGCTGCTGCACCAACAGCAGGGTTGCACTTCACCCCTACACTTCTTAAACGTATAGAGGAAAAGGGAATTAAAATAGGCTATGTTACACTTCACGTCGGACTGGGAACTTTCCGTCCTGTTAAAGTAGATGATGTTACAAAACATAAAATGCACTCTGAGCATTATGAGGTTCCACAAAGAACTGCACAGCTTATAAAGGAAACAAAAGAAAATGGTGGACGTGTTGTTGCAGTGGGAACTACCAGTTGCAGAACTTTAGAATCAGTCGCAACAAAATATAACGGAGAAATTATTCCTTGCGAAGGTTTTACCGATATTTTTATTTATCCTGGCTATAAATTCAAGGTACTTGACGGACTTATTACGAATTTTCACTTACCTGAAAGTACTCTTATAATGCTTGTTTCTGCTTTTGCAGACTTTGATACAATTATGAATAGCTATGAAATAGCCGTAAAGGAAAAATACAGATTTTTCTCTTTCGGCGATGCTATGGCGATTTTTTAATCTGTTTATATATTTAATTAAGAAAGGAAAATTGCAGTGTTTAATTTAATTAAAAAGGAAGGTAATGCAAGACGTGGAGAACTTGTCACTGTACACGGCACAGTACAAACACCCTTGTTTATGAATGTAGCTACCTGCGGTGCTATAAAGGGTGCTGTAAGTGCTCTCGACCTTAAAGACATTAAGTGTCAAGTACAGCTTTGCAACACCTATCATCTCCACCTTCGTCCTACCGATACAGTTGTAAAACAGCTTGGTGGAATACGCAAATTCACACGATGGGACGGCCCTGTTCTTACTGATAGCGGTGGATTTCAGGTTTTTTCACTGGCAAAGCTAAGAAACATTAAAGAAGAAGGGGTTTATTTTTCATCTCATATAGATGGAAAAAAAATATTTATGGGGCCTGAAGAAAGTATGCAGATTCAGTCTAATCTTGCTTCTACCATAGCAATGGCATTTGACGAGTGTATGGAAAATCCTGCCGAGTATGATTATGCAAAAAATTCTGTTGAACGCACCACTCGTTGGCTTCAACGCTGTAAGACAGAAATGGACAGGCTTAATAGTCTTGAAACAACACTGAATCCTCACCAGATGTTGTTTGGAATTAACCAAGGGGCAACATATGAAGACTTGCGTATAGAACATATGAAAACTATCAGCCAACTTGATTTACCAGGTTATGCAATAGGTGGTCTTGCTGTGGGAGAACCCGCTGAAGTTATGTATCACATAATTGAAAAAGTTGAGGAACATATGCCACAAGACAAACCACGTTACTTAATGGGTGTAGGAACACCTGCTAATATACTGGAGGCTGTTTACAGAGGTGTAGATATGTTTGATTGCGTTATGCCAAGCCGAAATGCAAGACACGCACACTTGTTTACATGGCAGGGTATACGAAACATATTCAATGCAAAATATGCACTGGACACCTCTCCTATTGACGAAGAATGTGACTGCCCTGTGTGCTGTCATTTTGATAGAGCATATCTTCGTCACCTGTTTAAAAGCGGTGAAATGCTCGGAATGAGACTTGCAGTTATGCATAACATATATTTTTATAATAATCTTATGGAACAAATAAGAAAAGCCTTAGATAACGAAACTTTTAATGATTTCTACAATAAATATAAAGATATTCTTGGAAAAAGAATATAACAGGTATTTTGCCACTTGAATTGGTTGTAAAATGTGGTATAATTGGGTTATTATTTTCTATATGAGCGAAAGGATTGAATGAAATGAAAAAAACAATTTTATCTGCTTTAGGTGTAATGGCTACACTGGGTTTAACATCATGTGCATCTGTAAGTACAACTAGCGAAGTAAGTCAGGAAAACGGCTCTATTTCCTCTATTCTTATGATAATAATTTATGCTGTAATAATAGGTGCAATGTATCTCTTCTTTATAAGACCAAACTCTAAAAAGAGAAAGCAAGAAGAGCAAATGAGAGATAGTCTTGAAATTGGTGACGAGCTTATTACTATTGGCGGAATTACCGGCAGAGTTGTAAATATTAAGGAAGATGGCTCTTTCATTCTTGAAACTGGTCCCGACAGAACAAAAATGCACTTCCAGAAGTGGGCACTTTCTACAATAACAACTGAAAAAAATCTTCCTGATCCTAAAGCTGAAAAGAAAGCTGAAAAAGAAAAGAAGAAAAAAGAAAAGGCTGAAGAAAAATAATATTATCTTTTCAAGGTGTTGCATTTTGCAACACCTTTTGTTATAACAAAAAAACAGTATAAAGTGTAAAATACAAAAGCTCGGATTCATCCGAGCTTTTGTACTATATATATTTAAACAGTGAATAAAATTTGCTATTTAACGTGAGTTCGATGAAAAAATAAAAAACAAATAGAAAATCTGTCCTTAATTTGATATAGTAAAAATGCACAAACCATAGCAAAGAAAGGACAGATTTAAATGGAAGAACTATTGGCAATTTTTTGTGATGTAGATGATTTTTGTAAA
>JAXJUM010000036.1:0-20307 GCA_036309045.1 Acutalibacteraceae bacterium
ACTCGTTTTGAAACAAAAATCCAGCACTTTTTCTATTTTCAAACAATCCCTAATTTTCATTAACATTTATTATAGAACTATTATAGAATCAAAACAAATTGGTTGGCGATAAATGTTGTTTTTTGTATTGACAGTTTGTTAAAAATAAGAGATAATTTAATGTAGTAATAATAAACTCTATTTAAAAACTTTAAAATTTTTTAAATAAAGTTTGCCTGTTATATAGGCTATACTGTGCTATGCACAGCACGTCTTATACAATTTTCAATGCTAATTACATATCTATTAAACAGCGGATTTTATCCACTGTTTAAATGAGAAAATTAGTATAATTTTATATAAACGGAGGAGTAATTATGCGTGCTTTTATTACAGTTTTAGGTAAAGATACAGTGGGAATACTGGCTAAAGTTTCTGAAGCCTGTGCAGAAGAAAATATAAGCATCTCAGAGGTAACACAAAGTGTACTTCAGGATATGTTTGTTATGATTATGCTTGTTGATATGGATGGTGCAAAAAAATCAATCAGCGAAATGCAGAAAAAGTTTGACAAACTGGGTGAAGATATGGGATTGAAGATTCACATTATGCACGAAGATATTTTCAATTCTATGCACAGAATATAATGGAGGCTTAAAAGTATGATAAATACACATGATATTATCGAAACAGTCAATATGATTGACAATGAAAACCTTGACGTGCGTACAATCACAATGGGTATATCATTGTTGAGCTGTATTGATGATGATATTGATAAGGCGTGTACAAAGATATATGACAAAATTTGCCGTTACGCTAAAGACCTTGTAAAAACAGGTGAAGATATTTCCTCTGAATACGGAATTCCTATAATTCATAAGAGAATATCTGTTACCCCTATTGGTATGGTTGCCTCTGCCTGCCAAACTCAAAAAATTGTAAAGTTTGCACAGGCACTTGAAAAGGCTGCACAAACAGTAGGAGTTAACTTTATTGGTGGATATTCGGCACTTGTACAGAAGGGATTTTCTGACGGTGATTATGCACTTATCGAGAGTATTCCTGAGGCTTTGTCTATAACCGATCACGTATGTTCCTCTGTAAATATAGGCAGTACAAAAGCAGGAATAAATATGGATGCTGTAAGAATGATGGGTAGAATAGTAAAGCAAACAGCTGAGCTTACTGCTGACAGAGAGTGTATAGGTGCAGCTAAGTTGGTAGTTTTCTGTAATGCTCCTGAGGATAATCCGTTTATGGCAGGTGCAATGCACGGTCCGGGAGAACCTGACTGTGAAATTAATGTAGGAGTTTCCGGCCCCGGTGTTGTTCGTGCTGCACTTTCAAAATGTGGTGATTGTGACCTTTCGGCTGTGGCTGACCTCATAAAGAAAACTGCATTCAAGATAACAAGAACTGGACAGCTTGTAGCACAGGAGGCATCACGCAGACTTGGTGTACCCTTTGGTATTGTTGACCTATCTCTTGCTCCTACTCCTGCTATTGGTGACTCTGTTGCGCATATTTTAGAGGAAATGGGACTTGAACAGTGTGGTTGCTTTGGTACAACTGCGGCTCTTGCATTACTTAATGATGCTGTAAAAAAAGGTGGAGTAATGGCTTCATCTCACGTTGGCGGACTATCAGGTGCATTTATTCCTGTTACTGAGGACGCAGGTATGATAAGTGCGGCGAGATCAGGTTGTCTTACACTCAATAAGCTAGAGGCTATGACTGCTGTATGCTCTGTTGGTCTTGATATGATTAATATTCCCGGTGATACTACACCAGAAGTTATCTCTGCAATTATTGCTGACGAAGCGGCTATTGGTATGGTTAATTCAAAAACCACAGCAGTAAGAGTAATTCCTGCAATAGGGAAAAAAGCAGGTGATGAGTTGAGCTTTGGTGGACTTTTGGGAGAAGGTCCTGTAATGGAAGTAAATATGAAATCTCCTGCTAAGTTTATAAACCGTGGAGGAAGAATTCCTGCTCCTCTCCAGAGTCTTAAAAACTGATGGATATAGTTCTTATATCCAGAACAATTCCCAAATTTATTATAATCAAAATGCTGAAACTATTGTGTAGAAAATCTTAAAGTTTACAGGTAGAGATAGTACCTTTATGGGGAGTTAAAGAGAGAAATCCACATAAACTTCATATATCTAAAAATTTAATTATCAGGTTATACGACATAAAAACAGGACGAGGGTTTGTGCGTTGTTTTTATCGGAGAATTTAACTTTTTATTCAGTTCTTGGTAATAACCAGCATCGCATTTGTAAGTACAAATGCAGTTGGGCAAAAGCCCAAACCCACTAACAAGAGAAAAGAGAAGACTCGGTTGTCACGGGTCTTCTCTTTTCTCTTGTTAGCATAGTGATATGCTGACTATATACCTGTTTTAATTTCAATTTTACTATCTGGAATTTCAAGTCCCCAGTTGTCCCAACCAATATAGTTGTTTCTTGCAAACAATTCTATTTTTTCTTGCTCTGGGAACATTTTTGTAATCCCGTCGATAATCTCGGCGGGTTTGACGCTGTGTTCACCACGGTGTACCTGCACCATTTGCCTTATATTTCGTGCACCTCGCGGTTGAGGGAATTTTCCCTTTTTGAAAGCCAAAACAAATTCTGTTTGACTTAATGTGTATCTCCCAGGATTGTGTACCATTTTGTCCCATACAAACGCAATAGTTTTATACTCAAATCCCCAAGCAGTACCAAGCTCAATGGCATTTTCCATTTGCGGACCAGTAGTCCACATAAACAGCAAACAATCGTCTGCGGAAATGGAGGCAACATCTAATTCCTTAAGCTGTTTTAATTTAATAGTTGGGTATTTGAATGTTGCCGAACTTATAAAAATCTTCTTCTCAAAACCGATATTTTCGTCTTTGATAGTTGTTTTATCATACTGCATTTTTCCACCATAATCCCAAGGCGGATCTGCATATATGACTTGATATTTCTTGTCGGGCAATTTTGGATATATATCCCTTAACGGATTAACCTTTGTTCGTTGCTTTGCCTGAACATTATACAACGAATAAGCAGTAATGTTTTTTTGTTCCGTATTCATATACAAACCTCATTTTGTATTTTGTGTTAATTATATATTATTAAACATAAAAAGTCAACATATATGTTGCTTATAGTCCGTTGTCTTATATACAACATATATGTAGAATATAGTCGAGGGGGTAGTGTGATTATGATTACCACTAAATTTGGAGAACGCATAAAACAAATCAGATTAAGTAAGGGGATTAGCCAAGAAAAATTCGCTTTATCTATTGAAATGGACAGAACCTATTATGCTTCTGTCGAAAGCGGAAAGCGTAATATTTCCATAGTAAATATAGAAAAAATTGCAAAAGGATTGGAAATTTCCCTTGAAGAGCTATTCAAAGGAATATGAGGTGTAAATAGATGGCGAAGGCAGAATTAAGCAACAGAGAGAATTGGCAAACAGAGTCCGGCCCGGGTGGTTTGGCTGGTATTGCAGAGAAAAATCTTATAAAAGCCTTTAAGAAAGCGTTTGTTGGAACAGATTATGTTATAAATGAGCATCCAATCGATTTGAAACATATTTACGAAAATGTTGAGTTAAGCAAAGAAACATTGTCGCAAATTTATTGTCCCGATACTGCTACAATGGAAAATGCCAAGCGACGTGGCTGGGGTGTTTCGCCTGATTTTTCAATCAAAAACAAAAAAACTGGAAAAATTCTTTTTGGAGAGATAAAAAGACAAGACGGTTGGGTTGAAGGTAAAGACCCCAGTGCTGGTCGCGGTAACGCTCACGAAAGAATGTGTAAATTATTTACGCCAGGATTGATAAAAAAGTATCGTGAAATTAGTGGCATTACAGATGACGAAATTTTGCCATTTTGGATTGTGCTTGAAGGCGATATTACAAGAGACCCGAAGCGAAATCGTGAGATTTCTTTTTGGTTTGATACATACGATAAAAATTTCTTTATGTGGCGTCCACAAATGGGGAATGAAGAATTGATATGTCATTTCAATACATATCTCAGAAAATATTTAGATTAAACAAGAAAACAGCGGAGTACTTTTACTCCGCTGTTGTTTCTTTTTATGTCCTGCATTGGGTGATTTCTTCCAAAGTAGTATGGACCCGTGATTTAAGTTTGCAAATTATTGACGATGCAAATAACACTCACCATTAGGCAAACAGAGTAGGTATAATGTACGTTAAGGATATCACGCCTTATCTCGTCCTGTTTTTGTTTATTTTAAACCTTTTATTTGCTATGATGTGTCTTTACTTTAACCTTTTTAGTTGTTGGCTCAGAGTTCTGAGTTTCAGCTTGAAGATTTTCCTTTGCAACAGAAAGCATAAGTTTAATTCTGTTTTCTTGATTAACTCTTGTTGCACCTGGGTCATAGTCTATTGCAACAATATTTGCTTTAGGATTAATCTCTTTTATTTTTCTTATCATACCCTTGCCACATATGTGGTTAGGCAAACAACCAAAAGGTTGTGTACATACAATATTGGGATATCCACTCTCGGCAAGTTCCAGCATTTCACTTGTAAGAAGCCAGCCTTCGCCCATTTTGTTTCCAAGTCCGATAACACCATCTACCAAACTTTTAAGATGGCTATATTTTCCAGGTGGATTAAAGCCGTGATTAACAGCACACTCAATAATCAGATTTTCCATTTTCTCAAGGTATTTATATGCCTTGAAAAGCACCTTGTATTTTATTTTGCTTCCGCCATAAAGTTCAATGTCCTGAAGGCGGTTGTCCAGCTTAAATAATGCAAATCCCATAATACCCGGAACACAAACTTCGCAATCCTGTTCATTCAGAAATGCTTCCAGATTATTGTTTCCAAGTGGAGCATATTTAACATAAATTTCGCCAACTACACCAACCTTAACTTTTGGTACAATGTTGCGTTCAATATTTGAAAATGACTTTGCTATATCATCAAGATTCTGACGTTGTTGTTCAAGTTTAAAGCCTCTGCCTTCTTTATATTGTCCTACAATATTTTCAATCCAGCTGTCAACAAGTGCCATACTCTCGCCTTTGTTAATCTCATATGGTTTTGTCTGATTACTCAAAAGCATCAAAGTATCTCCGTATACAAGAGCACCAATCAACTTTCTTGCTATTGAAAGAGTAAGACCAAAGCCGGGATTGCTTTCAAGTCCTGAAATATTCAACGAGATAACCGGAACAAACTCCAGCCCCGCTTTTTTAAGAGCTTTTCTTAACAGATGTATATAGTTTGACGCTCTGCAACCACCACCTGTTTGTGTGATCATAAGTGCAGTTTTATGAACATCATATTTACCACTTTGTAGTGCGTGAATAAACTGTCCTATAACCAGCAGTGCGGGATAACAGGTGTCATTATGTACATATTTTAATCCCACTTGTGCAATTTCAGGGCCATCTGTTTCCAGCAATTCTGTATCATAGCCGTATTCGTCGAATACACGCTTCATCAGTCTGAACTGAATAGATGCCATCTGAGGCAGTAGAATTTTATATTCTTTTTTCATTTCTTTTGTAAACAGCAATCTGCCTGTTTTATCATATTTCAAAGTAGCCATAAAATTCTCCGTATTTCTTTTTGTGTGATTATTTATTCTTTTTATCTTTTTGTTCTGCAATAGCTGCAAGTAGACTTCTCAGCCTGATTTTTACTGCACCAAGGTTGGTTATTTCATCTATCTTAATCTGAGTATAAATTTTACCTTCTGATTCAAGAATATCTCTTACTTCATCAGTAGTAATAGCGTCTACACCACAGCCAAATGAAACAAGCTGAACAAGGTTAATATCGTCGCACTGTGCTATGTAATGTGCTGCTGAGTAAAGTCTTGCGTGATATGTCCATTGGTTAAGTACAGTAGTTTTGAATTTCTCTACCTTATCACTTACAACGTCTTCGGATATAATAGCTACACCAAAGCTAGATATAAGTTTGTCGATACCCTTGTTTATTTCGGGGTCAACGTGATATGGTCTGCCTGCAAGTACGATAATTTCCTTACCTTCGTTACGTGCTTGTTGTATGATTGCCTCACCTCTGGCTTTTATTTTAGCCATATGGCGGTCATATTCGACGTATGCCTGTTTTACGGCATTTTTAACTTCTTTCAAAGTCAAGTCATTAAAGTATTTACTTAATGTTTCAAAAGCTTTTTTAGGGAAGTCTTTTTTACGATGTATACCAAAATAATCATTAATAAATGTTATCTTTTTGATATCTTTCATATTTGTTTTAATTACCTCTGAATAGTAGGCAACAACAGGACAGTTATAATGGTTATCACTTTTGCCTTCATCAAAGTTATATGAAAGACAGGGATAGAATATGGTATCTATACCGTTGTCAATAAGTGTCTGAACGTGACCGTGCATTAATTTTGCAGGATAACAGACAGTATCAGAAGGAATTGTTTGCTGACCTTTTGCATATATCTTGCTGTCAGAAACAGGGGAAGTGTGTACTTCAAATCCAAGTTCTGTGAAAAAAGCATACCAGAATGGCAACAGCTCGTATATGTTAAGTCCCATAGGCAATCCGATTTTGCCACGTTTTCCTTCCTTTGGTTTATATGATTTTAATAGCTCTAGTTTATATTCATAAATATTTAAAGCTTCGTTAGGAGCCTTTTTAGTGATTGGTTTTTCACAGCGATTTCCGCCTATAAAGCGTCTGCCGTCAGAAAATTTATTTACTGTAAGTCGGCAGTTGTTGCTACAACCGCCACAGTTTACAACTGTAATTTCGTGCACAAAATTTTTAAGTTGTTCAAGATTTACAAGTGTGCTGTTTCCACCAGTGTGTTTTGACTGTGCATAAAGTGCTGCACCGTAAGCTCCCATAAGACCTGAAATTGTAGGTCTAACCACATTAACACCCATTTCTTGCTCAAAGGCACGCAGTACAGCGTCATTTAAGAATGTACCACCTTGTACTACAATTTTTGTGCCAAGTTTTGATGGATCAGAAATTCTTATTACTTTATACAGGGCATTTTTTACAACACTCAATGAAAGTCCTGCTGAAATGTCCTCTATTGTTGCACCGTCTTTCTGTGCTTGCTTTACTGAGCTGTTCATAAATACAGTACAACGTGAGCCTAAATCTACGGGTTGTTTTGCAAAAAGACCTAATTGTGAAAATTCCTCTATGCTATATCCGAGTGCATTCGCAAAAGTCTGCAAGAAAGAGCCACAGCCCGATGAACAAGCCTCATTGAGGAATATATTGTCAATAGCTTTGTTGTGTATTTTAAAACATTTAATGTCCTGACCACCAATGTCTATAATAAACTCAACATCTGGCATAAAACTTTTTGCAGCGGTAAAGTGTGCCACGGTTTCAACTATACCATAGTCAGCCATAAATGCGTTTTTTATGATTTCTTCACCATAACCCGTAACAGCCGATGATGCAATTTGGATGTCAGGTTTCTGAGTATATAGTTCTTCAAGAAATTCCTTTATAATAGGTACAGGATTGCCACTATTGGGGAGGTAACGTGATGTTAGAAGTTCTCCGTTTTCTCCCATTACCACAGCTTTAACTGTGGTTGAACCGGCATCTATTCCTATGAAGGTTTTACCATTATAACTTGATAAATCCCCTGTTTTAACTTGTGCATTTGAATGACGCTCTTTAAACTCGTCATATTCTTTTTGTTTTTTAAACAGAGGAGGATTAAATGCAAAATTTCCGCTTCCCTTGTATTCGTTTATCGACTTGATAATCGCATCAAAGTTAACAGTATTTTCCGCACAAAGTGCGGCACCACAGGCAACATAATATAAAGAGTTTTCTGGACATATACCTGTTGTTTTAAGCACTTTATCAAATCGTTTTCTTAACTGCTCCATAAAGGTTAGAGGACCGCCGAGATATACAACCTGACCTTCGATTTCTCTACCCTGAGCCAAACCTGCCACCGTTTGATTAACAACAGCGGCAAAAATACTTTCTGCAATGTCACTTTTTTTCGCACCCTGATTTAGTAAGGGCTGAATGTCTGTTTTTGCAAAAACACCACAGCGTGATGCAATAGTGTATATTTTCTCGCTCTGTGAAGCAAGCTCGTTAAGACTTTCGATAGGTACATTAAGCAATGTAGCCATCTGGTCAATAAAAGCACCTGTACCACCAGCACAGGAACCATTCATTCTTACTTCCATACCACCTGTAAGGAAAAGGATTTTTGCATCTTCACCACCAAGTTCAATTACAACATCTGTGCCAGGAATAAAAGTATTGGTAGCTATTCGTGTAGCATATACTTCCTGAACAAAATCTATATTACAGGCTTCTGCAAGTCCCATACCAGCTGAACCTGAAATAGCCAGTGGAGAATTGTCGCACTGGGGTACAGCATTTTTAGCTTTTCTTAAAACATCTGCTATCTTTTGTTTAATCTGTGAATAATGACGCTCATATGTACTGTATAGTATTTTGTTGTTATTATCAAGTACAACACACTTTACCGTAGTAGAGCCTACGTCCAATCCCACTTTCATAATAAAATCTCCTTGTTTTATTGCATTGTAATTATAAGTGATTTACAAAATATCAAATCTTAAGTTGGTTAATATGCAATAAAATATTATCCTTGCTTTTAAACTTAAACTTTATTATAGCACAGCCTTTTTTAAAATAAAAGCATTTGTATATGAAAAAAATATTAAAATTTCTCCAATAAAATGTGTAGAATTTTAAGTAAATTTTAAGTAAATAATATACAATACAACAAGTAAAAAGCAACAAGTAAAAAGCAACAAATAATAAGTAGCAAGTGTGTAATTGCAAAGTGAGAATATAATTTTACATAGATTTCACATAACAGGTACATACTTTTCATTTTGTTTTTGTATGCTTACTGTTGTTATAAACAAAATGTAAATTTAGTGAAGAAATTGTTAAATTAAGGCGAAAATTTATTTGCTAAATTTTACAAAAAACAAAAATAAATGTAGTAAATGAGAGGTAGAGATTATGGAATTAACAGATGTTCTTAATCTTGTTGGCGGACTTGCCTTATTTTTATTTGGTATGAACGCTATGGGCGACGGCTTGGAGAAGTTGTCAGGTGGTAAGCTGGAAAAATTACTGGAAAAAATAACTTCAAACACCTTTAAGGGCTTTCTTGTAGGTATATTGGTTACAGCAATTATTCAGTCATCATCAGCCACAACCGTAATGGTTGTAGGTTTTGTAAATTCAGGTATTATGAAGCTTTCTCGTGCCATAGGTGTAATTATGGGTGCCAATGTGGGTACAACAGTTACAGCGTGGATTTTAAGCCTTACAGGTATTGAGGGCGATAGCCTACTTATGACTTTATTAAAGCCTACAAGTTTTTCACCTATACTTGCAATAGTGGGTATAGCACTTATTATGTTCTGTAAAAGTCAGAAGAAAAAAGACGTTGGTGGAATTTTAATTGGCTTTGCTATTCTTATGTTTGGTATGGATATGATGAGTGGCGCTGTTGAAGGTCTGGCAGATAATCCTGAATTTGGTAATATTCTGTTAATGTTCTCAAATCCGCTTTTTGGTATTCTTGCAGGTGCAGTGCTTACAGCTATTATTCAAAGTTCATCGGCTTCTGTTGGTATTCTTCAGGCACTTTCAGCCACAGGAGCAGTTACTTTTGCAAGTGCTATTCCGATTATTATGGGTCAGAATATAGGTACCTGTGCAACAGCACTTATTTCTTGTATAGGTGCAAAGAAAAACGCAAAGCGTGCGGCTTTGGTTCACCTTTATTTTAACATTATCGGTACAGTAGTTCTGCTTTCTCTTTTCTATGGAATCAATACTTTTGTTCATTTCACATTTCTTGATGATAAGGTAAATCCTGCAAGTATTGCTGTAATTCATACAATATTCAATCTTAGTGCTACTGCTTTGCTTCTTCCGTTCAACAAGGTGCTTGAAAAGCTGGCTTGTCTTACTATCAAAGATAAAGATAATGAAGATGACACACCGTTTATCGACGAACGTTTCTTGAATACACCTGCTGTGGCAACCTCACAGTGCAGTAGTATGTGTTATGATATGGCAAAACTTTCAGAAGTAGCTATTACAGATGCTTGTGCTATTTTAGCAAATTATACAGATGAGTTGGCAACAAAAATTCAAGAAAACGAAGAGCGTATTGATGTATACGAAGATGTGCTTGGCACATATCTTGTAAAGTTGTGCAGTAAAAGCCTTACTCCTGAGGATAGTGCAAACGCATCTAAGATGTTACATTCAATAGGTGACTTTGAGCGTATAAGTGACCACGCTGTAAATATTCTTAATGTTGCAAAGGAAATGCACGAAAAGAAAATTTACTTCTCTGATGATGCTGTTAAAGAAATTGATGTTGTAATGTGTGCATTGATTGAAATTATTAACAATACAATAAATGCGTATGTAAACAACGATTATGAACTTGCAAAGCGTATTGAACCACTTGAGCAGGTTATCGACAAATTAGTTGAAGAACTTAAGCTAAGACATATCAAGCGTTTACGTGATGGAAAATGTACTATTGAACTTGGATTTATATTTTCAGATTTGCTCACAGTAATTGAAAGAGTATCAGACCACTGTTCAAATATTGCAGTATGTATGATAGAACTTAAAGAAGAGAGTTATGAAACTCACGAGTATCTCAATGAGCTTAAACGTGATGATTTTGGCACATTTAAAGATGAATACAAAGAATACAAAAGTAAATATGTTCTTCCATAAATGTATAAAAGTAGGCGGTTATTACCGAATTTTCGGTAATAACCGCCTTTAATACTAAACTCTATTTAAAAACTAGATAAGTTTTTAAATAGAGTACGCCTGTTCCACAGGCTATACTGTGCTACGCACAGCACGTCTCATACAATTTTCAACGCTACTTCGTAGCTATTAAACAGCGGATTTTATCCGCTGTTTAAATGAAGATTAGTATAAGTTTATTGTATTTATGTTTACTAATAAATTTTATTAGTACCAATTAGCATTAAAATTATTAACAGTAGGTAAAGTAAACATTACAAAATCACTGTTTGATGGATAAGAACAAATAGTATAACTAGATCCATACTGTTCATTAGATCTTGTATTTGAAAAGTTAGTAATTTCCTTTAATGTAACATATCCGTCACCATTAGCATCTGCTGGTAACTTATTTAAGAATCTATTAGTTAATGAATTAGCTCTGGAATCGAAAGTGCTATTATCTCCGAATGTCATACGACCTGCCTTGTAATAAGAGTAACCACTTCCGTATGCCCAAAAATCTGTTGATATACTTATATCGTAACCACCACTCATTTGGGTTGAGCTAGAAGATGTTAATATTTTATATTTACTTGAACCTAAGAGACCTGATGTATTGAATACTCCGGATTCAACAAAATTGCCGGAATAACAAGAATTTAACATTATAACGAAAGTTCCTGGTATTTGATCTAAGATACTTTTTAATTCAGTCATAGAATAACCACCATCTGTTCCTATGGCTATATATCCGTTTGTTGCACCGTGAGTTGATAGATATAGATATGATATATCAGACGCTTTTGCACCTGCAAAAGTTTGTTTTATGGCATTGGTAACACCACTTTTGCTTATACCAGTATAATAAGATGGACGAACTCCTAGTGAAGCAAAAAACTGTGCCATAAATACTTCATCTCTACCATTGAAATTTCCAATAGAAAGAGCTCTAATGGTAGATTTTTCAACCAGTTTAACCTCAATAGCTTCAATTCTTAATCCTTCTTCAAATCTTCCGGCTGTTTGACCGTTTCTTACCCACTCTAACCAACCATAATAAGCAGAGTGAGCTCTATAAACAACATCATATGTTTGTGCTAGTTGACCAGTTAGTTTAATTTGAATTGCCTGAGCATCTACTCTTGCTCCGTTTAAATCTCCGTTACTTAATTGGCCATTTTGACGCCAACCTAGCCAACCAAACCCTTGATTATAAGTTCTATATTGAACAGAACCAGAAATTCCCGGATTTTCTACATATATACTAACTCCTTCTAGTGCTTTTGATTCACCAGTGGTTCCTGCAGTTTGACCATCCCATACCCAGCCTTTCCATCCAATATCTTTTAGGCAGGCACAATATATAATACGAGGTGTGCTGGCAGCACTGGCACTAACTACGCCAATCTGAGAAATAAATGTCAACATCAAAATTATTGACATTACTAATGATAACTTTTTTCTTAATACTTTTTTTGTCATTTTTAATCTCCCTTACAGAACTTTTTATGGACATAGCTTTCTTTTTCTAAAATGTTTCACCTCCTTTATTTATAACTTCTTCTTTAACAAATGTCCATTTTTAACTAAAGAAGAGGTTGTTATGGAAATTATTTCCACACAGTTTTTTACTATATCATAATTATAAATTTTATACAAGAGCATATTTAAAAATTATTTTGTATATATATGCAAATGTGGGACAAGATGTGATATAATGATATGGAAATGTCGATTAATGACCAAAGATATAAGATATTGTTGAAAAATAAAAGATGAATTATTTTTATAGTAATTAGAAAATGATTCTTTAAAATCTTGGAGGTATAAATATATGAGGAAATATAAATCAAATGTAATGCTGAGGCAACTTACATTGCCTGAACATTTTGACAATAGTGTTGCTGTGATAAAAAAGAATGATAATTACATAATTGACGGTACAATACATATGTGTATTACACAAAAAGCACTTGACAGCACTGTAAGCGAATTTAGAAAGAAATTTGCAGATGATAAAATAGAGGCTTCAAGTACAGTTATAGGTGTTGCACTCGATACAGCTTTTGCAGAGTGTGAAGCAGTACATATTTATGGACTTGCACCGTATACATTGATTATAACGGTAGAGGATATGGAACCTATACGAGGACTTACCGACAGTTTTTGTACAATGTATGCCTATACTACGGGAAAATTACCTTTGAATAAAGTATACAATCTGCTTAAGGATAAACCTCTTTATTTTCTGGGAGAACCTCTTACACCCGCAAGCAAAACCTTTGGTGTTACAACAATTCCAAGAGAAAATGGAGATAAAAAATATAATTCTGTTACATTGTTTTTAACAGAAGAAAGTGCAAGAAAATATAACCACAAGAATGTACCTGTAACACTAACCACACTTGAAAATATGCACTCGTTGTGGAAGGGGACATATGCCCTTATTATAGAACCCTACCGAAATTATTGGGTTGAATTTGATGTGGACAGTGTTATTTCTTAATAAAAAATATTGTTACCTTGAATTTGAGAAGTTTTTTATGTATCATATGTGTATAAGATTGTAGAAGGGAGTAGAAATATGACTGTTGCAGATTTACGTGAAAAGCTGTGCCTGAGGTCGGCTTATCGGGATATGAGAGTTGATAAAATTATAAACGGTTGCTATACAGGTGATTATCTAAGCATTGCTATGAAGAGTGCGAAAATGGGTAATATATGGCTTACTGTGGTTAACAATCCTAATACCGTTGCGGTAGCTATGTTAAAACAGATAAGTTGTATTGTAATGTGCGAAAATGTAAAGCCAACAACTGAAACTGTAAATGCAGCAGCAGATAAAGACATACCTATTCTTTTAAGCGATAAAACCGCCTATCAACTTGCGGTGGAAATAAGCAGGGTGATTTAAAATGCAAGACTTGCGTGATTGTGTACTGGAACTTGTTAAAAATTCGATAGAGGCAGACAGTACACTTATAGAAATAAGTATTTTCCAGAAAGATGCCAGACGTTTGGTACTTGAAGTTAAAGATAATGGTTGTGGTATGACTGATGACCAGTGTCAAAATTGTCAAAGCCCTTTTTATACAACAAAGGACAAAATTTGCGGTATGGGTTTATCTCTTGTGAAAGAGTTTGCATTGCGTACTGGTGGTGATTTTGTGGTAGAAAGTGAACAAGGAAAGGGAACTACCGTATCGGCACTTTTTAAACCATATGATATTAATATGATACCTATTGGTGATTTGTATAAAACTACACTTGCTCTTATAAAAAACTTTGATAGCATAGATTTTGTATTGTATCAGAAAACAGGAAAACGAAATATTACGATTGATTCTCGTTGTAGTAGACCAACAGTTGTATAGAGAATAATGTGTATTTCATTTTACAGTGAAAATAGTATTACAATAATATATTTTGATATAGCAAAGCCCCGAACGTGATAGTTCGGGGCTTTGTTAATCAAAAAAGGAAATTTATGAAATGCTAGTTATATTAAATATTATTATTCATTTCGGCTGGTATATCATTGGCAGTTCTGTTCATATTTCCACGACCGCCCATACCACCGCCAGGGTTTCCCATACCATTTGAACTTCCGTAGATTATATCGGTCATTTCTACGGTAGTATCGGTACCATTTGCTGTAAGGGTATAGGTTTCGCCTGTTTTTATATCAGGACAACTCAAAACAACAGAGTTAAAGGTCTTGCTTGGTGAATATGAAAAAATAGTTTTACCTGTACTGTCTTTAAGAGCTATTTCTCCACCATCTCTTGAAGAAGTAGTAACCATCATAGAACACTGTGTTGAAGTGCTTCCAAAATTCTGTGCCATTCCACTTTCACCTATGGCTAAGAATATTCCGCCTGTAATTGTAGCTTCACCATTGTAGTCCATAGCACCATTTCCACTATTTGTAGGACCTTCTACATAGGTTTCTCCGCCACTTACTTCAAGGCTTCCGTTTGAGTCTACACCATCACCGTCAGCAGAAATTTTAAGTTTTCCGCCACTAATTTTTATATAGCAGTTGCTATCGGCGGCAAATTCGTCAACTCTCATACCGCCACCAAAGCCACTTTCATCATTACCACCAGCTGCATTTAATCCGTCATCGCTTGCATTTATAATGATAGATCCACCTTTGATGTCGATGCTTTGGCCTTCCAATCCTTCGTAGCTTTTGTTAATGTTTACTGTTCCGTCGCTTATAGTTGTATTTGCATCTGCGTGTATTCCGTCATCGCCTGTGGTAACAGATATTGTACCACCTTTTATAGCAACATTATTGTTTGCGTGAAGTGCATCATCAGCAGAATTTATTGAAATATTTCCGCCCGATATTGTCAGGTCTGTATTTGCTTTAATGCCTTTGGCACTGGTACCTTCTTCATCTGTTGTGCTTTCAGTATTTTGCTCAGCCCATGGATCGAATCCGCCGGGACCAAACATTTCTTCTTGTTTTTGTTCAGCGTTTTCACTTCCACCTCCTGCAGTAATGTTTATTTCACCATTTACTATTTGAGTGTAGGCAGAAGAATCAATACCATCACCATCACCGCTGATTTTAAATGTTCCGTTTTCTATATATACAAAACCTTTTTCCGTGTCCTCAGTGTTGTCAGAATGTATTCCGTCCTTACCGGCAGTAAGAGTATAGCTACCGTCTGCTATTTTTACATTGTCATTACCTGATAATGCGTGATTTTGTGCGGTTACGGTGTATGTTCCTCCAGTTAAAACCAAATCGTCTTTAGATACTATACCGTGACCGTACTTTGCATTAATTTCAAGAGAACCTGTACCATTGAATGTTATGTCATCTTTTGAAAAAATTACAGAGTCAATGTTGTTATCGTCAATATCTACAAACTCTTTTGTGTTAGATAAGGTATTTTTACTGTCTGGTGCAAGGGTTACAAAAACTTTGTCCGCCTGTTTAACATAGATTGCGGCACTTGTGTCACAATTTATGTCAACACTGTCTAAAATAATTCGAATTTTAGTGTTCTCATCGGAATCTATAATTACTTGACCATTACTTAATTTTCCGGATAATATATAGGTGCCTTCGCTACTTATAGTAACTGTGTTGCCATCTGTTTTTACTGAATTGTCAGAACATTGTATTTTATTATCTGCAAGAGTGATTGTTGTTGCTGTGGTTTCATCATATCCTATTTCCTTGTCCTTGTCAGTAAACATATTGCTATTAGATGCTGATGTGTTATTAGTAGTGCTTGATACTTCTGAAGATTGAGTTTTTTGAGTTGATTTTTCAGTTGCAGAACTACTACTGGTACTATCAGATGTATTACAACCGCACAAAGCAAGAATTAATGATACTGATATTAATATAGTACAAATTTTTCTTTTTTTAAAGTTCATAAGTTGTTACCTCCTGGCTGGAAATGCTTATTTCAAGATTTCCGTTACGACAACGTAGTTCGTCAATAAACTTCTTTTCATTGCTTAAATCTTTTAATGTTACATTGTATGTGAGTTTGAACATACTACCCATATTTGTAGTTTTTACAGAAACAACTTGATATTCACTGGTATAATTATTAAATAGATCATCAAATAAATCGGTGTAGTCCAAATCTTCAGGAATAGTAATTCTCAGGATTTTTTCTTTACCGTTGTTATTACTGCCGAATTTTGTAACATTATATATAAGCATTATACCACCTACAATTACTGCAAACAATACAGCATATGCAAGATAACCCATACCAGTCATTAAACCAGCACCCATTGCAAGAAAGATAGTTGCGATTTCTTTTGCAGTACCCGGTGCTGAACGAAAACGTACAAGGCTAAATGCACCCGCAACAGCCACACCTGCTCCAACATTTCCGTTTACCATCATAATTACAACGCATACCACAGCAGGTAGTACGGCAAGAGTTACCAGAAAACTTTTTGTGTATCTGTTTTTTATAGTATATAACATAGCCAGAAGTATACCTATAAATAAAGAAGCGCCTAAACAGAGCAGAAAATTCTGTATTGAGATTGTTGCCTGAGTTCCGTTGTTAAAAATACTGTTAAAAATGCTATCCATAATTTTATTCCTCTCTTTATGTCAAAATGTTAAATACTTTTGTTCGAATAATGTTTATTACAATTATCCTGCAAAATCTATAAGATGCCTATGAGTATCTTCCGGATGGAAATTCTCATAATGTTTATCATTATGCAAAATACTTTCATATGCTCTGCCATATTTTGAAAATGATGTTTTATATATTTTATTTTCACTTAAAATTGCAGTAAGCCACATAGGAATAGCACCTGCTGTTTTAATCTCCATAAGAGATTGATTTTCTTCTAGAATAGGTGTGCCATATATGCCATTACAAAGTGACAGATTATAGTCACGCCAAAGTATATTTTCGTCAAAGGTAATGCGTAAATTTTTATCTGTTTTGCAATAAAAAGCCTCTCGTTCATAAGAGAGAAATACCTTTGGTTGTAGATTTTCATAACGTTCAAAGCAATAGTTAATCTCTCGGGCTATTTGGGTATTAAAAAGCTGTTCTCTTTTACATAGAAATTTCATAGATTGTTCTTCTGTTGTGTTCATTCGTCTTTTGTATACTACCGATTTGTACTTCTTTTTTAACTCTATAAAAACATTACTTTTTGCTGTTGCCGTGCCATAGCTTCTAAGTCTGAGTTTTTCTTTATACACAGGTTTATCAATAGAGCGTCGTATCAAAAGATAATCAGGTGTATCAAAATAAATGTTACATATATTACTTCTTTCGTATTTGTCATCCTCCATATAATTGTTCATACGGCTTTCAATAATATTGCGTTGTTCTTTTGTAACGAGATATTTAATTTCGTATCGTTTGAATATGTTCTGATAGCTCATAAGCTCATCTCCTTTAATCATTAAAAATAGTGTAACACAAGAACTTTAAGTGAACTTTAAATAAAGTTATTATAAAAATTTTACAAAAAATTAAAATAATGGTATAATGAAAAAACCGCTTTGGATTTTTCCAAAGCGGTTTTAATGTACAAGCTATTTCTGAAATAAAAAATAAAGTTTATCTTTAAAAGTTTAAGTCTTTGTATAGTCTATAAAAATTAAAAAATAAAATTATCTTCTCTTTGAAAAACACTCTTTGCAGTATACAGGTCTGCCTTCTGATGGCTTGAAAGGAACCTGAGTCTCACAGCCACATTCTGCACAAACTGCTGTAAACATTTCTCTTGCAGGACGGTTGTTGTTCTTGCGTGCGTCACGGCAGGACTTACATCTCTGGGGCTCGTTTACAAAGCCTTTCTCAGCATAAAATTCCTGCTCGCCTGCTGTAAAAACGAACTCGTTGCCACAGTCTTTGCAAGTTAAAGTCTTGTCTTCGTACATTAGGATATACCTCGCTTAAAAAATATTTTGCCCCGAAACGGAATTGCACCGCTGCCTTTGTAAAATTACAACGCTCTTCTAAAAATATAAGCTATCTGGGACGTAAAAAGGCTGTGATTAACTTTTTAATTTTTTGCGAATACGTTGTATGGCATTATCAACAGCCTTAACATCACAATTTAAAATTTCAGCAATCTGCCCATAGGTGTTACCTGCAAGATAATAAGACAGAACTTTGAATTCTTTGGTTGAAAGTATATCTTTGATATGCTTAACTGTACCCGTATAGCTTTCACGTTCAATAATGCTTTGTTCAGGACTATTACTGTCTTTTATCTGTCCTAACTCATCGCTGTCAAGGTATATTAACAGCTCTGACGGTATATGCTTTTTGCCCTTACCTTTTTTAGCACCGGATATCATCCTGTTTTCAATGCAAATAAAGGCATATGTCTTAAAGGCGGCATTTTTCTGCGGATCATATGTCTGCACTGCACTCCAAAGCCCCAACAAGCCTTCCTGTACAAGGTCATCTTTGTCAGTATCAATATATTTGTCTGTCTTTATGCGTATAAGTGGCAGATATCGACTGACAAGTGTATCAAAAGCATACTCGTCGTTATTTTGAGTTTGTAACACTAGATTTTCATCTGTTAAGGTGTTTTCTGAATATTCATTGAGGTTTTTAATCAAGATTATCACCCCACACCCCTTCAGTAAAAATACTATCATACCTATATTACAGCAAAGTTGTTCAATAGTCAATCAAATTTGTTAAAAAAATTAAAAATATTTTTTATACAGAATAATCTTTGTGCTGTACTTACAAAAAATGACATTTTTTATGGAGTTATTTTCTGAACCTGTATTGCTGTGCTTGATGAGTTGTGGTAATATTTATAATATAATAAAACGAAAGTGCAGAATTTATGAATAAGGGTGAGAATTATGGTTTGTTGTAGCAATAGTATGGGTATATTCGGACTTGAAACTTTTTTGGTTAAAGTAGAAGCAGATGTAGCGATGGGGTTTCCCGGATTTGATATTGTAGGACTTCCTGATGCTTCAGTAAAGGAATCTCGTGACAGGGTGAGGTCTGCACTGCGAAACTGTGGTTTTGAAATACCTGATGGAAAAATAACCATAAATCTTGCTCCTGCTCATATACGCAAAGAAGGCTCTGTATATGACCTTCCTATTCTTATGGCTTTGCTGAAATATAGTGGTCAGTTAATGGCTGATATTAATAGTAGTGTCTTTATAGGAGAACTTTCACTTGCAGGTGAGGTGCGAGGAGTTACAGGTGTGTTGCCGATGACAATGAAGGCTAAAGAAGAGGGTTTTAAAAATATTTATGTACCTTATGTAAATAAAAACGAAGGAGCGATAGTAAAAGGAATAAATGTGTACCCTGTAAAAAATCTGAATCAGCTTTTTGAACATTTGTGCGGAAGAAAGTTCATAGAGCCTGCAAAAGTGGAAGAGTATGAAGAACTGAATGAAATTGCAATGCCTGATTTTGCTCAAGTAAAGGGGCAGGGCGAAGCAAAACGTGCGATAGAAATTGCCGCCGCAGGAATGCACAATATTCTGCTTGTAGGTTCACCTGGTTCAGGAAAAAGTATGCTTGCAAAAAGAATACCATCTATTATTCCTGATATGACGTTTGAAGAGGCAATAGAAACCACAAAAATTCATTCTGTGGCTGGGGTGCTTGGAGCAGAAAGCGGACTTATAACAAAACGTCCTTTCCGTTCACCTCATCACACTGTTTCTCCGGCAGGACTTTCAGGCGGAGGTACAGTACCAAAACCCGGTGAAGTATCTTTGGCACACAACGGAGTACTTTTTCTTGATGAACTTCCCGAATTTTCAAGAGCCTCAATGGAAGTTCTAAGACAGCCTATTGAAAATGGCGAGATTACTATTTCAAGAGTAAGCGGTACGCTGTCATATCCCTGTGATATTATGTTGGTGGTGGCTATGAATCCGTGCCCCTGTGGCTATTACGGACACCCAACACGCAAATGTATATGCAGTGATAAAGCTGTAACACGCTATGTTTCAAAGATTTCGGGACCACTGCTTGACAGAATAGATATTCATATTGAGGTACCTCCTGTGGAATTTTCTGAACT
>JAXJUM010000037.1:0-10880 GCA_036309045.1 Acutalibacteraceae bacterium
GAAATAATTCGTTAAGGACGCTGTCCTTAAAACCTGCAAAGGCTCTGCCTTTGAACCGCAAGCCTTTAAAAAGGCTTGACCTAAACTTTAATTATCCTCCCCCAACATTTGCGATAGAGCCAAAATAATTATTAAAAAAGGAGCAACTTGCAAAACATTTGCAAGTTGCTCCTTTTTTGTACTAGGGGCTGTTGCACAGGCTATACTGTGCTGATTATCTTGCGTACTCAATCGCACGGCTCTCCCTTATTATATTAACCTTTATCTGACCGGGATATTCAAGGTCAGATTCAATTTTGTCACAAATCTGACGTGCAAGCAATACCATCTTGTCATCATCAATAACATCAGGCTTAACCATAATTCTTACTTCTCTACCTGCCTGTATTGCGTAAGAACCTTCAACACCTTCAAATGATGACGCAACCTCTTCAAGTTTTTGCAAACGCTTGATATAATTTTCAAGATTTTCACGTCTTGCACCTGGTCTTGCCGCTGAAATAGCATCGGCTGCTTGTACTATACAAGCTACAACTGTCTTAGCTTCAATATCGCCGTGGTGGGCAGCAATAGCGTGAACAACAGCCTCACTCTCTTTATATTTCTTGGCAACTTCAACACCAATTTCAATATGAGAGCCTTCAATCTCGTGGTCAAGAGCTTTTCCAATATCGTGTAACAATCCTGCACGTTTAGCAACAGTAGGATTAAGTCCAAGCTCTTCTGCTATCATTCCTGACAGATAGCATACTTCAATAGAGTGTTGCAATACATTTTGTCCGTAACTGGTTCTGTAACGTAAACGTCCCAGAAGTTTTACAAGCTCAGGGTGAACACCGTTAACTCCGGTATCAATTACTGTTCTTTCACCCTCTTGTTTAATGGTTGCTTCAACCTCTTTTCTTGCCTTTTCAACCATTTCTTCAATCTTGGACGGATGAATACGTCCATCTGATACCAGCTTTTCAAGTGCAACTCTGGCAATTTCACGGCGGACAGGTTCAAAACAAGATATTGTTATCGCTTCGGGTGTATCATCAATAATAAGGTCTACACCTGTAATAGTTTCAATAGAGCGGATATTTCTTCCTTCTCTACCTATTATACGACCTTTCATCTCATCATTTGGCAATGGTACAACAGAAACAGTTGCTTCTGCAACGTGGTCTGCCGCACAACGCTGAATTGCAAGCGAAATAATGTTTCTTGCTTTTTTATCACACTCGTCTTTTAGCTGTTGCTCATACTCCATAATTTTTGAAGCCTTCTCGTGAGTAAGCTGTTCATCAAGTTTATCCAGCAATTCCTTCTTAGCCTGATCCTTTGTATAGCCCGAAATTTCCTCAAGTACCTCAAGATGCTTGTTCTTGATACGTTCAGCTTCAGCAAATTCGTTTTCTACTGCCTTTTGTTTTTTAGAGATTTTCTCTTCTTTCTTCTCAAGATTTTCAATCTTCTTGTCCAAAGTTTCTTCCTTGGATTGATTACGTCTTTCGTGACGTTGAATTTCACGTCTACGTTCATTCAACTCTTTTTCAGATACATCTCTAAGACGGTGAATTTCATCTTTAGCTTCAAGAATAGATTCCTTCTTTTTAGCCTCTGCTTCTTTATAAGCATTATTGACAATACGTTGTGCTTCAGCTTCTGCTGAACCTATTTCAGATTCGGCAATTTTTTTACGGTGGCTAACACCCATAAAAAACGAAACAATACCTGCAATAGCACCTACGGCTACAATAAGTACAATGGCTAACACCAAATCCATAGTGTAATGGCACCTCCTTGTTGGGTTTAAAAATTTTATTAGTTTTAGTAATTATCATCAACTTGTGGTGCCCGTTATCAGGGATAATATATTCAATTTTAAAGATACCGTAGGGACGCAAATCCCAGAAATTTTTGAGTTAATAACTCCTTACAAAAAATAAATGCACGTTGACATAAACCTCGCCATTTATAATAACAATAATAATTTTAAAATCAAAAAATAAATATATAATAACGGCCCCGGAAGAGTCCAATTAATAAAAAACCAGACATCTCTTCGGCAATGCAGGTATAGGAAAACAAACTTTAAACTTCATTTTCCTACATTATTAAACCGGAAAGTATATCTGTGGTTACACCACAATTAGGATAACATTTTTATGTTTAATTGTCAACTACAACCAATCAAAAAGCTGTTAATTACAACAATAAAAATGAATATAATATAAAATTTTGTCCATACTGTATATACTTCTGTTTTTTAAATTATTTATTAAGACGAAAAATTTCTGTAAATTAAAAAAATATAGGAATTTTCTGTTAAATTTTTATCAAACACTTGTATTTATTCTTAAAATGCTATAAAATAAGAATGCTGATTGATATAATTAACTACTAACAGTAAAGTAAATTTCAGGAGGTAAAATATCATGGCAATTAAAGTTGGTATTAACGGTTTCGGTCGTATCGGTCGTCTTGCATTCAGACAGATGTTTGCAGCAGAGGGTTATGAGGTTGTAGCTATTAACGATCTTACAGATCCTAAGATGCTTGCTCACCTTTTAAAGTACGATTCAGCTCAGGGTCGTTACGAGCTTGCTGACAAGGTTACTTGCTCAGACAACTCAATCACAGTTGACGGCAAAGAGATCACAATCTACTCAGAAAAAGACGCTAAGAACATTCCTTGGGGCGAGCTTGGTGTAGACGTTGTTCTTGAGTGTACAGGTTTCTACTGCTCAAAGGATAAGGCTTCTGCTCACCTTGAAGCTGGTGCTAAGAAGGTTGTTATTTCTGCTCCTGCTGGCAACGACCTTAAGACAATCGTATTCAGCGTTAACGAAAACACACTAACAGCTGATGACAAGATCATCTCTGCTGCTTCTTGTACAACAAACTGCCTTGCTCCTATGGCTAAGGCTCTTAACGACTATGCTCCAATCAAGAGCGGTATTATGGCTACAATCCACGCTTACACAGGCGATCAGATGATTCTTGACGGTCCTCACAGAAAGGGTGACTTAAGAAGAGCAAGAGCTGGTGCTGTTAACATCGTTCCTAACTCAACAGGTGCTGCTAAGGCTATCGGTCTTGTTATTCCTGAGCTAAACGGTAAGCTCATCGGCGCTGCTCAGAGAGTTCCTGTTCCTACTGGTTCAACAACAATTCTTACAGCTGTTGTTGAAGGTACAGTTACAGTTGAGGGTGTAAACGCTGCTATGAAGGCTGCTGCTTCAGAGAGTTTTGGTTACAATGAGGATCAGATCGTTTCTTCAGATATCATTGGTATCAGATACGGTTCATTGTTTGACTCAACTCAGACAATGGTTACTAACCTTGACAACGGCACATCTCAGGTTCAGGTTGTTTCTTGGTATGATAACGAGAACAGCTACACAAGCCAGATGGTTAGAACAATCAAGTATTTCGCTGAGCTGTAATTAAATATTTGTTTGATTATTAAAAGAACTAACTTTTAATTAAACATTTAGGTCACCAACGGTGTTAAATGCCGTTGGTGATTTTTTAAAAATTGTTAGAGATTTGTTTCTTATACTAAATCCTATCGACTCAGGAACAATGAATTTAACAAAGATAAAATATTCATAAATATCTGTAATTCCAAAGAAATATATGGCAAAGCAGAGTAAAAAACGCACCAAACCGGTGTGAATTATGCAAAATTCTGAACAATCTATTAATTTAGCTTGTTATATGCTTGACAAACATATAAATGAATGTCATAATACTGTTATAAGAGTATTTATGACGAATTTGCGAGCATAAATACCTAATAAGGAGGAAAATTTATAATGGAAACATACGGTCTAGAAAAACTAGGAATTCTTAACCCAGTTGCTGTTCACCGCAACCTTACACCTGCTCAGCTAACAGAGGCTGCTCTTCGTCGTGGAGAGGGTACACTAAGCAACACTGGTGCTCTTGTTGTAAAAACAGGTAAGTACACAGGTCGTTCTGCTAACGATAAGTTTATCGTTGATTCTGAGGGTGTACACAACGACATCGCTTGGGGTAAGGTAAATAAGCCTATTTCACAGGCAGATTTTGACGCACTTTACGAGAAGGTTACTGCTTACCTTCAGAACCGTGAAATCTTTATTTTTGACGGTTTTGCAGGTGCTGACCCTAAATATACAGAGTCATTTAGAATTGTAAACGAGCTTGCTTCACAGAACTTGTTTATTCACCAGCTTCTTCGCCGTCCAAACGCTGAAGAGCTTGCTAACTTCAAAGAGGGCTACACAGTAATCGCTGCTCCTGGCTTCAAATGTATTCCTGAGCGTGATAAGACAAACAGCGAAGCTGCTATTATGATTGACTACGAGAAGCACATTGTTCTTATCTGTGGTACTCAGTACTCAGGCGAAATCAAGAAGTCTGTATTCTCTGTAATGAACTATATCCTTCCTAAGAAGGGTGTTCTTCCAATGCACTGTTCAGCAAACATTGGTAACGAGGGTGATGCTGCTGTATTCTTTGGTCTTTCAGGTACAGGTAAAACAACTCTTTCAGCTGACCCTAACCGTAAGCTGATTGGTGATGACGAGCACGGTTGGGCTGACGATTCAGTATTCAACTTCGAGGGCGGATGCTACGCTAAGTGTATCAACCTTTCTGCTGAGAACGAGCCTGACATCTATAATGCAATCAAGTTTGGTTCACTTGTAGAGAACGTTGTTATGGATCCTGAAACAAGAGAATTTGACTTTGATGATGATACATTAGCTGTTAATAGCCGTGTTGGTTATCCAGTAGAATATATCTCAAATGCAGAGCTTTCGGGTATGTCAACAAGCGTTCCTAAGACAGTTATCTTCCTGACAGCTGACGCTTACGGTGTATTGCCTCCAATCTCAAAGTTAGACAAGAACCAGGCTATGTATTACTTTGTATCTGGCTTTACTTCAAAGTTGGCTGGTACAGAAATCGGTGTTAAAGAGCCAGTTCCTACATTCTCAACTTGCTTCGGTGAACCATTCCTACCTCTTGATCCATCAGTATATGCTACTATGCTTGCTGAGAAAGTAGAGAAGTCAGGTGCTTCTGTTTACCTTGTAAACACAGGCTGGAACGGTACAGGCAAGAGAACAAAGCTTGCTTACACTCGTGCAATGGTAACAGCTGCTCTCAACGGCGAAATCCTAAAGAGCGAGTTCGTAACAGACCCTTACTTTGGTGTTTCTGTTCCTACAACTTGCCCAGGTGTTCCTGATGAGATTATGATTCCTGCTAACACATGGGAAAACAAGGACGAGTATGAGGCTAAGGCTAAGCAGTTGGCTGAGTCTTTTGTTGAGAACTTCAAGAAGTACACTCATATGTCAGACGAAGTTGTAAACGCAGGTCCTAAGGCTTAATTCCTTTTTAAATAAAAACGTAATTAACTCCTACTGGGCTTATGCTTTGTAGGAGTTTTTATTTTTTCTGTTATTTTCAGTTTTACTATAATCTAATATTTATGGTATAAAAACAGGAGGTTATAAAATGCCTTTAAAAATTATACAACAGGATATTACCAACGTAGAGTGCGATGCCATTGTTAATGCAGCAAATCCTACTTTGCGTGGCGGTGGTGGCGTAGACGGTGCTATACACAGCAAAGCAGGTATAGAATTGCTTAACGAATGTATTACATTAGGAGGCTGTAATACAGGAGAATCGAAACTTACAAGGGGATATAATCTTCCCTGCAAGTTTGTTATACACACAGTAGGTCCTATATGGAGTGGTGGAAATAATAATGAAAGAAATTTGCTATGCTCCTGTTATTATAATTCTCTTAAACTAGCAAAAGACAATGGATGTATAACCGTTGCTTTTCCACTTATCTCAGCCGGAGTTTATGGCTATCCAAAGGCGGAGGCTTTGTCTGTTGCAGTAGAGTGTATCAATCAATTTCTGAATGAAAATGACAATATGTTTGTTTACATAGTTATATATAATAGATCAGATTTTGTGATTAATAACTCTCTTATTTCAGATGTTCAACAGTATATAGACAATAATTGTACCTCAAATTCCGGAAACTTGGATTCTATAAATTCGGGAACCACTCAAAAATATACCTTTAATGTAAATATACCGCCATCAGCAATAGTGGAGGAAGCTGAAAATTCTATACTAAAATCTCCACGTAGCACTTTTGCAATAGGTTCTCTTGATAAATGGCTTAATGACGTTGATGAGAGCTTTGCTCAAATGCTTTTAAGAAAAATTGATGAAAAAGGAATAACAGATGCTCAATGTTACAAAAGAGCAAATATAGATAGAAAGCTGTTTTCTAAAATAAAAAATAATCCTAGATATAATCCGGGGAAAAAGACGGTACTTGCATTTGCAATATCGCTTGAATTATCATTAACAGAAACAAGAGAAATGCTTTTAACAGCCGGCTATGCCCTATCACACAGCAATAAATTTGATATAATTATTGAATATTTTATTGTCAACCAAAATTACAATATAAATGAAATAAATGAGGTTTTGTTTGAATTTGACCAATGTTTGTTGGGAGCCTGAATATAACAAAATATAGTTATAAATTTATTGTTTATATAAATAAATTTTTTTCAAATTATAATTTGTCGCTTTTCAGGCGACCTCTTTTAAATAAAAATAGTATATAATATAGCCATAGTCTTTCACTAACCCTTATTTATTTAAAAGTAAATTTTTATACTATTCTCAGGTGTCCATTGGACTATTAACCATTGAAAAGCAATTTCCAATGGTTAATATGAGATTAGTATAAATTTACTTCTTATGAACAATAGTATTGACTATAAAATGATTGCTGTATTAGGAAAACATAGAACGCTCCTGCTTTTGGCAGGAGCGTTTCCGCTTGCTTATATTAATCTATTTTTATACTAATACTAAACTCTATTTTTAATAAATGAATTCTTATTTGTTCAATTTAGCTAAAATATATTTAACTATTTTTACAAAGTTTTTTTAAATAATATTTGCAATAGATGTTTTTTTATGTTATACTTTACAAAGTATCTATGATAATGCTGATATAGCTCAGGAGGTAGAGCGCAGTCTTGGTAAGGCTGAGGTCACGGGTTCAAATCCCGTTATCAGCTCCAAAGCAACGTATACAAAAGTATATGTTGCTTTTTTATTTAAAAATTATAGGCACAACTGCCAATTTAAGATGCAGTTGTGCCTTTTCAATATTTTAAAGTTCTATATCAAATGTTGGTGATAATAATTAAAGTTTAGGTCAAGACTTTTCAAAGGCTTGTGGGCAACAGCTTAGCCTGTTTTAATCATCTTCATTGTTCAAACTGGCTGTTGTAGAGTTTGCTGTAAAATCCATCTTTTTTAAGAAGTTCGCTGTGTGTACCCTGCTCTATTATATTGCCGTCCTTCATAACCAGCAAAACATCAGCATTTTTTACAGTAGAAAGACGGTGTGCAACAATAAAACTTGTTCTCCCCTGCATCATTTTATTGAATGCTTTCTGAATTCTCAACTCTGTACGGGTATCTATTGATGATGTAGCCTCGTCAAGAATAAGCATTGGAGGCAAACACAACATTATGCGGGTTATACACAAAAGCTGTTTCTGTCCTTGCGAAAGTCCTCCGCCATCTTCTCCAATAATAGTATCGTACCCCTGTGGAAGTCGCTTTATAAAACTATGTGCGTGAGATTTTTTTGCTGCCTCAATAACTTCGCTGTCAGTTGCCTGTGGATTGCCCATTGTTATATTTTCTCTTATACTACCTGCCTTCAACCAAGTTTCCTGCAAAACCATACCATAATTTTTCCTCAGACTCTTTCGTGTTATATTCTTAATCTCATAACCATCCACTTTAATATCTCCACTTACAGTATCATAAAAACGCATAAGAAGATTTATAAGTGTAGTTTTTCCACAGCCCGTAGGACCTACAATAGCTACACGCTGTCCACTTTTTACGGTAAGATTAAGATTTTCAATAAGTTTTTTGTCGTTGATGTAGGAAAAACATACATTCTCTAGCTGAACCTCTCCCTCTGCATTTCTGAGTTCAATAGCATTTTTATTGTCTGCTATTTCTGAAGGTTCCTCTATAAGTTCAAACACTCTGCCTGCACAAGCAATGGCATTCTGAAGTTCAGTTAAAACACCTGATATTTCATTAAAAGGCTTTGTGTATTGATTAGCATAGCTTAAAAAACAAGTTAGATTACCCACAGTTAGATTTCCTGTGATAGCCATTAATGCCCCTGTAAGTGCTACTCCGGCATAAACTATATTATTAACAAACCTTGTACCTGGATTAGTCAATGACGAAAAGAAAATCGCTTTTAATGAACTTTCGGACAATCTGTTATTAATTTTATCAAACTTTTCTTGATTTTCATTCTCGTGATTATATGCTTGCACAACCTTTTGATTTTCAACCATTTCTTCTATAAAAGAAGTTTGCTCTCCACGAATTTCTGACTGTTTTTTAAACAGATTATATGTTTTTGAGGCTATAAACTTAGCTACAAAGAGTGACAAAGGAGTTACCAGAACAACAATAAGAGTAATAATATAGTTCACAGAAAGCATAAAACCAAGTGTACCTATTATAGTTATTATACCTGTAAAAAGCTGTGTAAATCCCATCAACAAGCCGTCCGAAAACTGGTCTACATCTGCAATAACTCTGCTTACAGTGTCACCACTTGGGTGGGTATCAAGATAGTTCAGTGGAAGCCTTTCGATTTTTTCAATAGCCTCGTTTCTTATATCTCTTGAAACGTGATATGTTATTTTGTTATTACACATACTCATTATCCACTGAGCCAAAGCTGTGCAAGTTGCAGAAATAATAATTTTTAGAATAATCGGCATTATTTTTTCAAAATCTACTTTTCCTGCTTCAACAATACAGTCAATCGCATTGCCCACCAGAACGGGTATATATAATGTTAAAGATACTGTTACAACTGCAAGGATAATTGAAAAGATAAGATACCATCTGTATCCCTTTATATAACGAAGTACTTTAGTTATAATTTCTTTTTGCTTCATTGCCCACTCACCTGCCCGTCTGTTTGTGAAGAATATATTTCTTTATATACATCGCAACTTTCTAAAAGCTGTGAGTGTGTACCTATGCCTGCTATTTTACCATCATCAAGAACTATTATCTTATCTGCAGACATAATTGAAGACGTTCTCTGTGATACTATAAACACTGTTGTATCATTCAAGCCTTTAATAGCTTGTCTTAGTTTTGCATCAGTTGCATAGTCCAGTGCTGAAGCACTATCATCAAGAATAAGTATTTCAGACTGTTTTACAATCGCTCTGGCAATAGTCAGCCTTTGTCTTTGTCCCCCTGAAAGATTTTTACCGCCTTGCTCAATCTCTTCATTAATTCCGTTCTTCTTGCTTGTTACAACATCTTTAGCCTGAGCAATTTCTAATGCTTTTTCAATATCTGTATCACTGGCATTATCTTTACCCCAAGCTATATTTTCTTTGATTGTACCTTTAAAAAGCACAGATTTTTGCAATACAATCCCTATTTTTTTTCTTAGTTCATTTACAGGATATGATTTTACATTTATCCCATCAATATAAACACCGCCTTTGGTGCAATCATAAAAATGAGGAATCAGATTTACAAGAGAAGATTTTCCTGAACCTGTGCCACCGATAACACCCACGGTTTCTCCTCTTTTTACTCCAAAGCTAATATCACTAAGGCTTTCCTCACTCGCATCTTTATAGGTAAGAGCAACATCTACAAAATCAATATGATTTTCAGTTTTTATTCTATCATCAGAAATTTTTTCAAGACTTGACTCTATTTCTAGCACTGTTGCAACACGGTTTGCACAAGCAACAGATTTTGTGGTTGTAATAATAAGATTCGCCAACTTTATCAACTCTATCAAAATCTGTGACATATAATTATAAAGTGCAACCACAGAACCCTGAGTGATAATCCCCTGTTCTACTCTAATTGCTCCCACATAAACAAGTACAACAATAGCTACATTGATAATCACATACGTAGCAGGATTCATTAATGCAGATATTTTGCCTACATATTTTTGCGCCTTTGACAGCTCTTCATTAAGCTCTTTAAAACTTTCAATTTCTTGCTCTTCCATACAAAAAGCTCTTATAACTCTTGTACCTGTGAGATTTTCTCTGGTTTTGCCTGTAACCTTATCCAGTTTACTTTGAACCCTCTTATAAAGAGGAATACTTATAAGCATAATTGCAAATACAACCACAGCAAGAACAGGAATTGCACCTACAAATACCAACGCACTGTTAAAATCAATGGTAAAAGCCATAATCATAGCACCAAATACAATAAACGGAGAACGCAAAAAAAGCCGTAAAACCAGATTAACACCGCTTTGCACTTGATTAACATCACTTGTCATTCGAGTTATCATTGTTGATGTACCTAGCTTGTCCAGTTCTGTAAAAGATAAACTTTGTATCTTACGGAACAAGTCTGATCTCAATTTTGTGCCTACACCAACAGCCGCCTTAGCTGCAAAATACTGTGCTGTAATTGAACACACCAAACCAACAACCGCAAGCAGAATTAAAAGAAGAAACATTTTTATTATATATGGCTTATCCTGACTGGCTATACCGTAATCTATAAGAGAGGCTACTACTAAAGGCACAAACAATTCAAACAATGCCTCCAGAAGTTTAAACAAAGGCCCCAGTATAGCCTCTTTTTTGTATCGCCCCAATATCCTAATTATAGGTTTCATATTTCTTTTTATCTCCCTTTTCCTTATTGTTGTATAAATAATACTTCTTTTAGGGCTTGTTTGAGAATAGAAAAAGTGCTGGATTTTTGTTTCAAAACGAGTGATTTCAAGGCAAAAACCGCAGAAATACTGA